>JBEVNG010000030.1:0-7474 GCA_040508235.1 Polyangiales bacterium | reverse complement strand
TGAAGACCGACGACGCACTGGCCAGCGACCGCGGCGCGCTGCCGGTGCTGAAGCGCGATGCGAACGGAGACGCGAAGGGGCCCGGCGAGCCCGCGCCGTTCGGCGACGATGGCGAGCGAGACGCGACGGGTCTCGCGCTCCAAGACGGGCAGCCGCTGTACGAGAGCTTCGACGCCGACCGCAGCGTGCTCGCGGGCGTGCTGCGTGTGCTCGCGCCGCTGCTGGAGCGCGACGGTGCGCCGCGCGCCGCGCTGGAGAACCTCGCCCACGGCCTGCGCGCGCTGCTCGGCCCATGGCGCGCGCAGACCTACACGATCGGGCAGAACGACGTCGACTTCCAGGGCCCGGAGCTCGCGCAGGCGCCGCTGCTGGAGCTGGTGCACGCCCTGTCCACGCTCGCGCGCTACCCCGAGACCGACGCGCTGCTCGACGTGCTGCAGCAGCTCTTGCGCGAGCACGAGTCCGAGGCCGTGGCGCTGGTCTACGGCGGACTGCGCATCGACGAGCGCGCGGACGACTTCCCTTCCGCCAAGCTCAACGGCCCACACGAGCTCTGGGACGACCTGATCCAGATAGGCACCCGCATGCTGCAGCGACCGGGCATGTTGGAGGCGGTGCTGCGCTCGTTCGCCGACCCCAAGTCGGCGTCGCTCGGCAAGGTGTTCGCGAACTGGATGCGGCATCGCGACCTGGTCACGTACCGCAATGCGCCGCTCGTGCTCGACCCACCGGGACCGTACACCGCGGCGCAGAAGGACGACCTCAACGCGCGGGTCGAGCACGCCTACAGCGAGCGCGTGGACCGCATGGCCGGCGACACGGCGCTGAACCGCAGTATCTGGCAGCGCACCATGTCGATGATCAGCGGGCTCAACCGCACGCGCATCTGCAACAAGGACAACGCCGTCCTGCGCACGCCGACCGCGATCGGCGAGCTGGTGTTCCCGACCTCGGCCTCGCTCGGCGGGGAGGGCTACAAGGCGTGCGACCTGATCGAGATCGGCGACGCGGTAGAGATCTACCTGCGCGCCGCGCTCGGCCGGGGGAAGATCGACATCAAGGACGATTTCGTGAACGTGCTGGGAACGCTCGGCCAGGGGCTCGGCATCGTGGGCTCGATCGCCGACGTGCAGGAGCAGGCGTCGCAGATCGACGGCTTCCGCGACTCGATCACGGCGGCGGCCGCGGCGCGCTTCCTGTTCGCGCCGCACAACAAGTTCGTCGGCGACCTGTTCGTGCCGGCGCAGCACAAGGAGGGCGTGCCGATCCCGAGCTACGAGCCGTACGGCCTGTTCCCCATGGAGGTGAAGGATCCGGTTGCAGACGGGGAGTCGTTCCTGAGCGCGGGCCTGCCGTTGATGAAGGCGTTCGACGAGCACGAGCTGCGCGACGAGGCGGGCGCGCTGCGCGACCACTACCTGTTCGGCGACATGCTCAGCGTGCTGCACACGCACTGGTCGTCCAGGCGCGATCAGCCCTGCGGCGAGATCGGTCCCGGCAACGAGGGCTGCGTGCAGAGCGTCGACCCGAGCGCGCGCTTCTACGTGCCGGGCACCAACCTGGTCAGCTACGAGGAGCTGCTCGCGCAGGCCTTCCTCGACGAGGACTACGTCTCGATCCTGCAGCGCGCCGCGGCCAAGCTCGCGACCCTGCGCGTCGGCGACAAGGACGGCGTCACGGTGCTCTCCGACTTCGTCGCACGCACGCTGACGCCCGATGCCACGCTGACGACGCGCGCCGGCAAGGGCTACACCCGGACCAACACCTGCGTCGAAGGCGCGGCTCAGACCTGCCAGCAAGCAGGTCGCATCATCCCGGAGCTGACGCCGCTGTACATGGTGCTCGATGCGCTGAAGACGTTCGACGATACGTGGGACGCCGACGCGCCGCGCGCCGAGAGCTGGCGCGCGGGCCGCGGTGCGCTCGTCGACGAGTTGCTCACTGTCGATCGCAACGGTGCCGCGAACGCGTACAGCTACGCGCTCGCGAGCCGCACGTCGCACGCGCTGGTGCTGGCCGCGCTGCCGTGGCTGCGCGAGCAGCTGCAGCGCCACCGCGACGCCGGCGACATCGAGGCCTTTGGCGCGGGCCTGTCCGACCGACTGGCGCGCGTGCTTTCGCACCCGCTGGCGGCGGCCGCGCTCGATGTGCTGGAAGCGCTGTGGGAGGAGCCGGACGCCAGCGGGGAGCTGCTCGCGCTGGCCACGTCGCTGCTGGACGACCGCGGCACGCTGATGTCGATCGCGGACCTGCTGGTGCTGCTCGATCGCGATCGCAACGTCTCGCCGGCGATCCAGCTTGCGTCGCTCGCCCTCGCTCCCAATGCGTTCCGCGCGCTCGACGGCGAACCGCCAGACGTGGAAGTTGGCGCTCTGGAGGCGGTGCTGGCGTTCACACGTGAAGTGATCGCGGTAGCCAGGCCGCTCGGCACGCCGACCGTGCTCGGCAAGCTGCTGCGCAACCTGGCGTCGGCCGGACAGTCGCCGGCGGAGGTGCTCTTCGATTCCGTCGCCAACGTCAACCGCACGCATCCCGAGCTGCCCAACACGCAGTCGCTGAGCGCCGACGAGGCTCGCAAGGTGCTCGGCGACGTGAAGCTGTTCCTGTCCGACGATGCGCGGGGCAACCGCAGCCTGGAGCGCCTCTACGCCGTCATTCAGCACCGGCAGCTGCCGTGATGCGGCTACCGCGGCAGAGGCAGCTCCCCGTGTTGCTTGCGCCGGTAGCTCTGCGGCGTGTCGCCGGTCCAGCGCCGGAACGAGCGATGGAACGGCGCCTTGCTCTGGAAGCCACTGCGGCGTGCGACCTCCTCCAGGCTCAGGTCGTCGCGACCGAGCCAGTGCAGCGCGGCGTCCTTGCGAGCGCGCGCCACCAGCGCCTGGAACGTGGTGCCCTCGCGCAGCAGCGCACGCCGCAGCGTGCGTGGATGTTGGTCGAGCGACCGCGCGACGTTCGGCATCGCGAGCTCCCCGGCCCCGAGCTGGGCACGCAGTGCGCGCAGCACACGCTCGGTGGTCGACTCGATCGCGGGTAGCTTCGCGAGCTCGCTGTCGGCGGCGCGGCGGAGCACCGCGTGCAGCCTGCGGTTGCGCTGACGCAGCGGCACCTCGAGCCACGAGGCCGGAAAGCCGATCCCCGCGCGCGCCGCCTCGAAGTGCAGCCGCGCGGTCGGGAACGCGCGCTGGTAAGGCGGAAGCTCGCGCGGCGGCATGCGCGTCGACCAGATGCGCAGCTCGCCCAGCTGGTTCCAGCGCAGCACGTGGTTGCGCAGCAGGCACGCGATCATGAAGTCCTCCACCACGCGCGGCGTCTCCACGCGCGCCTCCAGCCACACGCACGCGTGCTCGCCCTCGACCTGCAGCGACAGCTGATGCACGTCGCCGAGCAGGCGCTGGTGGCTGCGCGCCACGGCGAGCGCGGCCCGCGGGGTCGCCGCCGACGTCATCAGGAAGTCGAGCAGCCCGGCGTCGCCGAGGGCCATCTGCTCGCTCGCGAGCACGCCCACCGCCGGGTCCCGGCGCGCGGCGCACTCCAGCAGCGCATGCACGTAGCTGGCGTGGAGGCGTCGCTCGGGCTCGAGGCCCTCCAGCTGTTCGTCGAGCGTGTCGGCCAGCCGTTCCCCCAGGTGAGGCAGGAACGGCCGCAGCACGCGGGCGGCGTAGCAGGGGGCGGTGGTGGCGCGTGGCACTCCAGGAAAATGCCCATGACTGCGGGCACCTCGCACGCCCGAACCGCCGTCTTGGCCGACCCGGTTTGGAACCTGGCCGGGCCCGTTTGGTGGACCGGGCCTCGCCGCCCGGCAAAAAACGCTGTATGCCGGACCCGCGGGATCTCCCGGGTCATGTCGTCGTCTCCCACGCTGCATCCGATGGTCGCCCAGTTCGTGCTGGGCGCGCTCGGCAAGGTCGCCCCCGAGGCGCAGCTCGCGCGCGTCTCGTTCGGCGCGCGCATCCCGCACCAGCACGCGAACTGGATCCTCAAGCAGGTGGTCGCGTTCACCGGCCGACGCGACCTGGGCGTGATGGCCGCCGAGTGCGCCGAGCCGGGCGACTTCGAGCTGGTGGAAGTGGCGGCGCGCATCCAGCGCACGTTCGGCGAGGCGCTGGAGGCGCTCGCGGGCCTGCTACCGATGGTGCACGACTCCGCGCGCATGGAGATCAAGCGCGGGCCCGAGACCTCGCGCTGCGAGCTGAGCCTGGGCAGCGCCAGGCTGCACCCGGTGGGCTGGGACTTCATCGCGGCCACGCTGTTGATCGCGGCGCGCAGGCAGACCGGCGCGTTCTTCACCATCACCCGCATCGAGCTGCCGTACGCGCGCTCCCATGGCGAGCCGCCGCTGCACCGCCTGGTCGAATGCCCGGTGACGTACGACGCGCCGGTGCTGGCGGTGGAGTTTCCGAGCGCCGGCCTGGCGCTGCCGCTGGCGCGTCACGACCCGAGCATGCAGGACGCCTGGCGCACGATCGCCGACGGCCTCGCGAAGGGCGCACGCAGCGAGCTGGAGCAGCGCCTGCGCGAGGCCCTGGAGAGCAAGCTGCCGAGCGGGGACCTGTCGACCGCGACGCTCGCGCGCCAGCTGCACGTCTCGGAGCGCACGCTTCGGCGCAAGCTGGAGGCGGAGGGCCTGAACCTGCGCGGCCTGCTCGACGAGGTGCGTCGCGAGCGCGCGCTGGCGCTGCTGCGCGACGAGCGCGCCTCCACCGACGAGGTCGCCGCGCAGCTCGGCTACACCACGCCGCAGGCGTTCCATCGCGCGTTCCGACGCTGGACCGGCGTCACCGTGCGCGCCGAGCGCACGCGCATTCGCCAGCGCTGACGCAACCGACACGGTCGGCGTCCGATACCGCGCGCATGAAGCTCCGGCTCTATCGCGGCCTGCTCGACCTGCTCTCGCCCCCCGTGTGCGCCGCCTGCGCCGGCCCGATCGCGATGCGCGAGTGGGTCTTTTGCGGCGCCTGCGAGCCATTGATCGATCGCGCCTGCCCACGCGCGCGCCTCGACCTCGACGCGTGCATGTTCGGCGGTCCACTGCGTGATGCGATCCACCGCCTCAAATATCGAGGCCAGAGCGAGCTCGGGGCCGGGCTCGCGCAGTGGCTGCTGGAGCCTGCGCTGGAGCTGGCGGGCGAGGTCGATCTGGTGACTGCCGTGCCGCTCCATGCGCGCCGCCTGCGCGAGCGCGGCTTCAACCAGAGCGTGCTGCTGGCGCGACCGGTGGCGCGGGCGCTGGAGGTGCCGCTGGTGCCGCGTCTGCTGCGACGTGTGCGCGGAGCGACGGCGCAGGTCGGCCGTGGGCGCGAGGCGCGTGCGCGCTCATTGCACGGCGCGTTCATGGCGAGCCCGCGCGCGGAAGGCATGCGTGTGCTCGTCGTCGACGACGTGCGCACCACGGGCGCCACGCTCGACGAGGCGCGGCGCGCGCTGGGGCACGCGGCGGCGGTGTACACGCTGGCGCTGGCGCGGGCCGACGACGTGGACCCCGACGACCAGATGAACTAGCGTCTTGCCCATGCTCCGCGTCGCCGCGATCACGCTGCTGCTCGCCGCTTGCACGCCGGCGCAAGATCCGCGCGCGTTCCTCGATCACGAGGCGAGCTTCCTGCGTCCCGGCGTCGACCTCGCCAGCGAGGAGCGCGAGGTGCGACGCGTGCTCGGTCAGCGTGGCATGCGGGTGACCGGGCGCGTGGAGCAGCCGGGCTTCGTCGCGCTCGGTGCCGCCAGCCGACGTGCGAGCGCGGTGCGCGTGATCACCGGGCGCGGTGTCGTGGTCGCCGAAGACGCCGAGGTCGACGACCTGTTCCACCCGGCGACGCTCGCGCTGGGCGAGGGCTTCACGGTCGGCGACTACACGCTCGTCGGCTACGCGCGCACGCCGGCGCGCCAGGACGTCGGCTGCGTCACGCTGGAGCGCATCCTGCCGGACGCGACCACCACGCCGTGTGTGATCGACAGCTCGGACTTCGGCGCGCGCGCATGCGTGGCAAGTGTCTCGCTCGGTCGCAACGGCGCGCTGCGCGCCAAGATCGCGTGGCCCTCGCTGCATGCGTACACGACGCCGCGCCTCGACGTGGAGCTCGACTTCGCGCTGCAGAAGGACGAGCAGCGCGCGCCGCTCGTGCGCTTGCGCCCGGGTCCGTGGATCGACCAGGAGACGGCCCGCTACAACGCCGTGCAGCTCAGCAAGGCGGACATCGCCACCCGCCACGCGGTCGGGGTCGCGCGCGCGGCGCTGGCCAAGCTGGCGGGCAAGTCGACCTCGCTGCAGGTCGACCTCTACCGCAACGCGCTCGGTCCCATGCCGCCCGGCTCGCTGGAGGCCTCGCTCGCCAGCGAGACCCTGCGGCACATCCAGGGCGGCTGGCTGGACGGCGCCGAACCCGCCGAGCCGGCCGAAGAGCCGGAACCCCCCGTCGAGGCGCCGGAGCCCATCGACCAGCCCCCTCCGGACGACGCGATCGTCGTGGAGCCCCCGCCCGACACGCGCTAAACCCGTCGGCCATGGCCAAACCCCAGCCACCCGGCGAGCTGATGGTCTGCCGCAACCCCAAGGCGTCGGCTCGCTACACGATCGACGAGCGCCTGGAGGCCGGCATGCAGCTCACCGGCAGCGAGGTGAAGAGCCTGCGAGACAAGAAAGCCGACCTGGAGGGCGCGTACGCCGGCATCCAGAACGGCGAGCTGTTCGTGCACAAGATGTACATCGGCCCGTATGCGCAGGCGAACGCGTTCCAGCACGAGGCCAAGCGCTCACGCAAGCTGCTCGCCCACCGCCACGAGATCGAGAAGCTGACCGGCAAGCTGGCGATGCGCGGCTACACGCTGATCCCGGTGCAGGTCTACTTCAAGAACGGGCGCGCCAAGATCGAGCTCGGCCTGGCCAAGGCTAAAGACATGGAAGACAAGCGCGAGGACATCAAGCGCAAGGTCGAGCTGCGCGAGGCCAAGGACGCGATGGGGAAGGGCCGTCGTCGATGAACGCGCGCTTGTCGTCTCCCCGCGCCGGCGCCATCGACGTGGTCAGCTTCGACGGCAAGCAGTTCATGCTGCGCAGCGCCGAGGCGTTCGCCCCGGGCCAGCCGCTGACCGTGGTCCTCAAGCTCGCCAGTGAGCACTTGCTGGAGCTCAAGAGCCTCGGCTCGGTCAAGCGCGAGGACGGCTTCCACATTCGGGCGCGCGCCCAGACCCTGCACAAGGCCACGCGCGACGCGCTGCTGGCGGCGTTTCAGGGCAGGTAGCGCGTCATGCCGCCGGGCCCGTGGATGAACACGGTGCCTGGCGCGGGCGCCTGCATGCCGCTGGCGCCCGGTCGGTTGGCGATCTGCGAGCACCTGGGAGCGCCGTCGAGCGGGAACGAGCACAGGATGGGCTGCGGGTTGAACACCACGCGACCGCCGCCGTTCAGCGCCACGTGGAACGTGCCGCCGGGGTCCATCGCGGTGGCGTCGAGCGCGAGCTCCGGGTAGTCGTCGCGCGT
>JBEVNG010000018.1:0-13924 GCA_040508235.1 Polyangiales bacterium | reverse complement strand
GGCGCGCTGGCGCTATCTCGTGACGTCGATCTAGCTGTCGAAGCTCTCCTCCGCGTTGCCCTTGGGGTGGTATAGCAGCTGCTCGCGACCTAGCACACGTCCGGCGTGCTCCGCCAGCACGCGCAGTAGCGTGAACTCGTACGCGGTCAGCGTGAGCTCGTTGCCGCCGAGCATCGCCTTGAGCGAGGCCGGGTCGAGCGACAGCTCCCCCACCTCGATCGGCTTGCTGGACGGGCCCACACGTCCGCGCGCACGCCGCACCTGGGCTCGCACGCGCGCCAGCAGCTCACGCGACGAGAACGGCTTGGCGATGTAGTCGTCGGCGCCCAGCTCCAGCCCGAGCACGCGGTCGGCTTCCTCGTCGCGCGCGGTGATGATCAAGATCGGCACGTCGGTCTTGGCGCGCAGCTCGCGGCACACGCTGATGCCGTCCAGGCCGGGCAGCTGCAGGTCGAGCAGCACCGCGTCGGGCCGCAGGCGCAGCACCTCGGACAGGCCGCTCTTGCCATCCTGCGCCCAGGTCACGAGCACGCCGTGGCTCTCGAGGTATTTGCTGGTCAGCCGGCCGAGCCTCTCGTCGTCCTCGACCAACACCACCCGCAGCACGTCTTCGCTCGGCTGCGCCTCGTTCATGCGTCTCTCCACCCAGCCAGTCTGGCACTGGAGCATGGGCGAAGTCGTGCTGGGGCGTTTCCGATTGTTTCAGTTCTTCACGAGGCGCAGGCCGGGAGCCTTGGGCTTTTCCGGCTCTTCGCCCGGCTTGGGCTGCGGCCAGACCACCACCGGCCCGGAGAAGGGCTCGCCGACCCAGCAGCGGCTGCAGGCCTCCCACGGCACGCTGACGTGATGGCGCACACCGCGCAGGGAAATGGTGGCCGTCCACCCCGACTCGTCCAGCACCAGGTCGGGCATGCCCATCACCCGCGGATCCCGCCCGATGCGCAGCACCAATTCGGGCTGCTTGAGCGACTCCGGCACGGCGACGTCCGCGCGTGTGGCATCGATGAGCAAGAAAGGACAAAGCGGCAAAAGCGCCTCGATGAGCGTCTGCTTTTGCACGTTGTAGTGCGTGATTACGCCGGAACCCATGCCGATGTGTACTCCATGGCGAGCGGATCCGCCGGGCCTGCTTACCTCCAATTCGAAGGGCGGCGTTCGGCCCGAACGGGGAGGGAACGATGCAAACAGCACGAGTGGATGGGGCGCAGGTCGCGGTGCCGCCGAGGGAGAGCGCGGAGGAGTCGCTGCCGGCGGGCGTCGAGCAGCCGAAGACCAGGTTCGGCAGGGCGGCCTGGGAGGCGATCGAGGGTTACGCGGCCAAGCTCGGCGCCGTGAAGATCCCGAAGCTGCTCAGCCAGCGCGAGCGCGTGCGCAAGGAGCTGCGGCAGATCCCGGATCGCATGCAGAAGATCACCAACCAGGCGAGCCTGGTGCTGGAGATGATCGACGACTACTGGGACGGCAAGTACCGCGCGATCTCGTGGACGTCGCTGGTGGTGGCCGCGGGCGCGCTGCTCTACTCGGTGAGCCCGGGTGACGTGGTGCCGGACGTGCTGCCGGTGCTCGGCCAGCTGGACGATGCACTCGTGGTGGGCGTGGCGATGCGGCTGATTCGGCGCGACCTGCAGCGCTACATCGAGCACAAGGGCTACGCGATGGAAAAGTATTTCTGAGAAACGCGGTCGCAATCCGAGCCGCATGCACGCGGACTATGCTGCGTGCATGCGCGTCGACGTCGAGCCGATCGATCTGTTCCTCCAGCTGATGCGGGAGAACCGTCCGTGCCCCGCCTGCAGCTCGGAGCGCATCACCGTGCGCAGGGAGCTGCGCCTCGGCGGTGGCGCGCTGCTGCATGCCGAATGCGCGGACTGCAAGCGCGTCGCCGAGCTGATCGAGCCCGCCCCGCGCTGAGCGCAAGCAGCCTTCCCAGCTCCGTACGGCGCGCGCGCACCCATGTGCCCTTGCGCTCGCCGCCTTGGCGATGCCGGAAGATTTCTGGCACCGGCGCGCGTTTGCAGCGAGTCTTCGCTTGGGGGTAACCGCGCAGTCGGGTGGGAGATGCGTGCACATCGGCGACGAGTGCGCGTAGTTCAATGCTCATACCGAGCACTCAGACGCGGACCGTAAGTCCGCAGTCTCGAGTTGGGGTGCTGCAAGTCTGATTGCAGCGGCGAGAATCTGCGTATTGCGCGGGAAATTAGGAAAATATCCTATCGCTAGTGGGTTGGATTGGGGTTGACGAGCTGGTCCGGCAGCCGTGAAGCTTCTACTTCAAACGGGGGGCGACTAGTGCCGTAGTGGACGCGTAACAAGCGCGTCTCATGCGTGCTCGGTCGTCGTTTGCAATGGCTGCCATCTCCCTCTTCTCTTTGCGCGGACACGCACCGCGCGAAAGGCGGTTCGAGCATGTTTGGGACGAGTGACGGTGACGATGAGTTTGGTGAATCGCGACGCAGTTCCATCGAACTGATGCGTCGCCGCTCGAGCTGGCACCTCGCCAGCATCGCGGGACTGATCCTCGCGTTGGGCTCCGGCTGCAAGAACAGCTCGGGTGGCAACGGAGACGACGATCCCGACAGCAGCACGCCCGATGGCGGTGAAGGCAACAACGGCGAGGGCGGGAGCCCGGAAGCCGGCAACGGCAACCCGGACACCAGCGTTCCGGACACCAGCGTTCCGGACACCGGCCCGGGCAACGGCGATCCCGACGGTGGTGACAACGATCCGGACGGCGGCAATCCCGGCGACGGTGGCGACGGCGGACCGGTGGTGCCCGAGGGCATCGCGGACAAGACGTCCGTCGACTTCGGCCTCTCCAACTGCGGCGGCGACGCGCCGGCATCGCAGACCTTCAAGCTGACCAACACCGGCGCTGCCGCGGTCACCTATACGGTCACGCTCTCGAACTCGAACGCGTTCTCGATCGAGGGCGCGACGGGCGGCACCAAGAGTGGCTCGGTCGCTCCGGGCACCGACGTCTCCATCACGCTCAACGCGTCGGCCGTGCCGACGTCGGCGACCGCTGGCGTGGCGATCGGCGCGACCGCCACCGTCACCACCAACCTGCCGGCACCGAACAACTCGTTCGTCATCCCGCTCAAGGTCACGCCGCGCGGCGCGCACCTGGCGCTGGATCCGGTCGGCGGCGCGGACTGGATCCTGGTCCAGACCGGCGAGGGCGCGACCTTCACGCCGGTCACGCTGCAGAACTCGGGTAACGCTCCGGCGGAGCTCACGGTCACGCAGCCGGTCAACGACGCGTTCGACCTCTACACGGGCACCTCGACCACGGAGCTCGCTGCGGGTCTGACCGTCCCCGCGGCCGCCAACAACCAGCCCGGCACGCAGGCGTTCAACGCCTCGTTCAACCCGCTCACCAACGGCGCCTACACGTCGCGTGCGGCACTCGCCGTCACCGGCGCGGTCTGCAACGGCGGCACCGCCGCCAGCGTCACCGAGATCCCGTTCGAGGGCGCCGCGAGCAACAACGGCCTCTCCGTGCAGCGCACGCCGCTGGCCAACCGCGTGAACTGCGGCACGGCCACGCCGCCCGCATCCACCGTCACGCTGCGCAACTACACGCAGGCGTCGATGACGGTCGCGGTCAGCACGCTCAAGCCCACGGCGGACTCGCCGTTCACGCTCAGCCAGACGGCGCTCAGCCTCGCGCCCGGTGCCTCCAGCACCTTCGACATCGCCGTCAAGGCCGCCGTGGTGCCGCAGACCGCGACGCCCGGAACCATCCTGTCGGACTCGATCCTGATCGACCCGAGTGATCCGGCCGTGTCGCAGCGCATCTTCGGGCTGACCACGACCATCCAGGGCGCGCACCTCACCTACGGACACCCGGACAACAACGGCGTGCCCACGGGTCCGTTCGCGGATGGAGCCTTCAACGGCGCCAACAACCAGACCACCACCGCCAAGAGCGTCACGATCCTCAACACGGGTAACTACCCCGCGGCGCCGGTGTTCACGCTCGTCTCCACGGGCGACACGTACACGCAGACGGGCGCGCTGACCCCGGCGGAGGTGCCGATCGGCACCACCAACACGCCGGGCAGCGCGGCGATCGCCGTCACCTTCCGCCCGCCGGTCAACGATGCGACGCGCCGCACCGCGACGCTGCAGATCGGACCCGGACCGAACGACGTGATCTGCGGTGCCTTGCCGCCGTCGGTCACGCTCAGCGGCACGCCCTCCACGCCCGGCTACCAGCTGCTGAGCGGGGACCCGATCCAGTTCGGCAACGCAGGCGCCGTGGCGTGCCCGACGCCTGGCCTCGCTCGCACCCCTGGCGCGCCGTTCCGCGCGGCAGACAAGACGGTCACCATCCAGAACACCGGCAACACGCCGCTGGAGTGGACGGCGACGGTCGACACGGCTGCCTTCTCGCTCTCGGTGG
Organism: Polyangiales bacterium; assembly: GCA_040508235.1. GTDB lineage: Bacteria > Myxococcota_A > Polyangia > Polyangiales > DASUME01 > DASUME01. Next base: position 9,519 of record JBEVNG010000018.1, on the reverse strand, counting down.
CCGCCGGAACCATCCCTGCGCCGACCGATCAGATGCCGATCCAGACCGGCTCGTTCGACGTCATCCCCGCGAACATCCCGTTCCCGCCGGCGTCGCTCGATCCCGCGACCTACAGCGGCAACCTCACCATCAAGACGAACATCCCGAACGACACCGATCACGTCATCCCGCTGCAGCAGTATCCGCAAGGCGCGGTGCTCACCGTGACGGCTGGCGACGTCGCGTTCGGCGAGGTCAACGTCAACTTCGAGAGCGACGCGAAGAACGTCTATACCGTTGCCAACGACGGCAACATCGACGCCACGCTCTCGACCAGCGGCTCGCAGTCGCGCACCACGGGTGGCCCGCGCTACCACGTCGACGCGCGCGACGTGCAGGGCACCACGCCCACCACGTGGACCGCGAGCATCACGCGCGGCACGCCCGCGTTGGTGAGCGGCTACTTCGACCCGATCGCGGGCAACTCGTACACGAACGGTGATCTCGGTGCCTCGAGCGCGACGCTCGTGTTCACCTCGACCACGCCGCTGTGCAGCGAGCTCCCCGCCGACGTGGTGCTCACCGGCACCGCGACCGACGAGGTCAGCTTCAACGTGCCGGACGACCTGTACTTCGCGGCGTCCGCGGCACCGCAGTCGGGTGAGCCGGCAGGCACACCGCACGTCTGCGGCGCACCGCGCGCCCAGGATCCCAAGACGGTGTTCATCACCAACTACGGAACCGAGCCGCTGATCATCGACTCGATCGCGCTCAACTCCACGCAGTGGTTCACGGCGTACCTCGGCTCGCAGGGCACGACCTCGGGTCAGGTCCCCGCGGCCACGGTCGACAGCCAGACGGGCACGTACTCGCCGGGTGTCGCGGTTGCGGTCGTGGTGCCCAAGACCGTGCCGTCGTCGGCGAACCCGGCGGACTCCACGCTCGACGCGGAGCTGACGATCACGGCGCACTTCGCGGGCACGACCTCGATCATCAAGAGCACCAACATCAGGCAGTTCATCGACTGCACGCAGCCCTGACCGAACGCGACCTCGCGTCGCGTGAATGACCGATGAGCCCCGTACTCGCGAGAGTGCGGGGCTCTCGTCTTTCCGTCGCATGCGCGTTTCGCCAGGATGACAGCGCGGAGACGGCCGGCCGGCGTGCCCAACATGGGCTGCAAGCAATTTGGCCACAGGCGAGGCATGCACGCCGGGACGCGAACGGCGTGGAGCGGTCGCAACCGTAAGCGACCGCGCTGTAACCCCCGCGGTCACGCGCACGCAGGTGCCGGAAACGGCGAGAGAACTACCGTCACGGCCGGCTTGGACACCCCCTATGTAGGTGTGGTGGCTCGGATCGTGAATAGCGAAGAGCGTTTGCCTTACTGCAGCACAGCTGCGCCCGACTTGGACTTGCTTGAATTCGTGCCGAGTAGAGCGCGGCGGATAGGTGAAACGATGGCTCTTCCGATCGACTTCGTGGCCGCATTGACCACCGAGCCTTCCGTCGACTTCGTGTCCGCGCTCAGCGCGGAACAGGGGTGCGACGTCTGCCACGAGCTGCACGCATCGGTGTACGAACTGCGCTGCGCCTGCTGCGAGGCGGCGATTTGTCCGGACTGCTCGCGGCTGCGCACGGATGCGACGATGGCCTGCATCGTCTGCTTTCACCGCGATCCCGGCAGCGCGTTCAAGGGCAACAAGAGCAACAAGGGAGGCGGCCGTCGCCGTCAGACGCTGACGCTGGTGCAGCACCGCGCCTCGCTGCTGCGCGACTCCATGAGCGAGCTGGTTCGCCGCGTGCGCGCGGGCGAAGGCCTGGCCGCGAACGCGCGCCTGGTGTTGTTGACGCTGGCGAACCGGCTGCGCGAGCTCGTCGCCGCTCGCGAGCGCATCTCGTACACGCGCGTGCTGAGCACGGGCCTGCCGGCACGCGACGCGCTCACGCGCTCGGCGCGCCGTGCCTACGCGGCCGTCTCGACGCACTACGAAGCCGCCTCGGCCCGCGCGCATCAGGGAAGCGCCATCGTGCTCGCCCACTCGCGGCGTCATGCCCATGCCACGTCGCGCCGGGCCTCCGCGCTCGCGCTGGCCATGGGCATGCGCGGTCGTCAGTGGGGCAAGTTGAGCGCGCTGCACGGTGGTCGCGCGCTGCGTGTCAGCGCCACCTTCCTGCGCCTGCATGGCGCCGCGCTGGCGGCACGTACGCGTCGCGGCTCGCTTGCCTTTGCGGCGGGTGCACGGCGTGGCTGGGAGCGCTCGGCGCACGCCAGCCGTCGCGGTTATGCACACACGCGCGAGATCACGCTCCAGGGCGTGGTGGCGGTGCGCAACGTCCCGGTCCGGCACCACGCGACCGCGATGATGCTCGCGACGCTGCTGCTCTACGCGGTCGCGCGGGCCGATCACCGCGACGCTTGATCAGCGACGCGGCTCCAGCTCCTGCGTGAACACGGTCGTGCCGTTCAGGTCGACCAGTTGCACGGTGAGCGCCGCCGTGCGCTCGTCGATGTCGACCTGGCCAAAGAACTGGAAGCCCGCGTAGGGCGACGCATTCGCGGTCGGTGGGAACTTCTGGAACACCACCTCGGGCCCGAACGTGTCGTCGAGCTTGTTGGGGCCGAAGCTGCCCGCGTTCAGCGGCCCGCCCACGAACTCCCAGAACGGCTCGAAGTCGCGGAACGCGGCGCGCTCCGGCGCGTAGTGGTGCGCGGCGCAGTAGTGCACGTCCGCGGTCAGCCAGACCGTGTTCTGGATGCGGTGACGCTTGATGAAGCGGAGCAGGTCGGCGATCTCAAGCTCGCGGCCGGCCGCCGGTCCGGCATCGCCGTTGGCGATCGCCTCCCAGACCGGCTGGCCCGCCAGGTTGGTGCCGTCTGCCACCTGCAGGCCGATCGGCATGTCCGCCGCGATCACCTTCCACACCGCGCGCGACTCGCGCAGCCCGCGCTTGAGCCAGCTCAGCTGCTCCTGACCCAGGAAGGTCGCCGCGCCGCCCGGCGTCGCCTCCAGGTTCTCGCCGTTGGCGGCGCGGTAGCTGCGCATGTCGATCACGAACACATCGAGCAGGCAGCCGTACGGGATGTGGCGGTACACGCGCTCGCTCTCCTGCGCGTCGTGCGGCCGTAGCGGCGCGTAGTCGAGGAACGCGCGCGTGCCGCGGGCGGTCAGCAGGGCGACGTTCTTCTCGCTGTAGTTGGCGTTGGCGCTCAGATCCTTGGACGCCGACCAGTTGTTGGTGACCTCGTGATCGTCCCACTGCCAGAGCTGCGCGACCTCGGCGTTGAAGCGGCGCACGTTCTCGTCGAGCAGGTTGTACCGATAGCGACCGCGAAACTCGTCGAGCGTCTCCGCCACCTTGCTGGTCTCGGGCGTAACGAGGTTCTGCCACAGCTTGCCCTCTTCCACCGTGAGCTCGGCGGGGATCGGACCGTCGGCGTAGATGGTGTCGCCGCTGTGCAGGAAGAAGTCGGGACGACGCTGGCGCATCGCCTCGTAGATCTTCATGCCGCCGAACTGGGGGTTGATGCCGTAGCCCTGGCCGGCGGTGTCGCCCGACCACACGAAGCGCACGCCGCGACGGAACAGCGGCGCCGCCTGGAAGCGGCCGTGGCTGTACTCGCTGCGCGCGCCGTCGTAGCCTTCGAAGCTGGCGCGCACGAAGATCTCGCGGTCGCGCGGCAGCTCGTCGAGATCGACGCGCGCGGTGAAGTCGCTGCTCTCGAGCGCGTGCGGACCGCGCACCACGCGCGGGTTGCCAAAGCGCGGCGACACGTCCCACTCGACCCACAGCCGAGCGGGGCGATCGGCGCGGCTCCACACGATCGCGCGGTCGCCAGCGGGGTCGCCGATCTGAATGCCCTGCGCGAGCACGGGCCGGCTGGCATCGGACGTGATGATCGCCGGCGCGGCGCGTCCGAGGGCGGGCAGGCCGAGCGCGGCGCCGGCGAGGCCTGTCTCCACGAGGAAAGTACGTCGAGTCTTGGTTTCGTTCACGAGCACACCTCCACGCCTGCTCTAGGCCTCGAACGCATCGTGGCTCCCACGCGGCGGTGACATTCTTCGCTACACTACGGCTCGCATGAACTGGAGTCCGATCTGGCTGTCGCTCGAGGTCGCGTTCAGCGCGACCTTGCTGGCGGGCGTGGTCGGTGTGGCGCTGGCGGCCTGGTTGAGCCGCGCGCGCTTCTGGGGGCGCGAGCTGATCGACGTGCTGATCACCGCGCCGATGGTCGTGCCGCCGACGGTGCTCGGCTACGTGCTGCTGCGGATGCTCGGTCGCGGCAGCACGCTCGGTCGCGGCTTCGAGGCGCTGACCGGTGGCAGCATCGCGTTCTCGCGCACCGGGGCCATCGTCGCGGCCAGCGTCGCGGCGTTGCCGTTCGTGCTCAAGAACGCGCGCGTCGCCTTCGAGGATGTCGATGCGCGCTTGATCGCCGCCGCGCACACGCTCGGCGCGGGACCCGTGCGCACGTTCTTCCGCATTCGCCTGCCGGTCGCGCGCGCGGGTGTGGCCGCGGGGCTCGCGCTCGGCTTCGCGCGCAGCCTGGGCGAGTTCGGCATCACGCTGATGCTCGCGGGCAACCTGCCCGGACGCACGCAGACGGGCGCGCTCGCGGTGTACGACGCGGTGCAGGCCGGACGCGACGACGACGCACGCGGCATGGCGCTGCTGATGACGGCGCTCGCGATCGCGATCCTGTACGTCGTGAACAAGCTGACCGCGCGCAAGGCCCATGGCTTCTGAGCTCGCGTTCTCGCTGCGCATCGCGGGCAGGCTGGAGCTCGCGCTCACGCTGCCGCCCGGCATGAGCGTGCTGGTGGGCCCGTCCGGTGCGGGCAAGAGCACGTGCTTGCTCGCGCTGGCGGGCTTGATCCGGCCCGACGCGGGTGAGATCGTGCTGGCGGGTCGCACCTTGTTCGGGCCGGGTATCGACGAGCCGCCGTGGCGACGTCGGGTCGCGCTGGTGTTCCAGAACCTGGCCCTGTTCCCACACATGACGGCGCTGGAGAACGTGCGCTTCGGCATCCGCGAGCCAAAGGTCGACGCACGCGACTGGCTCGCGCGCATGCGCGTGGCGCATGTGGCGGAGCGCAGACCGGCGACGCTGTCGGGCGGCGAGGCGCAGCGGGTGGCGCTCGCGCGTGCGCTGGCCAGCTCGCCCGCGCTGCTGTTGCTCGACGAACCGTTCTCCGCGCTCGACCCCGCCTTGCGCGCGGAGCTGGCGGCAGAAGTGCGCGCGGTGGTCGCGCAGCTGGCGATCCCGGCAATCCTGGTCACTCATCATCGCGAGGACGCGCAGAGCCTCGGCGAGCGCATCGTGCGTCTGCGCGACGGCGCGCTGGAGCGCTGAAAAAAGCGGCACGAATCTCGGCGCCCAGCGCGTGGACTCGTACTAAGGTCCGCGCCCGAGAGGTGTTTCATGACGACGTTGCGCGGCAAAGTGGTGGTGGTTACGGGTGCGGCTTCGGGCATCGGGCGTGCGCTCGCGGTCGAGCTGGTCGCACGCGGGGCCACGGTGGCGATCTCGGACGTGAACGAGCATGAGCTCGAGGAGACCAAGCGCCTGGTCAGCCACAAGGGCAGCGTCAGCGCGCACGTGGTCGACGTCAGCAAGCGCGACCAGTGGGTGCGCTACGCCGAGGAGGTCGAGCGCGCGCACGGCCCCGCGCACGTGGTGATCAACAACGCCGGTGTCGCGGTGCGCTCGCCCGTGGAGACCATCGACTACGACGCGTTCGAGTTCGTGATGGACGTGAACTTCTGGGGCGTGGTCTACGGCAGCAAGACTTTCCTGCCGCACTTCCGCAAGGCGGGCGCGGGTCACATCGTGAACGTGTCGAGCATCAACGGCATGGTGCCGTTCGCCAACCAGGCTCCGTACAACTGCTCCAAGTACGCCGTGCTCGGCTTCTCAGAGACGCTGATGCAGGAGCTGAGCGGTCAGCCGATCAAGGTCAGCGTCGTGCATCCTGGCGGCATCCGCACCAACATCGTACGCAACGCGGCCGCGCGCGGCCTGAACGACGGGGACGCCAAGGCGTTCGACCGCATCGCGCGCACCAGCGCCGAGTCGGCGGCGGAGCAGATCCTCGACGGCGTCGAGCGCGACCGCGAGCGCATCTACGTCGGCCTCGACGCCAAGCTGATGTCGACCGGCAAGCGCCTGGCGCCGAGCTTGATGGTGAACCTCGCCGGGCGCGCCACCATGCAGCTCGGCCGGCTCAAGCCGGGCGGCCGCAGCAAGGCCTGATCAAGCGAGTTGATCGCGCGCCAGCTCCGCGACCTCGCGCAGCGACTGGGCCGCGTGCGGGCTGACGGCGCCGAGGTTGATGAAGCCGTGGATCAGCTGTGGGAAGCGCCGCAGCAGCACGCGGTTGCCCGCGGCTTCGAGTGCGCGCGCGTAGGCCTCGCCCTCGTCGCGCAGCGGATCGAAGCCCGCGCTGAGCACGATCGCGGGCGGCAGGCCCTTGAGGTCCTTGGACAGCAGCGGCGACACGCGCTCGTCGCTGCGATCGATGTCGCGCAGGTACGCCTCGCGGAACCAGTGGATGTCGGCGCGCGTGAGGAACAGGCCCTCGGAGAAGCTGGCCATCGAGTCCGAGTCGCGCGTCGAGTCGACGGCGGGGTAGATCAGCAGCTGCAGCGCGGGCAGCGCATCGCCGCGACGCTTGGCGATCAGCGTGGCGACAGCCGCCAGGTTGCCACCGGCGCTATCGCCACCGATGGCGACGCGCGCGGGATCCGCACCCAGGCGCTCCGCGTTCTGTTGCGCCCAGCGCAGCGCCGCGGAGACGTCGTCCGCGGCGGCCGGGAAGGGATGCTCTGGCGCGAGTCGATACTCGACCGACAGCACGTGCATGTTGCCCTGGCTGCACAGCGCGCGACACGGCAGGTCGTGCGTGTCGAGGTCGCCGAGCGCGAAGCCACCGCCGTGCACGAAAACCAGCAGCGGCGCGCGGCCACCACTGCGCGGCACGTAGTGGCGTGCGCGCTGCGGACCGGTGGCGGCGGGGTAGGTCAGCTCGTGCACCGCGCCCACCGAGATGGGCGTGCCCGAGTGCACACGCGAGTCGCGGCGCATGCGCCTGCGCGCGGCCTCGACGTTGGCCTCCGAGAGCTGGCGCACGCCGAGCAGGCGCTGCAGGCCAAGTAGGATCGCGATCTCCGGATGCACCACGGCACCGTCTGCGGCGCGTGACAGGGGTTGGAGCACCGCCGAGGGCAGGCGCTGCGCGGCACCGAGGAGGCGTCGCGCGACAGCGTGCTCGAGCGCCTCGAAGCGTTGGGTCAGGGAAGATGATGCAGTCATGGTACGTTCGTGTACCAGCCTTCTACCCGCTGGCCGTGCCGTGAAGCAAGCCTGTTCTGAGCAGGCGGCAGCCCGCAATGACTGACTGATGTGCATGTAGGTACAGCGGCTCGTGAAAACGGCAAAAGTTAGTGACCCTGCGCGCTCGGCTGGCGGTACATAGTGCCCCGATGGCTGCGAAGTTTCCGGTCCCCCCAGGGCAAAGCGAGCGCCGGTATCGCGCGCGCACCCTCGCGAGCCTGAGTGCGCTCCTCGTCGCTTGCTCGGGACAGGTCGGCGGTCCGGTCGGCGCATTCTCGGGGCGCGAGGGAGCTCCGGGCAGCCCGGCGAACCCCGGCGGCGGAAGCGGCACCGGAACGGACAACAAGGGTGGCCCGGACGTCTCCAAGGCGCCGCTCGACTGCGCCTCGCTGCACGTCGGCTACACGCCCCTGCAGCGCATCAGCCGGGACCAGTACGCCAACACCATCCGCGATCTGTTCGCCGTCAGCTTCGATCGCAGCACGCTCTCGGACGATGAGCGCGTCGGCGTGTTCGACGGCAACATCGTCGCGTCGGTGACCGACCTGCTGGTCGACGAGTACGCCACCGCGGCCGAGCGTGTGGCCAAGCAGGTGCAGCCCAACATCGAGAAGCTGGTGACGTGCGACCGCGCGGCGCAGAGCGACGACAAGTGTGCCGCCGAGTTCATCGACAAGTTCGGCCAGCGCGTCTACCGTCGCCCGCTCAGCGCGGACGAAAAGGCCGCGTACGTCGCGCTGTTCGCTGAGTACAAGGGCGGAGGCTATCCGGGCGCGCTGCGTGTGGTGCTGCAGACCATGCTGCAGTCGCCCAACTTCCTCTATCGCGTGGAGCTGCAGCCGGTGACGCCGGGCAAGGGCGAGGCCCAGAAGCTCGACGCCTACGAGCTGGCGTCGCGGCTGTCGTTCTTCCTGCTCAGCACCACGCCGGATGAGGCGTTGCTCGCGGCGGCCGCCAGCGGCGAGCTGCTGACGGACGATGGCCTCGTCGAGCAGACCGAGCGCCTGCTGGAGGACGCACGCTTCTCCGACACGCTGGAGAGCTTTCACGTGCACTGGCTCGACCTGGAGAAGCTCGGCACGCTCAACAAGGACAGCACCATCTTCCCGATGTTCTCGTCGGAGGTGGCCGGCCAGATGCGCGACGACACGCTGAAGTTCGTCGACTACGTGATCCGCGAGGACGACGCCAAGCTCGATACGCTGCTGACCGCGTCGTACGGCTTTCCGCAGGGCAAGCTGGCCGAGCTGTACGGCGTGACGCCGGCGGCCTCGGCGGACGAGCCGGTGCAGCTCGATCCCAAGCAGCGCGCTGGCTTGCTCACGCAGCCCGCGTTCCTGGCCGCGCACTCGCACTACAACTCCACGTCGCCGGTCGAGCGCGGCAAGATCGTGATCCGCAACGTGCTCTGCCAGCAGCTGCCCGACCCGCCCGCGGACGTGAACACCACGCCGCCGGATCCCGCGGCGGACGCGACCATCCGCGAGGCGCTCGCGGAGCACCAGGCCAGTCCGTCGTGCTCGGGTTGCCACAAGCGCATCGACGGCATCGGGCTCGGCTTCGAGCAGTTCGACGCCATCGGCAGCTTCCGCACCACGGAGAACGAGAAGCCGGTCGACTCGTCGGGCGAGATCGTGCAGGTCGATGACCAGGTCAACGGCAAGTTCGGCAACTCGATCGAGCTGGTGACCAGGCTTGCGGGCAGCGATGCAGTCAAGGAGTGCGTGGCCACGCAGTGGCTGCGCTTCGCGCTCGGGCGCGTGGAGGCGAACGCCGACCAGTGCACGCTCGACAAGCTATTCAAGGACTTCGCGGGGTCGGACCACGACATCCGCGTGCTGCTGGAGTCGATCGTGCTGTCCGATGCCTTCCGCAACAAGCGCGTCGCGGGGGTGTCGCCATGAGCCGTATTCTTCGCCCTGGTTCGATGTCGCGTCGCGGCTTCCTCGCCGGCCTCGGTGCCGCGGGCCTCGCGCCGTACCTGCCCATCCTGAACGTCAGCGGCCAGGAGTCGCTGATGCCCAAGCGGCTGATCCTGTTCTACACGCCGCACGGCACGCCCAAGGCGGCGTGGAAGCCGAGCGGCAGCGAGACCGGCTTCACGCTCGGGCGCAGCTTGCAGCCGCTGGAGCGCCATCGCTCCAAGATCTGCGTGTTGTCCGGCGTGAACATGGCGGACACCGGCGTCGGCGCACCGCACACCA
>JBEVNG010000001.1:0-5805 GCA_040508235.1 Polyangiales bacterium | reverse complement strand
GCGCGCGAGCACGCCACGCTTCGCGCGGCTTCGCTCAACGGCGCGCTGCTGTTCGCGTCGTTCAGCGTGTTCTGGGTCGCGCTGACGCCGCTGCTGACGGGGCCCAGCTTCGGCCTCGACGGCCGGGCGGCCGGCTTGTTCGGCGTGATCGGCATCGCCGGCGCGCTGGTGGCGCCGCTCGCGGGAAGGCTCAACGACAGCTACGGCACGCCGCGCGTGCTGGCGGGCTTCGTGGTGGTCACGGTCGTGTCGTACCTGGTGTTCGCGGTCTCCGCGCAAAGCCTGTGGGGCCTCGCCGTGGGCACGCTGCTGCTCGACATCGGCATCCAGGGCGGGCAGATCTCGAACCAGTCGCGCATCTTCGCGCTCTCGCCCGAGGCGCGTAGCCGCATCAACGCGGTCTACATGACTTGCTACTTCGTCGGCGGCGCGGCCGGCTCGCTGCTGGCGGGCGTGGCCTGGGCCCACTTCGGCTGGCTCGGTGCGGTGACGGCTGGACTCACGCTGGCGGTGCTCGCCGGCCTCGCGCACGTGCCGGTCTGGCGCGCCGCTACAGGTTCTCGGGTCTGAACTTGGCGCGCTTGCTGACCCGCTTGCCGGCGACCATGAACTCGCCCTGGCCGCGGTAGTGCAGCGTCTTGGGGTCCTTCACTGGGGCCACGTGCGCGCGCACGATCTCCCAGATGAAGAAGCCGTAGCGCTTGACCATGCGGTCATCGTGCAGCTTGCACTCGAAGCTCGCGTAGCACTCGCGGATCAGCGGCGCGGAGACCTTGCTGGCCTTGTCCGGCGTGAGCCCGAACTTCTCCCACTTGTCGACCTCGTCGCCGTGCGTGTTGCCGACGCCGACGACCTTGTCGATCAGGTCGAGCGTGGGCACGTTGATCACGCACTCGCGGCTCTTGCGGATCAGGCGCTGGCTGTAGTTCTTGTCCCAGATGTAACAGCCGAACAGCGCCGGCTCGAACTCCATCATCGTGTGCCAGCCCATCACCATGATGTCGGTCGCCCCCTTGTGCGCGGAGCTGACCAGCACGAGCGGACCCGGCTCGAGGTGACGGCGCACCTCGCCGAGGGGGAAGTTCGCCTTCTTGAGGGGCTTGGCCATGCGGGCCTCCTAGAGCTGTTCCTAGAGCAGCGTGATGCGTTCACAGCGCGCGGGCAGCTCGGGGAACGCGTACTGCGGCGCGCTCGAGTAGACCGCTGGTTTCTGAGACTGTGCCAGCGCCTCGCCCTGCGCGCACCGCTCGGGCGTGAGTCGCTGCTCGGTGTAGGTCCAGGTCTTGCGCTTCTCGTCGAGCGCGAGCGTGATCTGCGTGTTGCACGGCTCGCCGAGGTTGGCGGTCCAGGTGCTGGTCTTGCCCTGGCGGGTCAGCTCGATCTCGAAGGCGTCGCTGGTCAGCGTGCAGCGGGCCGGCGCGCCGACCGCCTCCCAGAACGCCGTCAGGCAGGTCGCGCTCGGGTCCTTGGCGCAGGCCGCGCAGAAGCGCCCCATCAGCCCGCTGCCTAGCCCGCGTGCGGCCTCCGCCTGCTCCAGTTGCGCCACCGCCGGGTTGGGGTGCACGCGCGGCGCCGGCAGCTTGCCGCAGTCCTTGCGCATGTCCTTCATCGCCTCGGCGTACAGGCATTCGTCGCCGTAGTCGGGACGGCAGGCGGCGCAGGCGATCCGCCCCGGCTCGGTGCGCGGCGCGTTCTCCCGACACTGCCCGCGCAGGTCGCGCAGGATCTCGCCGTAGTTGGTGAGCGTGGCCATCTTCTCGGGCGGCTGTTGGCGCAGCGAGAAGGTCGCGAACGCGCAGGTCAGGCGGTCGAGCGGCTTGTGCTCCGCGTCGTCCTCGCCGCTGGCGCGACAGCGCATGCGCAGCCGGCTCAGCGCACTGGTGCTGTGCAGCACCTCGGCGTAGCTCGGCCGCGCGGATGGGGCGCGCTTCGGCTCGCTCTTGGGCTTGTCGGGCTTCGCCGCGCCGGCGTCGTCCTGGGCTCGTCCCAGCGCCCCGGACAGCGCCATGGAAAGCAGGCCGGAGAGCATTGCGATCGCGCGAATCGTGGCCACGTTGCCTCCTCGCGTCGAGGATCGGGTGCCGGCCGCGTAACGGCAAACATTTCACGAGCGTACTTGATCGGGAGGGCGGTGTTGGGCAGCCGCCATCGTGTTGCAACAGCAACCCGAAACAGGTGCCGGACGTTGGGAATGGACGGCCGTAACGTGTGTTCAGCAAGGGTCGACGTAGTCGGGAGGGGTGAGCCTGGGCGTGCCCTCCCGATGTGTGGCGCACCGCCCAGCTCGAACGAAAAGCCATGACAGCCAAGAGGTTAGGAACCAGCACCGGAATCAGGGCCGCTCGCGCAGGCAGCGGCCCCGTCACGCGCGGCGCAGGCGCGGATGCCAGCACGCTCTCGACCTACCTGGCGGAGACGCACGCCTACGATGTGCTCGATGCCAAGCAGGAGATCGCGATCGCCCAGGCGATCGAAGAACGAGAGCTGGCGCACTGGCGCGTGTTGGTGAGCCACGCCGCCACGCTGGAGGTGGTCGCGGTCGCCATCGCCACGCACTTCGAGGCTCCCAAGGAGCTGGCGGCGCTGCGCAAGCTCGCCCACTCCAAGCGCCGCACCCCGGCCAACTGGAAGGCCGGCGGCGAGCGTGCCGCCACGGCGCTGCGTCAGCTCGACAGCGCCCGCGTCGCGCTGTTCGACGCGGACATGGCCGTGCGCGCGTACGTGGAGGACAAGGGCACCAGCGCTTCCTTCCTCAACAAGCTGAACGATGCGCGGCGCGCGCAGCAGGAAGCCAAGAACCGCTTCATGACGGCCAACCTCCGCCTCGTGGTGTCGCTCGCGCGTCGCTACGAGACCGGCCTGCTGCCGCTCGCGGATCTGATCCAGGAGGGCAACCTGGGGCTGATGCGCGCGGTCGAGCGCTTCGATCATCGCCGCGGCTTCCGCTTCAGCACGTACGCCACCTGGTGGATCCGCCACGGCTTCAACCGCGCGCTCTCGGACAAGGGGCGCCTGGTACGCCTGCCGGTGCACCTGCTCGACGACGCGCAGCGCGTGGCGCGTGCGTACGCCGAGCTGTCGACGGCCAACAACGGCGAGCCGCCGTCGCTGGCGGAGCTCGGCAAGAAGACCGGCATCAGCGAGGAGAAGCTCGCGCTGATCCAGCTGCATGCCACCGGCCGCCCCACGGCGTCGCTCGATCGGAAGCTCGGGGACGACAGCGAGTCGAGCCTGATGGACATCCTGCCGGATCCGGAGGTCGAGCCGCCGGAGGAGTCGATCGACGCAGATCGCTGGAACGGCAAGGTCGCCCACCTGCTCTCCAAGCTCGAGCCCATCGAGGCGGCCATCCTGCGCTTCCGCTTCGGCCTCGAGGACGGCGAGGAGCTCACACTCGAGGAGGTGGGCGCCAAGTACAATCTCTCGCGCGAGCGCATCCGCCAGCTACAGCAGCAAGCGCTGCACAAGCTCCGTCATGCGCTCCACGATGCCCAAGCCCCCGGGGATCGTAGCGCGGCGTGACCGAAGCGCCCGGCGCGGGGCTCCCCCGTCGCGCCGGGTGTGCTCGGTGTTGCTCGGCTCAGCGCGCGGTGAAGTCCTGGTTCATCCACCACTGCTTCTTCTCGTTCTCGTAGAAGCCGCACGACACGAACTTGTTGTTCGAGATCATGTTGATGTAGTGGCCGTGGGCGAGGAAGCAGGCGGTGTCGCCCTGGAAGTAGGCGTCGGTGCAGGCCTTGACGCCGCCCGGTGGCTCGCCCTCGGCCCACATCTGCGCGAGGCACTGGTTCATGGCGGCCTCGACGCTGCCCCCGCGCGTGGGCCAGTTGGGGCAGGTGTTCTGCGTGACACCAGACGTGCGACACGGGATCGCGCCCTTGGCCGATGAGCCGTGTGCCTTGTTCGCCTTGGAGTCGAACTCGGCGCCGTCGTCCGAGCAGCTCTCGCTCTCTGCGCTCGCGCGCGCCATCGGGGGCAGGCTCTTGGTCGCGCGGTACATGTTGATGGTGTCGAGGCAGGCCTGACGCAGGGACTCCAGCCCGCCATCGCCGGCCGGCGGCCTGGAAGCGTCGGGCGCGCCGGCGTCCTTGGGCGCCTCGGCATCCTTCGCAGGCGAAGCATCGCGAGGCGCCGCGCCGGCGTCGACCACTGGCTCCTCTTCCTCTCCTCCCTCTTCGTCGTCGGGCTTGCCGGCATCGCGAACCGCCGAGTCGGCGCGTGCATCCGTGCGGCGCCCGGCATCGCGATCGTCGATGCAGTTCGCGGACTCGCACTCGCTGGGCGCAGGCTCTTCGTCGCCACACGCACTCAGCACCACGGTCAGGGCCAGTGCCCAGGGGGTTAGCTCTCGCATCATGCAGGTCACCTCGAAGGCCTTAAGACGTACCAGCTTCGCGGATCAGGTCATCTTTGTTGTCTTTTGCAGCCAGGGTAACAAAGCACGCTGTGCCTAGATGGACGCGCGTAGCGCCGGATACCTCAGCCCGAGCGCCAGGGCGCGGGCGACCGCGAATAGCAGGAACGCGATCCACAGGCCGCGGTTGCCATCCCATCCGGTCAGCACGTGCGCGGCGAGCACGAACGTGCCGGTGGAGAGCACGGCCGCGTTGCGCATGTCGCGCGTGCGGGTGGCGCCGATGAAGATGCCGTCGAGCTGAAAGGCGCCCACCGCGAGCAGCACGTAGAGCGCGGAGTAGGGCACCAGCGCGCGAGCGGTCGCGCGCACGTCCGGCAAGTCGGTCAGCACGTCGACCGCCCGCGGACCTAGCACGTAGAGGCCCACCGCGAGCAACAGCGCGCTGGCCAGGGCGAGCTCGCTGGAGCGTGCGACCGCGTCGTCGAAGGCGCTGCGTACGCGCGCCCCGATCGCGCCGCCGATCAGCGTCTCGGCCGCGAACGCGTAGCCGTCCAGGAAGAACGCGCTGAACGAGATGAACTGCAGCAGCACGTGGTTCGCGGCCAGCGCCACGTCCCCGAAGCGCGCGCTCTGATCGGTGAACCACGCGAAGCCGAACAGCAGCAGCACCGTGCGCAGCATGATGTCGCCGTTGGCGCGCAACAGCGCGAGCAGCGCCTCGCCACGACGGATGCGCGGCCAGGGCCAGAACGCCTCCTCGTCACGCTTGCGCGCGCGCAGCCGCAGCGCGATCAGCGACAGCGAGAACACCAGCGACAGCCACTCCGCGCACGCGGTGCCGATCGCGATCCCGGGTGCGCCCCAGCCCAGGGCGCCCACGAAGGTGAGGTTGAGCGCGAGGTTCAGGCCGTTGAGGATCAGCTCGAGCAGCAGCAGGTCACGGCTCAAGCCGAGGCCGATCAGCGTGCCGCGCACCGCCAGCGTGGCCAGGCTCGCCGGCGCACCCCACAGGCGCAGCTCGAAGAAGCGCTGCGTCAGCGCCTCGACCTCCGGGCTGCCGTGCAGCAGCGTCAGCGCCAGTGCGCCGAGCGGACCGCGCACCAGCAACAGCAGCACGCTGATCGCGAGCGCGATGCCCAGTGCCCGCGCGAGCACGGCGCGTACCTCGGCCTCGTCGCCCGCGCCGCGCGCCTGCGCCACGAAGCCGGTGGTGCCCATGCGCAGGAAGCCGAAGCCCCAGTAGACGAAGTTGAAGATCAGCGTGGCCAGGGCGATCGCGCCGAGGTCGCGCACGCCGCCGAGGTTCCCGATCAAGGCGGTGTCGACCAGGCCCAGCGCGGGCACGGTCGCGTTCGCGAGGATGATGGGCCAGGCCATGCGGAAGACATCGCGTCGGCGGAGCGCGAGCGGAGGAGACGTCATCGCGCTGTGTTCTTGCCACGTGCGCT
>JBEVNG010000566.1:0-6413 GCA_040508235.1 Polyangiales bacterium | reverse complement strand
TTCACGTGGTCATAGACGAAGTCGCTGCGCGCGTCGTCGAGCATGTGCGTGATCACGCGCGTGACGTCGCAGCGCAGCGCCATCACGATCAGCTCGTTCATCAGCGTCGCGTGCGTGGCGCGGCTGTAGCCGTTGGTGACGTTGAGCGCGTAGGTCTGCGTGGGGCGGCCGATCAGCTTGCAGATCGCGTTCGACTGGTCGTCGATGGCGTCGCCGAGCCCACGCGTGCGCTCCTCCAGGCTGCGCACGGAGGTCAGGAACTCGTCGAGCTTGGGCCTGTCCTCGCGACCGAGCTTGGCGCTCAGGCTGGTGGCGCTCTCGCGCACGAAGTCGAGCGCCGACAAGCGCAGCGCCTTGCGACGCGCGGCCTGCGCCGCCGCCTGCGGATCGAGCACACCCTCGCGCGCGCCGGCCGCGACCAGGCGATCGAACACCGCCTGCGGGTTCACTTCCTTGTACAGCGGCTGGGTCGGGCTCGCCCAGGCGATGCTGCGCGACAGCGACGCGTGCCGGCCGTCGGTGGAGCTGTTGAGCGTCGACAGGCCGAGCTCCAGCGAGCGCAGCGGCGTGCTCATCTTCTGCGCGATCAGCTGGTCGAGCGAGGTCGCGTTCGCGATCTCGACCTTCATGTCCTTGGTCACCTTGTCCGAGTCGACGCAGGTGAGGAACGCGCCGCACAAGCGCGAGTGGCTCGGCTCGACGCCCTGGTTGTCCTGCATCGAGCTGTAGTTCTCCAAGTTGGTGAACACGCTCATGCTCGTCTTGTACTTGGCGAGCGGCTGGAGGATCGGGGACAGCGTGTAGTCGCTGCCCTTGCCGGAGACCGGCCAGTGGGCGGCGGAGGTGCCATTGGGGAAGTAGCACGCGACGAAGCGCTTGCTGGGGGCGGCCTGCGCTTTGGCGCGTGGGGCCAGGCTCTCGAGGTAGGGCAGCGCCAGGCACACGCCCGCACCGCGCAACAGCGCGCGTCGCGACAGCTTCATGGGACCTCCCCGCGCTGGGCGCGGAATGCTTCGCTGAGCACCACCTGCTCGAGCATGGCCTGGAACGTGCCGGCCTCGGCCGAGCGCTCGTCGAGCGCGTTCACCAGCATCGACTCGTCGGCCAGGCTGCGGCCGAGCGCGTAGGTGAGCAGCTTGCGCGCCACGCACTTGCGGAAGCGCGGGTCGCTCGCGAGCACGTCGCTCAGCGCCACCGGTCCGTCGAAGCGGGTGCCGTCGGGCAGCGCGCCGTTGCTGTCGATCGCGTCGCCGTTGGGATACTTGGTGCGCGCGGCGCCGATGCCGTCGAAGGTCTCCAGGCCGAGGCCGATCGGATCGAGGCGCGCGTGGCAGCCGGCGCAGCCCGGGTCCTTGCGGTGCTGCTCGAGGCGCAGGCGCACGTTGTCGATGTCGGCCGCGTTGCCCACCGAGTCCTCCAGCGTGGTGGCCGCGTTGGGAGGAGGCGGCGGCACCGTGCTGCACATCAGCTCCTCCAGGATCCACTTGGCGCGCAGCGTGGGCGACGTGCGCTGCGCGAACGACGACACGGTCAGGAACGCCGCCGTGCCGAGGTAGCCGCGCCGCTGGCCGAGCCCGCTCTCGACGCGGGTCAGCTCCTTGGGCGCGGGGTTCACGCCGTAGAGCCCCGCCAGCTTGGCGTCGACGAAGTTGAGGTTCGCGCTCAAGAACTCGTCGAGCGGGCGCTTGCCGAACACGAACTCGGACACGTACGCGCGCGCCTCCGCCAGCATCGAGGCGCGCAGTGCATCGTCGAACTGCGGATAGGTGTCGGTCAGCACCTTGTGCTGCCCGAGCTCGCGCCAGCCGAGCCACTGCGCCGCGAAGTTGTCGAGCAGCGTGCCGCTGCGCGGGTCCGCGAGCATGCGCGTGAGCTGCGCCTTGAGCACGTCGCTGTTCACCAGCGTGCCGTCCTGGGCGCGCGCGAACAGCTCGGCGTCGGGCATCGTGCTCCACAGGAAGTACGACAGCCGCGACGCCAGCTCGTGGCCGTCGAGCGCGCGCGTCTCGCTGCCCGTTCCGGCGGCCAGCTCCGTGCGATACAGAAAGCCCGGTCCCGCGAGCAGCGAGGTGAGCGCGTGCTTGGCGCTCGCCTGCTCGTCCTCGCCCAGCGCGCGCGCGCGACCGTAGGCGCTCTTGAGGCTCGCCTTCTCGTCGTCGCGCAGCGGGCGGCGGTAGGCGCGCGCGCCGAAGTCGTCGATCCAGCCTGCGAGGCAGCTGCCGCCGTCCGTGCCGCTCGGCGTGCAGCTCAGGAACTTGGCCTTGCGCGCGCCGTCCGCGAACAGCTCGTCGCTCAGCGTCTCGGCCGCGTTGAAGTAGCCCTCGAACTGGCTCGGGGTCATGCCCAGCGCGGAGGCCACGTTGTCGAAGCCGTCCGCTTCCTCGGCCACGAACTTGGAGGCCAGCAGCTGCTTGGTGCCGAGCAGGTCGCGCACGGTGTTGTCGTACTCGTAGTTGGTCAGGCGACGCGGGCCGGTGCGGCCGCGCAGCAGCTGCGCGTTGCCACCGGCGATCGGTGCACCCGGTACGAAGGGATCGTTGGGCCCCTCGACGTCGGGAGGTTGCCCACCCACCAGGTCCTCGGGCGAGCCCGGCTGCGAATCCAGCGCGCCAGTGCAGGCACAAAGCAGTGCCAGTCCCGCGACGGGTGCGCTGCCATACCAACTTCTGCCTGCTCCCACGCGACCTCCCCTGAACAGAATGCAAAGAGGCGCGCGGCTCGGATTTCGGTTCAGGGAATCAGCCCCGGTCCCCGCAGCTCCCCGTCCGTGCAGGCATCGCCCGCGTTGCCGAAGGGCGTGATGAACGCATTGGTGATGCGCACGACACCCTCGCCCGTGGCCACGATCCACAGCCGCCCGGCGCGATTGGTCGGCAGCGACGCACTGGTGACCCAGCGCGAGACGTCGTCGACCCAGAAGCGCACGGACGGGCTGTTGGTGTTGTAGCGGTCGAAGCGAAGGATGTGATCGCTGCCGTCGTTCAGCGGCGCGCCCAGCATGAACTGGTTCTCGCTGCTGCCGCGGGCGTCGCGCGTGCGCATGCGGACCCGCGTGAAGTCGCCCTGCCCGGGCGTGGTGATGTCGATCGTTCCGTCGGCCTCGTCGTCGCGGCGCCACCACACGGCGAGCTCCACGCCCGCGGGCACACGGAGCTGCACCTGGTAGGTCGCGGACGCGAACAGGTCGCGCGTGGCGATCGCGGCGCCGGCTTGCGATGTGGAGGTGAGCCACAGCGTGCTGCTTGCCACCGAGACGTTCCCGCGCGCGAACGTGCCGAGGCTCGTCGTGCCGTCGGCGATCAACCAGCGCGCGTCGAGGGGGCCGTCGGGGAACGAGTCGTAGAAGCCGTCGCTGGCGCCGCCGACTCGGCATCCTCCCACGGGCGCGGCCGCCTCCACGACGGAGCTCTCGCGCGCGTCCAGCAGCGGCTGCGAATCGAGCGCGATCACCGCGTCGAGCTGCGCGTCTTGCTCCTCGACGCCGGCGTCCATGGGTGGCTCCGGCAGCACCAGCACCACTCCGTCCACGCTGCAGGCCGAGAGCGAGAGCGCCAGCAGCAGCCGCTTCACCATGACGCCCCCACGCCGAGCGAAGCGCCGCCGAGCCAGGGCGAGAGCGTGCGCGTGGTGCCGCCGCGTACCTGGGCGTTCAGCTCACGCACGGTGTGCGTCAGCTCCAGCGCGAGCAGCACGAAGCCGTGGCGTGCAAGGCGCAGCGCCGCGCTGCCGAACACGGTGGGCCCGACGAACCAGGTGTCGAAGCGTTCGCCGCGCACGCCCGGCTCGCGCGAGGACCCGCGCAGGCCGAGCCAGCCCGCGCGCACACCGCCTCCGACTGCGAGCGTGAAGCGGCCCAGCTCACGCTGCAGCGTCGGCCCCGTGTGCGCGGAGGCGTGGCGCACGCGCAGCTCACCGCGCTCGATGGACAGCGAGCCCTGCGTGAACGCGACGCCGCTCGACCAGGCGAACCAGGGTCGCAAGCGCTGCGAGGAGCCGAGCTGCACGCCCGCCGCGAGCAACGAGCTGGCCTGTGCATGCGCGCCCAGCCAGAGCCGATGGCGCTGCGGCTCCGGCGCCGGCGCGGGCGGTACCACCGAGGCCGGCGGAGGTGCGGGGCGGAGCTCCGCGATGGCGAGCGCAAGCAGGCGCGGACGCAGGGCCTCGGGCACGCTCGCCAACGTGAGCTCGCGCGTGGTGCCCTCGCTGCGCAGCCAGGCGTGCTCGCCGTCGCAGCGAAGCTCCACCCGCAGCGCGCTGGCGTCGTCGCTGAGCGAGCGCTCCAGCGCGAGGATGCGGCGCAGCTCCGCGTCGTCGACGCGGGTGCACGCACGGCTGTCGAGCGCGACCGGCTCGCTCTGCGCGAGCGCGCTGCCGGCGAGCATGCAGAGCGCGATCATCGACGCCCTAAGGAGCAGCCAGATACGCGGACATCTCCGAGCGACGCGAGCCATGCGGGAACTGCGCGAGATAGCGCGTGGCGACCTCGGCCGCTTGCCCTCGTTTGCCGGCCTTTCGGTACGCTTCCGCCTCACGCGCCATGGCATCTTCAGCCAGCGGGCCCTTCGGGTCCAGCGCATACGCCCGCGCGAAGCTGCGCGCCGCGCGCTCGGGCTCGCTCAGCTCGTTGAGCTGCAGGCGAGCGAGCGTGAACGCCGCCAGCCGTGCGGGGGCACTCTGCGGATACTTGCGCACCAGGTGGTCCAGGTGCTCCGCGGCCTCGCGCGGGTGGCCCGACAGGCGCGCCGCGTCCGCCGCCAGCAGCAAGCCCTCCAGATCTTCCACCGGCTGCTCCGCGAGCGCGCCGAACGCCTCGCGATGTTTGCCCGCGCGCGCCAGCGTGCGCCAGCCCGCTTCTTCGCGTTGCTCGCGCGCCGGCTCGCGACGCGCGTGGTGCGCACGCGGGTGACGCAAGATGGCGGGCGCCGCTCTCTCCTCCGCGGGCGCCTCGTGCACCTGGGCCACCTCGACCACCGGAGCGGCCTCGGCCGGAGCGTCGCTGACCTTCTCCGCGGGCGGATAGACGCCGTGCTCGCCAGCGTGGAGCAGCGTCTCGCCGCCGGCCCAGCGCACGCGCACGAGGCCGTGGTTCACGCGCACCTCGGAGCTCGCCTCGTCCAGCTTGATCACGTCGAACGCGGTGCCGAGCACCTCGACCGTGACCGCGCCGCTGCGCACGCGATAGCGGCGCTTGGGGTTCTTGGTGACCTCGAAGTGACCACGCCCGCGCTTGAGCTCCAGCTCCACCGCGTCGCTCTGATCACTCGCGACCGCGAGCTCCGTCTGCGGGGAGAGCCGCGTCGCGATCGAACCATCTTCCGTGCGCAACGTGGTCTCGGGAGCGCGCGGCCAGAACGCGAGCGCGGCCGCCAGCACCACCGCTGCGCTGGCCGAGCCGCGCACCACACGCCGACGCTTGATGCGCTTCTGCAGCCCGCGGTAGCCCTGCTCCGCGTCGTACGAGACGTCGATGTGCTCGATCAGGCGATCAGACACGGCCGACCCCCTTCTTCTCCAGGGCGGCTTCCGCGCTGGCGAGCCGGCGCTTGGCGGTCGAGAGCGAGAGGCCGCAAAGCTCGGCCACGCGCTCCAGCGTCTCGCCCTCCACGTGGCGCAGCGACCAGACCACACGCTCGCTGGCGCTCAGCGCATCGAGCGCCTCGAACACGCGCGCCAGCTGCGCGCGCTGCTCGGGCGACGCCCCTGCATCCGCGACCGCCTCGTAGTCGTGCGCCATGCCGAAGCCGAGCAGGTTGCGCAGCTTACGACGACGTAGGCGCGCCATCGCCTCGCGCACCGCGACCTTGGCCAGCCAGCCCTTGAGCGCCGCCGGCTCGCGCACCGTGTCGAGGTGGCGATGCACGCTCAGGAACACGTCCTGCACGAAGTCGTCGAGCTCCTCGCGGCGACCGAGCATGCGCATGCCGATCTTGGCGACGTACGGTGCGTAGCGCTTGAACGCGGTCGCGGTGTCCATCGGCTCGACATGCTCGACGTGCTCGACTCGCTCGACGCGCGGGTGCTCGCCCGTGACCATGGGGTCGGCGGGCAGGCTCGAAGCTCGACTCGTGGCGCGCGTGCTCAAGGCAGCCGAGCGTACTGCGAGCACTCCCGGGGGCGCAGCTCAAAACAGCATCGAACCGTAAGCCAGTGCACTCACAGCGACTCCACGAAGCGGAGCAACGCGGCGCGCTGGTCGGCCGGCAGCGCGACCACACGCTCGCGCACCGCCTGCGCCTCGCCGCCGTGCCAGAGCACCGCCTCCAGCACGCTCGCCGCGCGGCCGTCGTGCAGCAGCGAGACGTAGCCCTGCACGGTCTGCGACAGGCCCACGCCCCACAGCGGCGGCGTGCGCCACTCGCGCGGGTTCTCCAGCCCGCTCTCGTCGGCGAGGTCGGCGCCCATGTCGTGCAGCA
>JBEVNG010000528.1:0-15414 GCA_040508235.1 Polyangiales bacterium | reverse complement strand
CCGCGCGCACCTCCTCCATCCCCGCGGCCAACTTTGGCTCACGCGCGGAGAACCCGCGCGCTTCGACTCCCAGCGAGCCGCCGCGCGTCTCCCACACCGTGCGCAAGCGTGAGACACCCGCGCGCCCGGCCGTGAAGACCGACATCGAGGAGCTGCTTCCCATCTCGCAGGGCGTGAAGAGCCTGCCGCGCCCGCCCAAGCTGCCCACCTTCGAGGCTCCGCAGCTGCCGGCTCCCACCCAGCGTCGCTTCCCGTGGATGAGCCTGAGCATCTTCGCGGTCGTGCTCGGCGCCAGCCTCGCGCCGCTGGTTCGCTACAGCGGCGAGCGCACCAGCGCGATGGTGAACCACGAGCTCGCGAGCCTGCGCGAGGTGGACTGGGGCTCACTCGCCCCGCTGGCGCACGGCATCGAGCGCACGCTGTGGGGTGAGCCCGCCGCGCTGCGCGATCGTCTGCTCGACGACGGCGAGCGCGCCCTGAGCGCGGGCGACTCCAGCGCGGCCGAGGGCGCCTTCGTGCAGGCGCTGTCCTACGGCATCGACGAGCCCAGCGCCGCGTTTGGCCTGGCCCGCGTCCGGCTCGCCCAGGGGGATCTGCTCGGCGCCCGCGGCTGGGCCGAGACCGCCCTGCGTCGCAGCCCGCAGGACGCCCGCTACCGCGGCTTCCTCGAGCGCCTCGCGCCGCCTCGCCGTCCTCACTGAACGGGAGCGTGCGAGCGCGGCATCCGCCGGCTCATTTTGCGCGCGAAACACCGCTCGGATCGCCACCGGAAACAGAGCGGCGATAGGTGCCCCACGACTCGTTTCCGAGTCGGGAAGGGGCGAGCTTGCCGGGACTCGAGGACACGCAGACCGCCCTGAACATCGTCTGGACGATGATGGCGGCCTTCCTGGTGATGTTCATGCAGGCCGGCTTCGCGCTGGTGGAGACGGGGCTCACGCGCGGAAAGAACGTCGCCAACACGATGGCGATGAACTTCCTCGTCTACTCGATCGCGATGCTCGGGTACTGGGCGCTCGGCTTCGGGCTGCAGATGGGCGGCGTCGGTCCGCTGGCGACGCTGGGAGGCGACACCTTCCTCTCGCGCGAGTTCTCGGTGACGTTGCTGCAGCGCCAGCACGGGCTGTTCGGCGGCGCGGGTTTCTTCCTGTCGCCCCAGCTCTACACGCCGGGCGTCGCCACGATGTTCTTCTTCCAGGCCGTGTTCTGCGCCACCGGCACCACCATCCCCACCGGGGCCCTGGCCGAGCGCTGGAAGTTCGCGTCCTTCGTGCTGTTCAGCTTCGCCGTCTCGATGCTGATCTATCCCATCTACGCCAACTGGGTGTGGGGCGGCGGCTGGCTGTCCGCGCTCGGGCGCAACTTCGGCTTTGGCCATGGTCACGTCGACTTCGCGGGCAGCTCGGTGGTGCACCTGACGGGCGGCGTGCTGGCGCTGGTCGGCGCGCAGGCGATCGGCCCGCGGCTCGGCAAGTTCGGCCCCGACGGCACCGTGCGCGCGATCCCCGGACACAGCGCGCCGCTGGTGGTGCTCGGCACCTTCGTGCTCGCGATCGGCAGGTTCGGCTTCAACGCCGGCTCGACCCTCTCCGGCATGGACGGGCGGCTCGCGATCGTCGCGGTCAACACCGTGCTCTCTTGCGCGGCCGGTGCGTTCGCGGCCTGCCTCTACACCTGGGCGCGCTTCGGCAAGCCAGACCTCAGCATGATGTGCAACGGCCTGCTCGCGGGAGCGGTCGCCATCACCGCGCCGTGCGCCTTCGTCAGCACCTTCTCGGCGGTGGTGATCGGCGCCATCGGTGGCGTGCTGGTGGTCGCGTCCACGCTCTACGTCGAGCACGAGCTGCGCGTGGACGACCCGGTCGGTGCGATCTCGGTGCACGGCGTGAACGGCGCCTGGGGCGTGCTCGCGCTCGGCCTGTTCGCGGACGGCACCTACGGGGACGGCATCAACGGTGTCTACGGCCCGGTGCGCGGCCTCTTCTATGGAGACCCTGGGCAGCTCGTCGCGGAGCTGATCGGGATCTCCTCCAACATCCTCTACGTCGGCTGCGCCGGCTGGATCGCGCTCAAGGTGATCGGCCGCCTGGTCGGCAACCGCGTGTCGTACGCGGACGAGCAGCGCGGGCTCGACGTCTCGGAGCTCGGCCTGGAGGGCTACCCGCCTCAAGACGAGCTGGCGCTGGCGGCCCCTCGCCCAGCGCGTGAGTCCCTGGAGTCGGACCTGCTCGGCCTGCGCTCGCCCGCGGAGTGATGGCGAAGCCAGTGGGCCCGCTCACCCGGGCAACGCCGCCGAAACAATAGCCAGCTCGCATGGCCCGCAATGGCCGGAAATTACTTACTCGCGAGAAACCCCAAAGAAACAAGGCACCGCTAGTTTCGCCCTGAGCGTGGAGGTCGTTCGATGGAAATAAATACTGCCGATACTGCATGGGTGCTGGTTTCTGCTGCCCTGGTCCTGCTGATGACGCCCGGCCTGGCGCTGTTCTACGGCGGCATGGTGCACAGCAAGAACGTTCTCTCGACGTTCATGCACAGCTTCATGGCCCTGGGTTTCATGACCATTCAGTGGATCACCTTCGGGTACTCCCTGGCCTTCGGCACCTCGCACGGCGGTTTCATCGGCGGCCTCGACCACGCCTTCTTGGCGGGTGTCGGCATGGGCGCCGTCAGTGAGTCGGTGAAGATCCCGCAGCTGCTGTTCATGGCGTTCCAGATGATGTTCGCCATCATCACGCCGGCGCTGATCTCGGGCGCGTTCGCCGAGCGCGTGAAGTTCTCGACGTACATCGTGTTCTCGCTGCTGTGGTCGACGCTCGTCTACGACCCGGTCTGCCACTGGGTCTGGAACGGCGACGGCTGGCTGCTCAAGCGCGGCGCGCTCGACTTCGCGGGCGGCACGGTCGTCCACATGACCGCCGGCTTCAGCGCGCTCATCTTCGCGATCGTGATCGGCAAGCGCAAGCGCCCGGCACCGCCGCACAACCTCACCATGACGCTGCTCGGCGCGGGCCTCTTGTGGTTCGGCTGGTTCGGCTTCAACGCCGGTAGCGCGCTCTCCTCGGGTGGCCTGGCGGCGCTCGCGCTCGTCAACACGCACATCGCGGCCGCCGTCGGCGCCGTGGCGTGGGCGGTCGTCGAGTACCTCAAGCAGGGCAAGGCCACCGCACTCGGCATCGCGTCGGGTCTCGTGGCGGGTCTGGTCGGCATCACGCCGGCGGCCGGCTTCATCAGCCCGATGTCCGCGGCCGTGCTCGGCGCGGCAGCCGGCGTCGTCTGCTTCGGCGGCGTCATGCTCAAGAGCAAGCTCGGCTACGACGACTCGCTCGACGCGTTCGGCGTGCACGGCGTCGGCGGTCTGCTCGGCGCGCTCCTCACGGGCGTGCTCGCTTCCTCCGGCTGGAACCCCGCCGTCACGGTGCAGGGCGCCGAGCTGCTCATCGAGCAGGCCATCGGCGTGGGCGTCACGGCCGTCTACTCGGTCGCGGTCACCTTCGTTCTGCTCAAGGTGCTCGATGCCACGATGGGCCTGCGCGTCGAGGAAGACGTCGAGCGCGAGGGTCTGGACGTCAACCTGCACGGCGAGCAGGGCTACATCCTCGGCGGCGAGGGCGGCATGCTCTCGCACGACGAGGGCGCGGCCCACGGTCACTCGGTCGCACACGCCGCCCCGGCGCCCGTCGCGACGACCTGATCCCCCGCGACTGACCACGTGAGAGGCCCGGGCCCACGCCCGGGCTTTTTGCTTTTAAGCGCGATCACCGCCCGCTGTAACCGCTCTCCACTTGTCCAGTGGATCGTGGCGCGCGATACATGGCGCGTGATCGTCGTCGTCGCCGAGAAGCCCTCCGTGGCTCGAGACATCGCGCGGGTGCTCGGGGCACGCGAGCGCACGGACGGAGCGCTGCGCGGCAACGGCTACCTGGTCACCTGGGCGATCGGGCACCTGGTCGCGCTCGCGCAGCCCGAGCAGATCAACGCGCGCTGGAAGGGCTGGCGCTTCGAGTCGCTGCCCATGCTGCCGCAAGAGTGGCCGCTGACCGTGCTCGACGGCACCCGCAAGCAGTTCGAGATCGTGCAGCGCTGGCTCAAGGCGCCGGAGACGCGCGAGGTGGTGTGCGCCACGGACGCCGGGCGCGAGGGCGAGCTGATCTTCCGCTACATCGCGGAGCAGGCGGGGCTCGACAAGCCGGTCAAGCGGCTGTGGGTCTCGTCGCTCACGGACGAGGCCATCCGCGCCGGCTTTCGCAAGCTGCAGGACGCCACCGCCTACGAGCCGCTGGCGGACGCGGCGCGCGGGCGCAGTCGCGCCGATTGGCTGGTGGGCATGAACCTGTCGCGCGCCTACACGCTGCTGGCAGGCTCGCGCGGCTCGGGCGTGCTGAGTGTGGGTCGCGTGCAGACGCCCACGCTCGCGCTGCTTGTCGAGCGCGATCGCGCGATCCGCGCCTTCGTGCCGGAGCTGTATCAGGAAGTGGTGATCGAGTGCGCTCACGAGCAGAAGCCGTTCGAGGCTCGCTTCGTGCGCACGCATCAGGACAACGAGGCCACCCGCCTCGACCCCAAGACGGAGGAAGCCGCCAAGATCCATGAGCGTGCGCGGGTCGGCGAGGCCCGGGTGCACACGGTCGAGCGCGAGGAAAAGCGCAGCCGCCCGCAGCTTCTGTACGACCTGACGGAGCTGCAGCGCCACGCCAGCCGGCTGTACGGCTTCTCGGCCAGCCGCACGCTCGCGCTCGCCCAGAAGCTCTACGAAGAGCACAAGCTGATCAGCTACCCGCGTACGGACAGCCGGCACCTGAGCGAGGACGTGGCGCGCGAGCTGCCGGCGATCACGGAGGCGGTGGCGCCGCCGTACCGTTCGCTGCTGGAGCCGGAGAGCCTGCGTAACACGCTCGGCAAGCGCTTCGTAGACGATGGCCAGGTGCGCGACCACCACGCGATCATCCCCACGGGCAAGCCATCACGACTCGCGACCGGCAGCGACGAGTGGAAGCTGTACGACTTGATCGTGCGCAGGCTGCTGGCGGCGTACCAGAGCGACTACGTCTGGGCCGTGACCACGGTGCGCATCGAGCTCCACGGCGAGGAGATCGACCGCTACCTCGCCACCGGCACCACCATGCTGCAGCTCGGCTACCGCGCGCTCGACGTGATCACGCGCCGGCGCGATCCGGACGCCGCCACGTTGCCGCCGCTGAGCGAGGGCCAGCCGCTGAAGGTCGCGGACGCACGCGTCGAGGACAAGCAGACGCGCCCGCCGCCGCACTACAACGAGGCCAGCCTGCTGACCGCCATGGAGACGGCGGGTCGCAGCCTGGACGACAAGGAGCTGTCGGACGCGATGCGCGAGCGCGGGCTGGGCACACCCGCCACGCGCGCGGCGGTCATCGAGACGCTGCTCTCGCGCGGCTTCATCGTGCGTGAGGACAAGACGCTGCGCAGCACGGCGGCGGGCGAGGCGCTGATCGACGCGGTGCACCCGCAGGTGCGCAGCCCCGCGATGACCGGCGAGTGGGAGTACAAGCTGCGCGAGATCGAGCGTGGGCGCGGCAAGCTCGACGCGTTCATGGCGGGCATCGAGGCGTTCGTGGCGGAGCTGGTGGCGAACATGGGCGGGGGCACCCGCCCGCCGCTCGCGCCCGCCCCACGCGAGAACACGCGCAACGCCAAGGAGCGCGACGCCGCGCTCGCCCAGGCGCGCAAGGCCGCAGCTCCCCCCAAGCCCATCAAGGCCGTGAGTGCGCCCGTGGTCGCCGCGCCACCCAACGAACCCCAGCCCAAACGCGAGCCTCTGCCCGTGGAGCTGCGGGTGCCGCTCGAGCAGACGCTGGCGGAGCGCTTTGGCCATCGCCTGTTTCGCCCGCATCAGCGCGTGATCTGCGAGCACCTCGTCGCCGGTCGCGACGTGTTGGTGGTGATGCCCACCGGCGCGGGCAAGTCGCTGTGTTACCAGCTGCCGGGCCTGGCGCGCGGCGGCACCACGCTGGTGGTGAGCCCGCTGATCGCGTTGATCGAGGACCAGACCAGCAAGCTGAACGCGGCGGGAATGCGCGCGGAGCGCATCCACTCGGGCCTGCCGCGCGAGGCCGCGCGCGAGACCTGCCGTGCGTACCTGCGCGGCGAGCTCGACTACCTGTTCATCGCGCCCGAGCGGCTGCGCGTGCCCGGCTTCACGGAGCTGCTGGAGCGGCGTCCGCCCACGTTGATCGCCATCGACGAGGCGCACTGCATCTCGCAGTGGGGCCACGACTTCCGGCCCGACTACCGCTTGCTGCGCGAGCGCCTGCCGCAGCGCGGCGTCGGGCCCATCGTCGCGCTCACCGCGACCGCCACGCCGAGCGTGCAGCGGGACATCGTGGAGCAGCTCGGCATGCCGCAGGCGGTGCAGTCGATCCACGGCTTCCGGCGCGACAACCTGGCGATCCACGTGCTCGATGCGCCGCCCGGGCAGCGCCCTACCCTGGCCGGCGAGCTGCTGGCGCAGCCGGGTCGCCTGCCCGCGATCGTCTATGCGCCGTCGCGCGCGCTGGCGGAGCAGACCGCGGCCGGGCTACGCGGCGTGCGCGCGGCGGCGTACCACGCGGGCATGGAGGCGGCCGCGCGCGACCGTGTGCAGCGCGCGTTCCTGGGCAGCGAGCTGGACGTGGTGGTCGCCACGATCGCGTTCGGCATGGGCGTCGACAAAGCGGATGTGCGCACGGTCGTGCACCTGGCCAGCTCGTCGAGCGTGGAGGCCTATTACCAGGAGATCGGTCGTGCCGGCCGCGACGGCAAGCCCTCCGTGGCGATGATGTTGTGCTCGGGCCAGGACCGACGCACGCAGCAGTTCTTCTTCGAGCGCGACTACCCGCTGGTGGGCGAGCTGGAGCGCGTGTTCGTCGAGCTCGGCGAGGCGCCGACGCCCAAGCACAAGCTCGCCAAGAAGCTGAAGCTGGAGGACAACGCGCTCGACGCCATCCTCGACAAGCTGTGGCTGCACGGCGGCGCGCGCGTCGACCCGGACGACGGCGTCACGCGCGGCAACGCGGACTTCCGGCGCGGCTACCCCAAGCACCGCGCCAGCAAGGCCGCCCAGCTCGCGCACATGGAGCGCTACCTCGACACGCGGGAGTGCCGCATGCTCGCCCTGCTCTCGCACTTCGGCGACACCGACAACGCGCAGGCGCCCTGCGGCCACTGCGACCGCTGCCGTCCCAACGAACGTCCGCTGCGCACGGTGCAGGTCGTGGAGTCGCGCGTGGAGCGCGGCAGCAAGCGCGCGAGCAAGCGCGCGTTGGACGAGCACGTACCCGAGAAGCTGCTCGCCGCGCTGCGCGCGTTTCGACGCGAGGAGGCAGCGACGCGCGGCATCCCACCGTTCCGCGTGCTGACGGACCGCGCGCTGCACGCGATCGCGCAGGAGCGACCGAGCAGCGAGGCGGCGCTGCGCGCGTTGCCCGGCGTGGGCCCGAGCGTGGCCAAGAAGTACGGCACGCGTCTCTTGCGCATCGTGCGCGACTAGAGGCGTACACACGCCCACCGCAAGCGGCACTGCGAGGAACCAATCCTGCACACGCTCCACGTGCATTCCGCCCGCAACGCCAGCCGCTTCGATACAATCGCAAGCGTGTCCGCCCCTCAGCACGGCCGACAACGCGACAGCTCCCACTCCTCCTTGGCTTCCACCGACTCGCCCTCGGAGGAGCTCGCGGCCGAGCTGTCACGCCTGCGTGCGGAGGAGCGCAAGTTCCGCATCCTGAGCGAGCTTTCGAACGACTACTGCTTCGTCGCGCGCGTGGTCGACGAGCGCGTGCAGCTAGATTGGCTCAGTGGCGCGGTCGAGCGCATCACGGGCTACGCCGAGCACGAGCTGGGCGAGCGCGGGTTGTGGAGCCTGGTCAGCCCGCAGGATCGCGACGCGCTGCAGACGGCCCACGCGCGCGTGCTGCGCGGCGAGACGCTGGTGCACGAGTTCCGCGTGATCGCCCGCAGCGGCGTCGAGCGCTGGCTGCGCGAGCACCTGCGCTGCGAGACCGACGAGCGAGGCCAGCGCACCATCTACGGCAGCGCGCGCGACGTCACCGATCGCCACTCCGCGCAGCGCGAGCAGGAGAGCCTGGAGGCCAAGCTGCGCCAGTCGCAGAAGATGGACGCCGTGGGCCGACTCGCCGGCGGCGTGGCGCACGACTTCAACAACCTGCTGATGGTGATCCTCACCCACTGCGGCTTCCTGCTCTCGGACCTGCCCGCGCAGACGCAGCTGCACGACGACGCCGAGCACATCCACATGGCGGCGCGCCGCGCGGCCGAGCTGACGCAGCGGCTGTTGGCGTTCAGCCGCCAGCAAGTGCTGACGCCGACCGTGCTCGACATGAACCTGGTGCTGCGCGAGCTGACGCCCGTGCTGTACGCGCTGATCGGGGAGGGCATCGAGCTGGAGGTGACGATGCACCCCGCGCCGCTGCAGCTCAGCATCGACCGCGCCCAGCTGGAGCAGGTGTTCCTCAACCTGGTGGTCAACGCACGCGACGCCATGCCGGAGGGCGGCAAGCTGCAGGTGGTGACAGCGCCCGCGCAGCTGGACGCGGACTACGTGCGCGACCATGCCGGCGCCACCGTGGGTCCACACGTCGCGCTCGGCGTGCGCGACACCGGCAGTGGCATGGGCGAGGACGTGCTCGCGCGCATCTTCGAGCCGTTCTTCACCACCAAGGAACAGGGCAAGGGCACCGGCCTCGGCCTGGCCACCGTGTACGGCATCGTCGAGCAGAGCGGCGGCAGCATCGGCGTCGAGAGCAAGCTCGGCTTCGGCACCACGTTCGAGGTGTTCTTCCGCGCCGCCACCGAGCCGGAGCAGCCGCGGCGCGCCCCGAGCGTGCGTCCGCCGAGCGCGGAACAAGCGCCGCGCGAGGCCACGATCCTGGTGGTCGAGGACGAGGAAGGCGTACGCCGCGGCGTGCAGCGCATCCTCAAGCACGCCGGCTACACGGTGCTGGTGGCGGCCGATCCCCAGCAGGCGCTGGCGCTGGTGGCGGACGTCTCGGGCAAGCTCGACCTGCTGCTGACCGACGTGGTGATGCCGATGATGACCGGCGCCGAGCTCGCCGAGCGTGTGCTGCGCATGCGGCCCGGGCTCAAGGTGATGTACATGTCCGGGCATGCGCGCGAGGCGCTGGACGCGCAGCTGCTGCGCAACCAGGGCGCCGAGTTCCTGCAGAAGCCGTTCACGCGCCAGAGCCTGCTCGGCAAGATCCACACGGCGCTCTCGACCACGGCCGCGCGCACTCAGGTTTGACCGCGCAATCGCAGCGCGGCAATCTCGCTGCTCATGCGCCCCTTCGTCACGCTGGCTGGCCTCGCCCTGATCGCCGTCGTGCTCGCCTACGCGCGCCTGGCCAAGCGGGTCGAGGGCCTCGAAGCCGAGCTGGCCACCAAGAACGCGCCGCTCTCCCCCGCCGCCGCCGCGCCGCCGCCCATCACGCCGCGCGCCGATCTGACGGAGCTGGAGAAGTCGACCGTCGAGCTGTTCTCGCAGCGCTCGAGGTCCGTGGTGCACATCACCACCGTCAAGGTGGAGACCGACATCTTCCGACTCAACGCGCTGGCCGTCCCGGCCGGCATGGGCTCGGGCTTCGTCTGGGACACCGAGGGGCACATCATCACCAACTTCCACGTCATCCGCGAGGCCACCAACGCGCGCGTGACGCTGTCGGATCAGAGCGTGTGGGAGGCGGAGCTGGTCGGTCGCAGCCCGCGCAACGACATCGCCGTGCTGCGCATTCGCGCGCCCAGGGACGTGCTGACGCCGATCGCGATCGGCAGCTCGCAGGACCTCGCGGTCGGCCAGCAGGTATACGCCATCGGCTCCCCGTTCGGGCTCGATGCCACGCTCTCGACCGGCGTCATCAGCGGCCTCGGTCGCGAGATCGAGGGCCTGACCGGCTTGCCGATCCACGGCGCGATCCAGACCGACGCCGCGATCAACCCCGGCAACTCGGGAGGTCCGCTGCTCGACTCCAGCGGTCGCCTGATCGGCATGAACACCTCCATCCTCAGCCCCTCGGGCGCGTCCGCCGGCGTGGGCTTCGCGGTGCCCATCCAGATCATCGCGCGCGCGGTGCCGGAGCTGATCAAGTACGGGCGCGAAGTACGGCCCACCATCGGCGCGCAGTACGCGGCCGACGCGATCACGCGCCGCTTCGGGCTGCGCGGTGCGCTGATCCTCGAGACGGCCAAGGACTCCCCGGCGGAGAAGGCCGGGCTGCACCCCACACGCCAGGAGCGCGCCACCGGCCGCATCGTGCTCGGCGACTGCATCATCGGCATCGATGGCCAGCAGATCCAGACCGACACCGACCTGTTCCTCGCCCTCGAGCAGCACAAGGCCGGCGACAAGGTGAAGCTCGTGGTCTTCCGCAACAACGCCACCGTCGATGTCGAGGTCGAGCTGGCCTCGAACGTGGGCAGCTGAGCCCGTAGACTGCGGGCCATGCCCGGTATCGACGAATCGCGCACCTTCCGCCCGCTCAACGTCTGCGTTCTGACCATCTCGGACACGCGCACCGAGCAGGACGACAAGTCCGGCCAGGCGCTGATCGAGCGACTCGAGGCCGCCGGCCACAAGCTCGCACGCCGGCAGATCGTCAAGGACGACCAGCGCGCGATCGAGGACGCTCTGCGCAGCGCGGTCGAGGACCCCGAGATCCACGTGGTGATCAGCACCGGCGGCACCGGCGTCACCGGCCGCGACGTCACGCCCGAGGCGTTCGCCGCCGTGGTGGAGAAGGAGATCCCCGGCTTCGGCGAGCTGTTCCGCATGCTGAGCTACCAGCACATCGGGACCTCCACCATCCAGTCGCGCGCGTGCGCGGGCGTGGCGCGCGGGACCTACCTGTTCGCGCTACCGGGGTCGACGGGTGCGTGCCGCGATGGCTGGGACTGGATCCTGGTCCATCAGCTCGACAACCGGTACCGGCCCTGCAACTTCGCCGAGCTCATTCCTCGACTGGAAGAGGCCTAACCCTTCGCGAGAATCTCACGGAAGTACTGCGCCAGCTTGGGGATCAAGCGCGCGCGGAACGCCGGGTCCACCGCGCGGTCCTGTCGGACCTCCAGCTCCAGCGCCAGGCGGCCGTGCTTCTGCGAGTGGCGCTCGGCCGAGTAGATCAGCCCCGCGCGGCCGGACCACGGCTCGTTGTAGGCGACGCGCTCGAACTCCTCGCTGAGCACGGCGCCCAGCTGATGGGCCTCGCGCTCCTCGTAGTTGAACAGCACGCCGATCTCCACCGCGCGCAGCTCGCCCTGGTAGTTGGGCGTGAACGAGTGGATCGAGAACAACATCGGCGCGTCGACCGCGGCCAGCGCGGCGTCGAGCTCGACGTGATAGGGGCGATGGTAGGTCGCCAGCCGGTGCTCGCGATCCTGCGCGCTCATGTCACGATTGAGCCGCACGGGCTGCCCGTCCGCGACCGCGCGGAACGCGTCCGGGTGCTCTTCCTCGCGGTTGGGGTCGACCAACAAGCGCGAGAAGCGCGACAGCACCGCGCTCGCGTTCAGCTCACGCGCCAGCTCCAGCGTGATCTCGCGCGCGCCGAGGTCGTACGACCAGTGGGTGCCGACGAGGTGGCGATCGGCGTCCGGCCACTGCCACGGCTCCGGCAAGCGCACGCTGGCGTGCTCGCAGGTGAGGAACGCCGGGGCCGCGCGCGCGCCACGCACGACCTCGACGGCCTCGGTCACGCGCACGTCGAGCCCGGCGTACTCATCCCGCGACACGGTCGTCAGTCCGCCTTCGGATGGCAGCCCCAGCAGGAGTAGCCTTCGCCCGTGTCCGGGTTCCACTCTTCTTCGCCTAGCAGCTTGCCCATGCTGGGCGTCACTCGCTGCGTCATGAATTTGAACACGCGCGAGTTCTCCATCGCCTTCCAGTCGGCGCTGCCGAACGCGGGCACCTTCGACAGGTGATCGCTCGGCATCTTGTACTTGCGCTCCTCCGGCCTCTCGCCGTGGCAGGGCACGCACTCGAACTTCTCGCCTTCGTACTTCTTCTCGTTGAAGGTCTGGAACACCTGCCGCATCACGGGGTGCACATTTCCAATCATGTACCACTCCTTCTCGGAGTAGTTCATGTCGTGCCACGGCTTGTCCGCCGGACCCTTGATCCCGAGGATCGCGATCGGCGTGTTCGGAGGCGCGGGCTCCAGCTCCGGAGGCTGCCAGCCAGACTTCGGCGAGGCTTCGGCGGCCGGCTTTTCCGCGCTCTCGGGCTTGGCGGGCTTGCTGCCACCGCAAGCGGCGACAACGAGCCCTGCACCGATACAGAGCGACAGCCGGACGTTGGGACAACGGTTCATGCGAGTGATCTCCCCAGCGGTCAGTGGACGTCCGGCTGGAGTCTCACTTGTTCGGCTGCGGCGTCAAGCGCAGGTACGGCTTCACAGCGCGATAGCCCTTGGGAAACTTCTGCTTGAGCACTTCCGGGTCCTGCAGCGCGGGCACGATCACCACGTCATCGCCGTCCTTCCAGTTGACCGGCGTGGCGACCTGGTAGCCGTCGGTGAGCTGCAGCGAATCGAACACGCGCAGTATCTCGGCAAAGTTACGACCGGTGCTGGCCGGGTACGTGATCAGCGCGCGGATCTTCTTGTTGGGATCGATGAAGAACACGGAGCGTACGGTGAACGTGTCGTTCGCCTCCGGGTGGATCATGTCGTAGAGGCCGGCGACCTTGCGGTCCTGGTCGGCGACGATCGGGTAGTTGAGCTTGGTGTTCTGCGTCTCCTCGATGTCGACGATCCACTTCTTGTGGCTGTCGGTCGGGTCGACGCTGAGCGCGAGCACCTTGATGTTGCGCTTGTCGAACTCGGCCTTCTGCTTGGCGGCTTCACCGAGCTCGGTGGTGCACACGGGCGTGAAGTCCTTCGGGTGCGAGAACAGAACGCCCCAGCTGTTGCCGAGGTACTCGTGGAAGCGCAGCGTGCCTTCGTTCGTCTCCGCGGTGAAGTCAGGCGCGACGCTACCGATGTGCAGTCCCATGGTGAACCTCCTCTATGCGACGAGGCGTATACCACGCGCGGCACAGCGTCAGCGGCCATCGATAGAGACACCGCGTCCTTTTAGTGGACGTACCCGAACGGGTGCGAGCCAGGACGTTTGGCGAACGGGTTGGGGCGCTGGCCAACACTCACAGGTGGGTGGGTCCACGGCTGTCGTCATCCCGGAGGATGTGATGCCGAAGATTGACCGCCACAATCTTCGTTGACACATGCTTTTGCCGGGACCATAGTCGTTTGAACAGAGACCTTCACGGAGAACACGCTCATGGCCACAGCGGCAGCAGTCATCACGCCCAGCACCATCCAAGAGCTAAGCCCTGGGCTCTTTGCCTTCGCCTATCGCGCGGTTCGCCAGCGTGAAGAGGCCGAGGACCTGGTTCAGGACACCTGGATTTCCGCCCTGCGCACGGTGCCGAGCTTCGAGGGACGCTCGAGCCTGCGCACCTGGCTGGTCAGCATCCTTCGTCGCCGAATTGCCGACCGTTATCGCCGCGATCGCCCCTCGGAGGAGCTGCAGGAAGATCGCTTCGCGATCGATGGCAGCGCTCCCGAAGAGCGCTTGGGCGACCACGAGGCGGCCACCCTGGCCACCGCCGCGATGGCCGAGCTCACCGAGCTCGAGCGTCGGGCCGTGATGCTCTGTGATGTGCAGGACATGGACCGCGACGAGGCCAGCGAGGCCCTCGGCGTGACCCGCGGCCACCTGCGCGTGCTCCTGCACCGCGGTCGCCACAAGCTCGAGGCCGCCCTGCGCGCCAACGGAGTCGCCGCCTGAGGCGGCGCTGTGGGCGTGCCAGAGACGGCGACGAGTGTGGATACGGGTTGGGATGCGCCCCTGGCGGGACGCGGGGCCTCAGCGCTTGAGCTTGGTAACCAGCTCGACCTGCGAGTGGACCCCGAGCTTGCGGAAGATCGACTTGAGGTGGTTGCGCACCGTATGGAGGCTGATGTGGAGCGTGTTGGCGACGCCGGTCACGCTGCCCTCGCCGAGCAAGGTCTCGACGATCTCACGCTCGCGCTTGCTGAGCTGATCGAGCGAGATCTCCGGGCCCGCGCTGTCGGCGCGGTCACCACGCGACGTCAGTCCGTTGGACAGACCCTCGATGCGCTGGAGCGCCTCGATGCCCTGCCCGGCCACACGCATCAGCTCTTCCTGAAGCTTGCCGCGCGACTGCTTGATCAATGCCTCCCTGATCACGTTGTCGAGCGTGGAGGGCGAACAGGGCTTGGTGAGGAAGCGGAAGATCTCGCCCTCATTGATCGCGCGCACCGCGGCGTCCAGCTGCGGATCGCCCGTCAGCAGGATGCGCACGATGTACGGATACTCACGCGCGACTTGAGCCAACAGCTCGACGCCGCGCATGCCAGGCATCCATTCGTCGGAGACGACGACTTGAATGTCTTCTCGATCCAGGACTTCAAGCGCTTCCGCCGCGGAGCGTGCGGTGCGCACTTCGTAAGGAGCACCTTCGAGAGCGGCGGCCAGAGCCAACGCAGCCTCGTCGTCGTCCACCAAGAGGACTCGGAACCTCATCATCACCTCGAACCAGCGAACTTGGGCGAGAGCGCCGCCAGCGCTCTAAACTGCGCTTGGCGCTACGCGCAGGCGCAATTCAACGTGCAGACAGGATATGGTGGGGTTCACGTGCGAGCAAACACAGCACGTGAAGAATCCGCTGCCTGAAGGGCGCAAACAGTAACCATGACCTCTCTCAGAACCGAGCCTGTGTCCCCCGAACACGTCATGGACGCCGCACGCGGTCCCGCGTCGAGGGATGACTCCACGTCGGCCGAGGCCGCGTGCGAATCCGTGCAGTCGTACACAGCGGAGCAGGACGTACTGGGTAACCTGGTCCGCGCCTACGACTGCCTTTGGTCAGAGATGACCAAGTTCTTCCAGTCGTTCGACATCACGCCACAGCAGTACAACGTGCTGAAGGTGCTGGCGGCGCAGGACGGCCGGGTCGGCGTCGCGTGCCAGGCGATCGGTGAGCAATTGCTCAATCGCGTGCCCGACATCACGCGCCTGCTCGACCGTCTGGAGCAGGCGGGGCTGATCTGGCGCGAGCGCTGCGCGAGCGACCGCCGTGTGGTCCGCACCCACCTCACCGATGCGGGACGCAACAAGGTGGCCGAGGTTCGCGAGCCGCTGCAACGCGCGTTGCAGCGTCGTTTTGCCCACATGACGGGCGACGAGGTGCGCGACCTGAACCGCCTGCTGATCAACGTACGCGAGCCGCACTGCCCGGACGCGCGCTCCGCGTTCCTGCGCGTGTTCGAGGTCGCGGAGTCCGAATAAGGGCGACCGGCCCGGCCGGCCGTGATGCTGACTTTGGACCTGGAGAAAACGTTAGACCCGCGGCGACCGAAGTCGCTC
>JBEVNG010000517.1:0-6851 GCA_040508235.1 Polyangiales bacterium | reverse complement strand
CTGGAGGCGCTGGTGGAGTCGATCTCGCTGCGCATCAGCAACCAGACTACGGCGATCGAGAACATCGAGTCCGAGGTGGCGCCCGGCTCGGGCGAGCAGTCCGCGACCGCGCACTTCGCGCATGCGTACCTGCTGTCGCGACGCCTGCCCACGCTGCGTGGCGAGGCGCATGCCCAGGCGGTGGCGGAGGCGCGCGCGGCGCTGCGCGAGGCCTGGCCGGAGCTCAAGGGCAAGGCGCCGGCGCGCGCCCTGGCCGCGTCGATCCAGCACGAGAAATTCCTGCGCGACAACGACTTCGCCGCCGCCGAGACCGCCAACGCGCAGTACATCGTGGCGCTGCAGCTGGCGCAATACGACCCGCGCTTTCAGGCCTCGATCCTGGGTTCGCTCGGCATGCTGCACGCACGCGTGGGCAACTATCGCATCGCGCTCGACTTCATCGAGCAGCGCGAGCGCTTTCCGTTCGGCGACGACCTCAACGGCTTCATGCTCAAGCTCGCCACCGCGCGTGCACGCCTGCACGTGGGCCAGGACGACAAGAGCGCCGAGGCCGCGGAGCAAGCGCTCGCGATGGTGGAGCGCACGCCGGGGCTGGCGCGCTATCGCGTGGTCGCGCTCGACCGCGCCGCGCTGGGCAACCTGGCGCTGGGTCGCTTCGCGCGCGCGCTGGAGCTCTACGACGCGGAGCTGCCGCTGCTGGCGAAGGACGCGCGCCGCAACCAGTTCGTGGTCCGACTCGCGCATGCCGCGGCTGCACTGGGTGCGAACCAGCCCGAGCGCGCATTGCAGGATCTCGACGCCATCGAGCCCACCCTGAAGGACGATGCGCTGATCGAGCTGCTGGCACCGCCGCACGTGACCGAGGCGCTGGCGCGTCAGTCGTACGGCACCATCGTCTCCGGCCTGCGCGCCAACGCCAACCTCACGCTGGGCAGGCTCGATGCTGTGGCCAGCGCGCTGGAGCGACGCCGAGAGCTCTACCGGAAGCGCTACCAGAGCTCGCAGCGCGAGGAGGACGCGCGCTCGCTGTCCCTGGTCGAGGCACGGCTGGCCGCCAACGCAGCCGCACGTGGGGACAAGAGCGCGGCGTCTCGCTGGATCGTGAACGCGCTCGCCAGTGCGGACGCGCTCGCCACGCGGCTCGCCGTGCCAGCCGACACGGACCAGATGCGCGTCTTGTGGTTCGCCGCCGAGTTGCAGACACTGCACGACGTGCCGCTCCCGCTCGACCTCGCCGCGCGCTTGCGCGAAGGGCAGGAGCGCATGATCGCGCAAAAGAATTCTGCATATCGAAACTACGAGCGTTGGTTCGAGATCTACCAGACCTTACTTCTGGACTGACCACGGAACGCGCGCGATCGCTGCTCGATTCAGGCCGCCGAGCAAGCAAGACGCAGCAGGTGTGCATGTGGGTAACGAGGCGCATGCGCGCGTCCCGCGTGGCGCGCGGCGACGCTGCGCGTTCATGGCTCCCTTCCTTGGAGCAGGTGGCCGTGTGACTGACTCGCGTCTGCGGGCGCGTGTGCATCGTTCATGCGCGCACGCATTTGGCCGCGTTCGGGCACGTCGGGCACGAGCCGTCGGCGGACGGTGATGTTCCCAGCTTTGGCTGTCGCACGCGGCGCGTCGGACGATGTCGCGTCGCAGCGCTACTTGCTGTGTATGTGAAGCGTTTTGTCGCGCGCGGCGCTGTCCCCAACGAGTGCGCGAGAACGTGATCGAGCCCGCACTCGCGGGCGCAACGCTTGGTCGCGAGCTGGCGCCATAGCGCGACCAATTCGTGAGTCGCGCGGCCTGCGTGCGCGCGTCTCGATCGCCCCAGCTCGGTGTCAGGACAAAACCTGACTGACTCAGATGGGCTTGACGCGTCGAATCGCGCAGCCGTCCAATACTCGGGCGAGCTGCTGCGACTGGCTCGAGTACACGGGGCACGCGCCCGGTCGCGCACTACGCGGTGAGGGGATTTTCAACATGATGTCTGTGCGAGCTGCTCTGCTTGCAGGGGTTCTTGCGTTCTGTGCGGTCGAGACCGCGCAGGCGCAATGTGGTGATGCCGCATGCCTGCGCGCGTCGACGACGACGGCGAGCGTGAGCTCGTCGCAGAGCGAGCTGCTGGATACTCAGCTGTCCAGCATGCTCGGTCTGCCACTCGGTCAGACTGTCGACCTGACGGTCGCGGACTATCAGGCGCTCGCGAACGCGAACCTGAACCTGTCCGCGGTCACGCAGGCGCTCAACGCAGCGGGTGTCGGCACGGACGCCAACGGCGCGCTGAACACCAGCACCTCGCTCAGCACCGTGCTCGGTGCGCTCTCGGTAGGCGCCAACGCCAACGGCAACGGCGCCGCCGCCGCCGCGCTCGACAAGCTGCGCACGCAGACCGCCAGCGTCAACACGCAGAACGTCACGCTGGGCGGCCTGATCGAGGCCGACACGCGCGACGTGCAGCTGCAGAACAGCCAGATCAACTTGCTCGACACCGTCACGGGTACCGCGAGCGTGTTCAACCAGACCAACGTCGCCAACCTGCGCGACGTGACCGTCAGCGGCAGCGCCCTCGGGCTGCCCAGCTCGATCGGCAGCGTCGTGCTGTCGGTCGTGGTGGTCGAGCCCGCGGTGATGGTGTGCGGCACGACCGGCACCAAGTTCTACTCGGCCGCGATCCGCATCCGCGCGCGCATCAACCTCACCGGCCAGGGGGTGAACCTCAACCTGCCGCCGCTGACCAGCCTGCGGCTGAACCTGGTGAGCCTCGACCTCGTGGCCGCGATCGGCCGCGCCGCGGGCACGATCACCGCGCTCGACGCCACCGCGCGCACGCTCACCGTGCAGGCGACGCCCGGCGTCGCGGAGCTGTACCTGGGCACGATCTCGGATGCCAACTTCCTCGACCGCACCACGCCGATCGATCCCGCCACCGAGCTGACGCCGGCCGTGATCGCCAACCTCGCGCTGTCGGTGACGATCCTGAACGCGACCGCGAGCGTCACCGCGCGCAGCTACGCCATCGGCGGCACGCCGACGCCGCAGAACCTGAACTTCACGGGCCCGTACGAGCAGACGCTGACCGCGACCACGCAGGCCGGCTTCGTCAACACGCTGCAGGACTCGCTGCTGAACAACCTGGAGGTCCAGGTCAGCGCGTTCTCGGGCAACCTGGGTCTGACCAGCGGCGTGCTGAGCGCGCTGACCACCAACCTCGGCACGCTGGTCACCAACACGCTCAAGTCGACCTCGGGTCTACTCAAGCCGGTGCTCAGCTCGGTCACCACCGGCGTGCTCGACCCGCTGCTCGCGCAGCTGGGCGTCAAGCTCGGCGAGGTCTCCGTGACCGCCAAGCTGCCCTACAAGTCGACCGCCACCACGTGTGACGACGGCCAGTACTGCACGATCAATGACAGCTGCAACGCGACTGGTGTCTGCACGGGCACGCCGCGCAGCTGCTCG
The DNA here is from genome assembly GCA_040508235.1 of Polyangiales bacterium. Lineage (GTDB taxonomy): Bacteria > Myxococcota_A > Polyangia > Polyangiales > DASUME01 > DASUME01. Next base: position 3,404 of record JBEVNG010000517.1, on the reverse strand, counting down.
GACAACAAGACATGCACCGTCGACGCTTGCGACGAGGCGGCGGACGCCTGCAAGAGCACGCTCGACGCCAGCTCGTGCTTGATCAACAACAACTGCGTCGCCGCGAACGCTCAGGATCCCAACAACTCCTGCCTCGCCTGCAACCCGGCGGTGCTGACCACGGGCTACTCGCTGCGTGCGATCACGGGTTGCTTGATCAACGACTCCTGCCCGAACGGTTGCCGCATCGGTGACTCGTGCGTGCAGGCGGGCTCCAGCCCGACCGGCCTGCCGTGCCTGTACTGCAACCCCAGCAACCCGCTCGGTTGGTCCAATCGCCTGCAGGGCACCGGCTGCGACGACGGCCTGTTCTGCACCACCAGCGACACCTGCAACGCGATCGGCGTGTGCGTGGGCGCGGCGCGCTCGTGCTCGGACAACCTCAGCTGCACCACCGACGTGTGCAGCGAGGCCTCCGACAGCTGCTTGAACGCGGCCACCAACACCGGTTGCTTCATCAACGGCAACTGCATCCAGGCCGGCTTCGATGACCCCAACAACTCCTGCTACACGTGCACGCCGGCGGCGTCGACGACGACCTACTCGTTGAAGGCGACGGCGCAGTGCACCAACCCGAACCCCGGCACGCCCGATGGCGGCACGCCGACCGACGGCGACGCGGGTACCAACCCCGACGCAGGCACGCCTCCGGGCGATGCCGGCACGCCTCCTGGCCCGAACCTGTGCGGCTGCCAGATCTCCGGCGCGTGCGTCGCGACCGGCGCTGCCTCGCCGAGCAACCCGTGCTTGATCTGCGACCCGACGCAGTCGACCACCGCCTTCAGCTCGGCGCCCAGCGGCCTGGCCTGCAGCGATGGTCAGTTCTGCACCGCGCTCGATCGCTGCGATGGCAACGGCGCGTGCGTCGGCACCGCGGCTACCTGCAACTCCAACGGCAGCGACTGCACCGGTCAGGTGTGCGACGAGACCAACGACTCGTGCACCGCGTCGGTCACCGTGGGCTGCATGGTGAACAGCCAGTGCTACGCGGAAGGCGCCGTGCAGCCGGGCAACCCGTGCTTCATCTGCGAGGGCGACATCTCGCATACCTCGTTCACCTACGTGCCGACCTCGGCGGGCTGCGTGAATGCGCAGGACGGCGGTCCGGACGACACCACCGGTGACGACGACGCGGGTCGTGGCGACGCCAGCATCGGCGGCGGCAATGAGATCGACACGCTCGATGGCGGTGGTGACGCGGGCCGCGATGCCGGAGTCGACGCCGGACGCGACGCGCGCATCGTCGCCGACACGGGCATCCCGGGCGAAGACGACGACGCAGGCGAAGGCCGTCGTGGTGGTCTCGCGGGTGACGGTGGCTGCGCGGTGAGCGGTCGCGGTGACCAGAGCGGCAGCCTGCTCTGGATGCTCGGCACGCTGGCGCTGATCGGCTGGCGCCGCCGCCGCAACCAGCTAGGCGCCTGAGCCCCGCGCTCTCAGGACACGGACTACATCGCACCGCCCTCGGAGGGATCCGGGGGCGGTGCTGCGTTCAGGGTGCCAAGGCGCAGCGCGAGCCACCACGCGAGCACGGTTGCGAGCGCACCCAGCACCACCAACAACGCGTAGGCGCCACTGGCTCCCCACGCCGGCGCGAGCTGGTCGTGCAGGCTGCCGCCGAGGAACGAGGCCAGCGAGTCGGCGCCGTTGCTGACGCCCATCAACAGCGCGAACACGGTGCCCGCGTAGCGCGGTGGGCAGAGGCGCGCGGCGAGGTCGAGCTGCATCAGCAGCGTGAACGTCCAGGTAAAGGCCGTGAACGCGCTGACCGCGTAGTGGCTCCACGCGCCCTCGACGACCAGCAGCGCGAGCGTGGAGGCGAGCGAGCCCGCGACCGAGGCATGCCCGAGCTTGCGCAGCTCCACGCGCGAGCTCAGCCAGCCGTACAGCAGGCAGGCCGCGATCGAGAACAGCGCCGACAGGCTGATGCTGCGTCCGTAGTGGGTGTCCGAGAGCCCGAGGTCGCGCGTGAAGTGCGCGTAGTCGAGGCCGTGGAACGGACTGAAGCCGAGCAGGAACAGGAACAGCGCGGCGTGCAGGATGGGTGGGGACCAGGCCGCGCGCAGCTCGAACTTGCCGACCGGGCGGGTGCGGCCCGCCTGGAAGCCGAGCACGCCGCCGAGCAGACCGAACAGACACAGCCCGGCCGCGAGCGTGAAGGCCAGGCGCACGTCCCCCGCCAGCCAGCCACCGAGCACACCGACCAGCAGCGTGCCCACGTAGGACGCCGTCCACTGCGCGGACTGCAGCAGACCGGTGATGCGCAGGCGCTGGCCGTGCTCGACCATCAGCGCGTCGGTGGCGACGTCGCCGAGTGCGATGCCGAGGCTCGGCACCAGCAGCGACACTCCGAGCCAGCCCGCGCTCGGCACGCGTAGGGCCAGCATGGCGAAGCCGAACATCGCCAGCGCGCTCGCGAACACCAGCCAGCCGCGCCGGCGCAGCGAGTCGACCAGCGGCCCATACAGCGGCTTGAGCAGCCAGGGCAGGCCCGCGAGCGCCATCGTGCGCGCGCACTCGCCGGGCGTCGCGCCCTGACGCAGCAGCCAGGCGCGCAGAGGCTGGGCGAGCAGGCCGTAGGTGGGCTCGCACGTCCCCTGCACGAAGTACAGGACCGCGAAGGTCGCGATCAGCCCACGCTTGCCGGTCACCCGCCCGTAGTTGCCCGCGCGGGCGGGGAAGGCCAGTTAAATGCAGAACGCCACCGGGATTGCCGGTGGCGACCATGCGTGCCGCTCAGTTCTGGAGCGTGTTGCGGAAGGTGGTGATGGGGTACTCCCACTTGCGGTCGCCGTCGTCGTTCTCACGGCACTTGCGCAGCGTCTTCTTGGTGTCGAAGCACATGTAGTCCTCGTACTTGCCTTCGTCGGTCGAGCTGACCGCCGCGTTGCACAGGCCCGAGCGCACGTACGGGCACTCGCCGTTCTTGTCCGTGTAGCCCTTGCACGAGCGCGTCGCGAGGTGCTCGATCGACTTGGACTTCACGACCGCGTAGTCCTTGCCGATGCAGTAGAAGGCCTTGGGCGGGTCGACGAACAGGTTGCCGTAGAACGCGGCTTCCTGGTACGGGAACGCCTTGGAGTTCTCGGTGCCCACGTCGTCGAACGGCGCCGTGATCTCGAGCGACACGTGCTGACCTTCGCCGTTGGTGAGCGCCATCAAGCACGCGCTGACCTTCTCCTGACACGGACCGTCGCACACAGTCCGGGTCGAGGCTGGCGAGCGGACTACTGGACGCTACAGTCAGGTCTGCTCCAGATCTTCGCGCCGACGCCCGAACACGCGGCTGCCCGGCGGCACGGAGCGCATCAGCCACGCGTTGCCGCCGATCACGCTGCCCGCGCCGATCACCGTGTCGCCGCCGA
>JBEVNG010000514.1:0-6687 GCA_040508235.1 Polyangiales bacterium | reverse complement strand
TCAAGTCCTGGGTTGGGGTGCTCGCCGCCTACGCGCCTGGTCGGCCTGCTAGCACCCCCGCGGGCCCCAAATCCGAGTGGGCCAACGCGGCGGGGGGGGGGCGCTCGACCGGGTCGGCAGCTCGCGGGGCACCGGGCCTCCCCCGGTCAACCGGGCGGCCATCTCGAGCAGTGACCGTCCCCCGCTCCAAGGGCGCGCGGTCGGCACCGAGGTGCTGCCCCGCCGGTCTCCGAGCCGCGCCTGCACCGTGGCTCCCGCGGGCGCTTCGAGCCGCGCTACGTAGCGGCCGGGCGCGACCTGCTGGAATGGCGCGCTGCGGGCTTCGGCCTGCGCGCTTCCGGTGAGCCCATTTACGAAGCGGCCGCGATCGTCGAGCACGTCGCAGTGGACCTCCAGCTGCCCGTCGACGACGCGCGCACGGGGCGACAGCGTGTCGACGCGTCGCATGTGCTCGCGGACCAGCTGCGCGAACAGCCGCCCGTGCGCGGGCCAGGCGAACCAGGGCGCGGACCAGCGCGGCTTCAGGTCGCTGGTCCACGCCAGCGACCAGCCCTCGCCGACACGCATGCGCGCGAGCACGGGGGCGCCGTCGCTCGCCAACAGCAGGGTGTTGGGCCGGGCGCCCGTGCGCACGAAGCCGCGCAGCGCGGGCGCCTGCCCGATCGGCACGCCGCGCAGGAACGATGCCGCGCCCACCTGCGTCACGGTCATGGCGCGCTCGACCACGAGCGAGCGGGCGACGCGCTCGGTCTCCTCGACGAACAGGCGCGGGATCTGGCTCGGGTCGCGCGTGAAGTAGGCGCGCCCGCGCGCGAGCTTGGCGAGCTCGCTCAGCAGCCCGCGCTGCACGTCCTCGCCGAGGCCGACCGTGGAGATGGTGATGCCGTCGGCGTGCATCGCGCGCACCAGCTCGCCCAGCGCCTCCTCCTGCGTCTGGCCGTCGGTCAGCACGACCACGTGCTTGAGCTGCGCCCGCACGCCCGCCAGATCCGCGTAGGCCGCGTCGAGCGCCGGGAACAGGGCGGTGCCTCCCCCGGCGGCCAGGCGCGCGATCGCGGAGGGCTCGGCGCGGGCGCGCGCGAGGCGCACGATGCGCGTGGCCTCCACGTCGAAGCCGATCACGCCGAGGTAGGCGTCGTCGGGCAACAGCGCGGCGGTGGCCAGCGCGGCCTCCTTGGCGCGCTCCAGCTTGTCGCCGGCCATCGAGCCGCTCTTGTCGATCGCGAGCACCAGCGCGAGCGAGGCCTCGTTGCGGGCGTCGGCGCCGTCGAGCGTGACGGGCAGCAGGCGCTCCAGGGCGCTGCCTCGGTAGCCGCCGGGGCCGAAGGCATGCTCCCCGCCCGCGACCAACAGGCCTCCTCCTTGCTGCACGTAGCGCGTGAGCGCGCGCAGGAACGCCGGGCTCAGCGCGTGCGCCGGCATGTCGGAGAGGATCACGAAGTCGTACGCGTCGGGCTCCGCGCCGCGCGTGTCGACCTCGAGGCCCGCCGCGCGCAGCAGCGTGACGAAGGCGTCGGTCCAGGCCGGCTCCGAGTCGAGCAACAGCACGCGCGGGCGGCCGGTCGCGCGCACGCGGCGCTCCAGCGTGTTGTTGTGGGGATCGGTGTCGGGACCGCGCGGCGTGACGGTGACGCGGTACGAGGCTTCGCCCACGCGCGCGACGGCGCGAAAGCGCAGCACGGTCTCGCCCTCCGGCAGCGACTGCTCGCGCGTCTCGATCGGCTTGCCGTCCTCGCTGAGCTGCACCTGCGCGGTCGACTCCACGCTGGCGGCGACCGTGGCTTCGAGCGCGAACGGCGCACCCACCTGCGCGGGCCGCGGCAGCTCGAGCGCCAGCACCTCCAGCTCGGGAGGCGGCGGCTCGAAGGCGTGGTGCAGGGTCACGCCGCGCGCGCGCAGGTCCTGGGCCGCGCGCAGCAGGCTGCCCTCGCGCTCGCGCCCATCGCTGTGCAGCGCGAGCTGTCCGCCGCTCGGCAGCTCGGCCGCCGCGCGCTGCACGTCCGCCTCCAGCTTGCCGTCGCGGCTCGTGACCGTGAGCCAGGGCCTCGACGTGGCGGGGTGGTACGTGGGCTGCGCCAGCGCGAACACGACCGCGGCGAGGGCGAGCGCACGCAGCGGTGGAAACAGCGGCAGCCCCAGCAGCAAGAGCAGCGCGAGCGGCACCGCGAAGTGCACCGGACCTATCATCGCAGCCACCCGCGCCGAAAGCCGACTTGCTCCAGCACGAGCAGGATCGCGGCCAGGCCGGCGAGCGCGGGCCAGTACCACGACGTGCGCGCGGGCGGAGGCGTGGCGCGACCTTGCGGCGCGATCGATCCCGCATGAGCGAGCACCGCGATCGGCACGTTCTGTTCGCCGACCACGAGCTCGTGGCGACCGGCACGCTCGAACGCGACCAGCGGCGTGAGCGTGCCGTCCGGCGCACGCAGCGAGGCTGGGTACGGCAGGGGCTGCCCGGCGACCTGTGTCTCGGCAGCGACCGGCTCGCCGAGCAGCTGATCGATCATGCGCAGCAGGAGCACGGGGAAGGCGGCGCGCAGGCCCAGGTCGCTCTCGCCGAGCGCGAACGTCAGCGCCAGGAACGGTGCCTGCCGGCGACCCTCGACCAGCAACGGCGTGCCGTCCGCGCTCGCTGCCAGCGCGTGATCCTCGACTTCGAGCACCGTGGAGAGGGCACGCGTGATGTTCACGTCGCGCAGCCCGAGGCCCGTGAGCAACGGCGTGCTCTGCAGGCGCTCGAAGTAGGGGCGCTGCACGTGCGTGCCGCGCGCGAGCGGGAACTGACCTCCCTGCGCAGGTGGACCGAGGTACAGCGCGGGCACGTCGGGCGCACGGTCGGGCAGCGTGCGATCGAAGATCACGAGCTCGTGCGCGCCCTCCTTCGCGACCTGAAGCTGCGGATCGATCCGCAGCGCGGCTTCGAGGTAGCGATCTCCCGGCGACACCAGCAACACGCGCGGCGCACGCCGGGGCAGCACGGCGAGCGCGCGATCGTCCGCGGCCAAGGGATCGGGGCCGTCCGCGAGCGTGATCGAGGCCTCCAGCTCGGTGCCCGCGACGTCATCGAGCGTGCGCGTGAGCTCGCCCTGCGCGGGCAGCACGAACGTCTCCTGGTGCAGCAGCGCCTCCGCGCGCACGCGCAGCGTCACGCGCTCCTCGCGCGGGCCGAAGTTCGCCACCGTGATCAGGCAGCTGCCGTGCGCGCGGTCCAGCGGATAGCTGCGCGCGCTGAAGCGACGGATGCCGACGTTGCGCTGGCTGCTCCCGATCGGCACGCGCTCGTCCGCGCGCACGTTCGTGCCGCCGAACGAGACCACGTGCGCGCGTCGCGGGAACGGCGCCTGCGGATCGCTGCGCGCATCGCTCTGCGCGATGTGGTCGATGGCGGCGTGCAAGGCGGCATGATCCTCGGTCAGCGCGCTGTGCGTGCTCGCGTGCGCCGCGTAGCTGATCACCTGCGCGCGATCGCCAGGACGCAGCGCGTCGACCCGCGCGTGCGCCGCGCGCTTGGCCGCCTCCAGCCGGGTGCCGCCCACGTCGCGCGCGGACATCGCGACGCCGCGCTCGATCAGGAGCGTGAACTCGCTCGCCTGGTAAGCCGGTCGTGGGTCGGACAGCGCACCCAGCAGCAGGCTCGCGATCAGCAGCGCGAGCAACAGCGAGAGCGGCAGCGAACGACGCGCGCGCGTGCCTCCCGCGACGACCGAGGACCACAGAGCAAGCGAGGGCACGTGTTGTCGGCGTGCCGGACGCTTGCGCAGGTACAGCGCGACCAGCAGTGCGCCGACCAGAGCCAGCGCCAGCGCGAGCGACCAGGCGTCGAGGCCGAACAGACGCATCAGCTCACGATGCCCCCGCGACGCAGCATGGAGAGCACGACCTGCTCGACCGGCATGCTGGCGTCGAGCTCGAGGCTCTTGACTTGCCGCGCGCGTAGCCCCGCATGGAGTGCGGCGCGTTGGGCGCTGTAGGCCTCGCGGTAGCGCGCGCGCACGCGCTCATCGACGTGCACGGCCCGCTCCTGGCCGGTCTCGCGATCGATCAGCATCAGCGCGCCGTCGAGCGTGGGGTTTGCGTCGGTGGCGTGCGAGAGGAGGAACACCAGCGGGCGCAGCCGTGCGTGGCGCAGCACGTCGACGCCGGCGAGCAGGCCAGGTACGTCGAGGCCGTCGCTGATCACGAACGCCAGCCCACCGCGCGGCGCGTGTGCCCGAACCGCGCGCGCGGCTCGTGGCAGATCCGTGCCGCCGTCGGCGGTCAGGCGCTCCAGGTGACGCAGCAAGACGAGCGCGCGCTTCTTGCCGCGCAGCGGCTCCAGCCTCGCCAGCGGTTGCGCGGCGAAGGGCTGCACGGCCACGCGATCCGCGTGCACCAGCGCGAGGTAGCCGAGCGCCGCCGCCAGCTGCTTGGCGAGCGGGAGCTTGCCCTCCATCGAACCCGAGCAGTCGAGCAGGATCTCGATCGCCAGCGCGCGCTCCTCCTCGAACTGCTTTACGTACAGCCGATCGCTGCGCGCGTAGAGCGCGAAGTCGATGAAGCGGAAGTCGTCGCCCGGTGCGTAGGCGCGATGCCCCGCGAAGGCGAGCCCGCTGCCGGTGGCGCGCGAGCTGCGTTCGCCGCGTGCGTCGCGCCCGGGCTGATCGGCCCACAGCGCCAGGGCCTCCAGCTTGCGCAGGAACGCGGCGTCCAGCAGCGACATCAGCGCACGGCGCCCAACACGTCGTCGAGCAGCGCGTCGATCGCGACGCCCTCCGCCTCGCCCTCGAAGTTCAAGATCAGCCGGTGTCGCAGCGCGGCGGGCACCACCGCGCGCACGTCGTCGCCGCCGATCGCGAAGCGGCCGGCCAGCGCGGCGCGCACCTTGGCGGCGAGCAACAGGGCCTGCGCGCCGCGAGGGCTGGCGCCGTAGCGCACGAAACGCGTGATGCGCGGCAGCTCCCGCGCGCGGTCCGGATGCGTGGCCTCCAGCACGCGCAGCGCGAAGTCCTGCACGCTGCGTGGCACCGCGATCTGGCGCACCAGCTCGCGCATCGCCAGCAAGCGCTCGCGCGACAGCACGGGCGCAGCGGGCGACGGCATCAGCGCGTGCGCGGTGCGGTCCAGGATCTGGTGCAGCTCGTCGCGGCTCGGGAAGGGCACCTGCAGCTGCAGCAGGAAGCGGTCGAGCTGCGCCTCCGGCAGCGGGTAGGTGCCCTCCATCTCCAGCGGGTTCTGCGTCGCGAGCACGCAGTATGGCTGCTCCAGCGTGTGCGTGACCCCGGCCACGCTGACGGTGTTCTCCTGCATCACCTCGAGCAGCGCGCTCTGCGTCTTGGGCGTGGCGCGGTTGATCTCGTCCGCCAGCACGAGCTGCGCGAACACCGGGCCGGGCTCGAACGTGAAGCGGCGACCGCTCGCGTCCTCGCGCAGCACGCTGGTGCCCACCAGATCCGACGGCATCAGGTCGGGCGTGAACTGGATACGGGCGAAGCGCAGCGAGAGCGCGTCGGCCACGGTGCGCACCATCAGCGTCTTGCCGACGCCGGGCACACCCTCGATCAACGCGTGGCCGCCGGTGAGCAGGCAGGTGAGCACGCCGTCGAACAGCGCGTGCTGGCCGACCACGCGGGTGGAGACGGCTTCGCGCAGGCGGCCGACGTCGGCGAGGAAGTCGCTGAGCTGGGCTTCGGGTGTCATGGGGCCTCTCGCGGTTGCACGAGCTGGAAGTAGCGGCGTACGTAGAAGCGCTCGCTGGCGGGCACGTCGTCGCGCTCGAGCAGCTGCTCGGCGTGGGCGCGGTAGTCCGCGTAGACGCGGCGATAGGAGCCGCTGGCGAAGCCCGCCTGGCTGGCGCCTTCGATCACCTGGCTGCGCGACGGGCCCTCGCCGTGGCTACCGCGCACACGCTCGTCCTGGTAGCTGCCGCCGATGCGGCGCTCGCCGGGCTGCTGTCCACCGGGATCCGGCTCGCTGCCGCCGCCCTGCATCAGCTCGCGCATGCGATCGAGCTGGCGTTGCTGTTGCTCGGCCTCCTCGCCGCGCTGGTCGAGCGAGTCCGCGCCCTGACGTAGCGCCTGGGCGGCTTCGTCCTGGGCGTCCTGCTTCAGCGCCTCGGCCGCGCGCGAGAGCGACTGCTCCACTTGATCGCCCTCGGCGGTGGGAGCTTGCGGCGCGGGGCGGGTGAGCTGCTCCAGCTTGCGCTGTTCGCTCTCCGGGCGCGTCAGCTGCGCAAGCTTTCGCTCCTGCTCGCGCTGCTGCGTGTCGCGCTGCGCCTCGGCGAGCCGAGCGCGCTCACTCTCGCGTGCGCGCTCCAGGGCTTCTTGCAGGCGTGCGCGCGCCTCGGGCGACAGCGGCTCGCTGGCGAGCGCGTCGGCGAGCGCCCGCAGCTTGGCGGCCGAGAGCTCGCCGCGTGCATCGCGCACCACGGGCCGCAGCGCGTCGAGCGCGCGCTGACGAGCCTGCTCGCGTGCGCTCAGGTGGGCCTGCAGTGCCGTCAGGGCCGCGAGCGTTCGCGCGCGGTCCGCCGTGGGCGCGGCTTGCTCCCGCGCTTCTGCCGCGGGCTTCGTGACGGTGGTGTGCACGGCGTCGCGGCTCACGACTGCATGGGGTGGCGTCGACCGCAGAGCCAGCCAGGGCAGCAGCACGAGGCCGTGTAGCCACCATCGCGGCGCGCGCGGCACCGCGCCGCGGGAGTGCAGGACGCGCGCA
>JBEVNG010000484.1:0-4674 GCA_040508235.1 Polyangiales bacterium | reverse complement strand
TGGAGCCCGAGATCCTGGCCGAGAACCTGTCGGCGGCGTTCGAGCACACGCGGGTGGCGATCGCGCTCGGCCTGGTGGGGCTGGGCAGCGAGAGCGCCCTCAAGAGCCACGACGGGCTCAACGACTACGGGCTCGCGTTCGAGCTGGCCGACAAGCCGCTGCTGGTGATCGCCGGCACGCGCGACGCGCTGGCGCCGCCCGCGTCGGTGCGGCCGGTGTACGATCACAGCCGCTCGTCGGACAAGACCTACCGCGAGTTCCCGCTCGGCCACATCGACATGCTGCTCGGCCGCGACGCGCCGCAGCTGGTGTGGCCGCTGGTCAAGACCTGGCTGGTGTCACGCGCCGAGCGCGCCCAGATCGAAGAGCAGGCGGCAGCGCAGCTACCGACCTGACCCGTACTGGCTCAGCCCGCGCTCTTCTTGCCGAGCTCGCGCTCCAGCTTGCGAATGGTGCGCTTGAGCTCCCGGACCTCCGCCTTGGTGGCGAGGTTCAGGTTGTTGGCGAGGTTCTCGACGCTGGCGTCGAAGTGCTGCTGGACCTTGCCCTTGATCTCGAAGCCCTTGGAGACGGCCTTCATCACGCGCGGGTCTTGCAGCGCCTTCATGACGCGCGGGTCCTGCAGTACCTTGGTGCCCTGCTTAATCAGGCTCTTCAAGCTCATCGCGCTCTCTCCTCCAGGAACGCGACTTGATAGACCCCCGGCAAGAGCAAGTCAAAGCAGTCGACGAAATCAGCGGTTGGGCTCGTTGGGTTCGTTGGCCGCGAGATAGTTGAGGATGACCTCGTCGAGGGTCTTGTCTCCGAGCAGCTCGCCGCCGAACAGCGAGCGCACCACGCGCGCGGGTCGCGTGGGTGGAACGACCTGCGCCGGCACCGGCTCGCTGGCGGGAGTGGCGACCTCGGCCACCTGCGCGCCATCGACCTTCTCCGCCGCGGCCGGAGCCTCGGCGCCGTCCTCGTCGTACACACCGTCGCGCAGCGCGATGAACATCGCCTTGTGCTGCGCCTGCATTAGCTTCTTCACCTGGTCGGCCAGACCCTCGCTACCGACGCGCTCGGCGTAGCTGGTCTTCTTCGACGCCACGATGCGGCCACCATCCGCGAACAGGTGCGTGATCACGTGCGGATGATCGATGCCCGAGTCCTCGGTCTGGATATGGTACAGCTTGCCCTTGTGACGGACGTTCGTGTTGTAGCCGAGTAGGGGAGCGCGAAAGGCCATGGTGAGCGCTCTTCGAGGGTACCACGAAGGCCGGCGATTTCAGCGACTGGCTGCAGAGCTCACACGCGTTCTTTACCGCCGTATCGCGCTCGTGTAGAGGAGGCCGCGTGACCCTTCAGACTCGTGTGAGCCCTACGAAACAGAGCTCGCTTCCCAAATCGCGCCCGCTGCTCGTGCGCGAAGGTGCGCGCTACACCTGCTTCGGTGACGGGCTGTGCTGCACCGACATCCACGCACTCGGCCCGGTAACCCGTAAGGAAAAGGCCGAGGTCGACCTGCTCGAGCCCGGGGCCCTGGTGCGCCACAAGGACCTCGGGCAGCCGGTCTTCAAGGTCGACGACGACACCCACGCCTGCGTGCTGCGCTCCGTGCGCGGCTGCGAGCTGCACGCCCGGCACGGCGCCGAGGCCAAGCCGGCCGGCTGCATCCGCTTCCCCTACGGGCTGATCGCCACGCCGGACGGTGGGCGCATCACCACCGAGCACCGCTGTCCCTGCCGCACGCTCGGGGCCCGGCCGCTGCTCTCGGTCGACGACGCGCTGGGCTCCCTGGTCGACTCGGCGGGGCGCCTGTCGCCCAACGGCCGGGTCGGCGCGCGGGTCCAGATCGCCGACGGCAAGACGCTCGCGTTCGCCCGCTACCGCGCCGTCGAAGCCAAGATGATCGAGACCCTGCTGATGGGCGCCGACCCGCTGAAGGTCCTGGACGTGAAGCCGTTCGGCAAGCTCGAGGACGTGAAGTGGAAGAAGATCGTGCCCGAGCTCAAGGAGGACCGCGACGGCAGCGCCTATGGCGAAGCGCTGATGTGGTTCGGCAACGCGCTGGTGACGCTGCTCGACGACGACAAGCTCAAGCTGGGCGAGCGACCCTGGGCGGCCTCGTTCGATCGCGCCGAGGCGCGCAGCCCCATCGACGAGGGCTACCAGGCCACGCTCAACGACTGGCTGGCGGACCTGCTCTGGTCGATGGACTGGGTGTTCTCGACGCGCTCGTTCCACGCCGGGCGGCGTGAGATGGCCACGCTCTACAGCATCGCGCTGACCATCACCAAGCGCCTGATGCGCGCCAAGGTACGTGGCGATCGCGCGGCCGCCGAGGCGATCACCATCGTCGAGCTCGCGCGCCAGTCCGGCGCCTGGGAGAAGGTCCAGCTCGCGCTGTGAGCAGGCTGGTCTGGATCCTGGTCGCGAGCTCCGCGCTGGCGGTCCTGATCACGGCCCGGCTGCTCACGCCCGCGTCCGCCGGTCACGGCACGCACCAGGCGCTCGGTCTACCGCCCTGCGGCTTCCTGGCCTGGAGCGGCTTGCCCTGTCCGACCTGTGGTCTGACCACTGCCTTCGCCCTGCTGGCGCACGGGGAAGTGCTGCGCGCGGTCCAGGTGCAGCCGATGGGTGTGCCGCTGTTCTTGGGCACCGTGGCGACGCTCGGCGTGGCCATCACGGCGCTGGTACGCGGCGACTCAATCTTGCGTAGGATCGATGACTGGAAGCTCGACCGCTGGGCACTGGGGCTGGTGATCGGGCTGCTGACTACGTGGCTGGCGCGGCTGGCCGCACTCTAACGATCGATCGAAAGGAACCGGAGTGAAGAAGTTGGCTCGGCGTGTGGTGACCGTCCTGGGTGTGTTGTTGGTCGTGGTGGGGTTGGGCTTCCTGGTCGCCTCCGTGAAGGCGAGCGCGCGGCTGGCGCGCAAGTACCAGGCGCACCAGGTGGACATCCCCGTGCCGTTCCCGCTTCGCGCAGGCGACGTCGAGGGGCCGCGCCTCGAAGACATCGCGGACCCGCAGGCCGCTGCGCTCGCGCTCGCGATCACGCGCGGGCGGCACCTGGTGGAGGCGCGCTACAGCTGCAACGTCTGCCACGGCGCCGACTTCGGGGGCGGCGTGATGATCGACGACGCCGCGATCGGCTCCGTGCGCGGCCCCAACATCACGGCGGGCGAGGGCGGCCGCACCGCGGGCTACACGATCTCCGACTGGGATCACATCGTGCGGCACGGCATCAAACCCGACGGCACGCCCGCCGTGATGCCCTCCGATGACTTCTTGAAGATGACCGACCGCGAGCTCTCCGACGTGGTCGCGTACCTCACGTCGGTGCCGAAGGTGAACGCCACCGTGCCACCGCCGAGCTTCGGTCCGATCGGCAAGGTGCTGCTCGCGACCGGCAAGTTCCCGATCTCGGCGGAGGTGGTGCCGAACCACCAGGGCAAGCACCTCGAGGAGCCGCCGCCCGTGAAGGAAGACGCCGCGTTCGGCGCGCACCTGGCCGCGATCTGTACCGGCTGCCATCGCGCCAACCTCGCGGGTGGACCGATGCCGTTCGGCCCGCCGGACTGGCCCCCGGCCGCGAACCTCACGCCCGACGCCAGCGGCCTCGGCGGCTACACGTTCGCGGAGTTCGAGCGCGCGATCACGCAGGGCGTCAGCAAGCGCGGCCAGACGCTGCGCCCGCCGATGACCTTGATGTTCGACACCGCCAAGGCGATGACGCCGGTCGAGCGTCGCGCGCTGTGGACGTACCTGAGCAGCCTGCCCGCGACGGCGACCAACCGCTGAACGTCAGCCCTCGGTCTCGACGTCTTCGCCACCCGCGAGGTCGAACTGCTGCAGCTTGCGGATCAGGTTGCGACGGCTCACGCCGAGCGCCTGCGCCGCGCGCGTGCGGTTGCCGTTCACCTTGTTGAGCGCGCGCTCGATGATCTGGCGCTCCACGCGCTCCAGCGCCGTCTGCAGCGGCTCGTCGACGGGCTCGACCTGCGGCTCGCCGGGCTCGCTGGGGGGCGGCTCCACGGGGATGATGCTCTCGCGCGGGGCGACCGCGCTCAGCGTGCGGCTCAGGTGCTCGGGGCCGATCACACGCTCATCCCCGGACAGCACCCAGATGCGCTCCATCTCGTTCTGAAGCTCGCGCACGTTGCCCGGCCAGCGGTGGGCCTTGAGCTTCTCGAAGGTGAGCGGATCGAGCGCCTTCTGCTTGCCGTTGCGCTCACCGAGGCGCTGCAGGAACCACTCGATCAGGCGCGGCAGATCCTCGCCTCGCTCGCGCAGCGGCGGCGTACGCAGCGCCACCACGTGCAGGCGGTAGTAGAGGTCCTCGCGGAAGCGACCGTTCTTCACCATCGCGGCCAGGTCGCGGTTGGTGGCCGCGATGATGCGCACGTCGACCTTCTTGGTCTGCGTGCCGCCGACCGGGAGGAAGGTTCCCTCCTGGAGCACGCGCAGCAACTTTACTTGCAGGGCCGGCGTCATGTCGCCGACTTCATCCAGCAGGAAGGTGCCGCCATCGGCTTCCTCGAACAGACCGCGCTTGTCGAAGCTGGCGCCGGTGAACGCGCCGCGGCGGTGTCCGAACAGCTCGCTCTCCAGCAAGTTGTCGTTGAAGGCGCTGCAGTTGGCGGCCACGAACGGCTGCGTCGCGCGCGGCGAGCCCTGGTGGATGGCGCGCGC
>JBEVNG010000251.1:0-13135 GCA_040508235.1 Polyangiales bacterium | reverse complement strand
ACTTGTCGTCGAACTTGCCGCTGCGGTTGCCGTTCCAGAAGTACGTCACGTGGCCGAACTTCTGCGTCTCGCTGCCGGCGAACTGCGTGACCATGTTGCGCGCGAGGTACTCGCCGTAGGTGCGCTCGATCTTGGGCGGGGGTACCAGGAAGTGGCGCGGCAGCTTGAGGTCGCCGTCGTACTGCATCATGCCGGCGTACATCACGTCGGGCCGACGCTTGCGATCGAAGTGCGGGAAGTCCTCCAGGTCGAACGCCTGGCTGAGCTCGATCGCGCGGTCGCCACGGAAGTTGAAGAAGATGACCGACGCGCCGTCCTCGATGGGACCGACCGGCTTGCCGTCGCGCGCGATCACGAACGCCGGCAGGTTCTGATCGCCGATGCCCTTCTTCTCGTCGCGGAACGTCTTGACCGCTTCCTCGGCGCTCTTGAACTGACGGCCCTCGCCGAGCACGTGCGTGTTCCAGCCGCGCTCGACCATCGCCCACTCGGCGCCGTAGCGATCCATGGTGATCACCATGCGGCCGCCGCCCGACGCGATCGCGTAGTCGCGCTCGCCAGCCTCGTTGATCTGGCGCAGCGTGTTCTCCAGCTTCTCCAGGTAGAGCAGGCCCGAGGTCTCCGCGACGTCGCGACCGTCGAGCAGCACGTGCAGGCGCACCGTGCGCACGTTCTCCTTGTGCGCGCGCTCCAGCATCGCGAGCACGTGGTTGATGTGCGCGTGCACGTTGCCATCGCTGAGCAGGCCGATGAAGTGCAGCGGCTTGTCGTGCTGGCGTGCGCGCTCGGTGAGCGCCTTCCAGGTCTCCATCTCGAACATGGAGCCGTCGTCGATCGCGTTCTGGACCAGCTTGGCGCCCTGGTCGAACACGCGTCCGGCGCCGAGCGCGTTGTGGCCCACCTCGCTGTTGCCCATGTCGTCGTCGCTGGGCATGCCGACCGCGGTGCCGTGTGCGCGCAGGCGTGCGTGGGGTCCGTTGTGCAGCCGGTCGAGGTGCGGGGTGCGGGCGAGCCAGACGGCGTCCGCCTCGTTGTGATGTCCGTAACCCACGCCGTCCATCACCACCACCACGACGGGGCCGCTGACGCCGGCCAGCGTGGGGTGTTTCGCGAGCTGCCAACTGGTCATGAGGCTGCTTTAGCATGGGGTCCGGGCACGGCGTCGGGGCACTGTCGACAAAGCGGAGGACGCGCCCTACAGTCGCCCGATGACCACCATTTCCGCAGGCAAACACGTCGTCTTGGACTACGTGCTGTGCGACGAGGACGGAGACGTCATCCAGCGCTCCATCGAGCCCAGCGTCGGCCCGCTGCGCTACGTGCATGGGTACTCGCCCATCCTGCCCGGCCTGCACAGCGGCCTCGACGGTCTGCCGGTCGGCGGCCAGAAGCAGATCAAGGTGGCGCCCGAGGACGCCTACGGCGTGCCCGACGAAGACGGGATCTTCGAGGTCGACCGCGCCGAGCTGCCAGACCCGCAGAGCGTGAAGTTCGGCGACGAGATCCTGGGCGAGGACGAGGATGGAAACGAGTTCGCCATGCACGTGATCGAGGTGCATGACGATCACGTCGTGGTCGACACCAACCACCCGCTCGCCGGCTTCACGCTGATCTGGGACGTGACCGTGCGCGAGGTGCGCGACGCCACCAAGGAAGAGATCGACAGCGCCCGCGCCGACGCCGCCGAGCTGGAGATCGGACCTTCCTTCGCCGGCGACACCACCGCGCATTGAGCCCCCCGGACGTCTGTCGCGCAATGACCAAGAACTGACGCACGCGGACTTGGGGGCTCGTGTCATGGTCCGTCGATGCCCACCTCGCGGACCTTCACGTTCGATTACTCGGCCGACCCCCAGAGCGTCGCCGCGCTGCTGCACGACCCCGCGTTCCTGCGCAAGCGCTGCGAAGCCGCCGGCGACAAGAACGTCGAGATCCACGTGGAGGCGCGCGCGGACGGCGTGCACATGACGGTCGCGCGCGAGCGCACCATGGACCTGCCCGCGATCGTGCGCGGCATCGTCAAGCCCACCAACCGCGCCGTCGAGACCACCACCTGGCGTCGCCAGGGCGACTCGTGGCACGCCGACTACTCGCTGGAGGTCGCCGGTCTGCCCGGCAAGGTCAGCGGCCAGAGCACGCTCGCCCCCAGCGCTCAGGGCACGCACTACAGCTCCACCTTCGAGGTCACCGCCAAGTGGCCGCTGGTCGCGAAGAAGATCGAGAGCGCCATCGCCGACGGCTTCACGGAGCAGCTGGCCATCAACGCCGAGCGCAACGCCCAGGCGCTCAAGGGCTGAGGCAGCGCACGCCGCGGACACCACCCCGTCAGGGCCGCGCACTCACCCGGTTCGCCGTGGCGTCGCCCACGGCTGGAATGTCATCGCCACAGCGTGAAGCGAAGACAGTTCTTGGTGGGTGCGGGAGCGACTGGACTTGCGGCTGGGCTGCCCCGGCTGGTGAAGGCGGGACCCCTCGAGGCCCTCGCGCATCGCATGGCGGTGCCGGAGATCTTCGAGCCCCAGCCGGATCCGCCGGAGTTCTCACCGGCGATCGTGATCGGCACGGGCTTCGGCGGCGCGGTGGCGGCACTGCGGCTGGCGCAAGCGGGGGTGAACGTGACCATGTTGGAGCGCGGCTCGCGCTGGCCGCGTGATCCCCAGCGCGCGATCTTCACCAGCGAGGCGGCGCCGGACGGGCGTGGCTTCTGGCACCGCACCAGCTGGATCTCGGGCTCGGGCCTGCCGCAGTACTTCGACGACTTCGGCGGCGTGCTCGACCTGCTGCCGTTCGACGGACTCGACGTGTGGCGCGGCGCCTGCGTGGGCGGCGGCTCGGTCGTGTACAGCGGAGTGATGATCGAGCCCGAGCAGCACTTCTTCGAGGCCATGTTCCAGGGCAAGCTCGGGTACGCGGGCATGCACGACGTCTATTACCCCCGCGTGCGCGCGATGATCGGCGTGAGCGCGATGCCGGACGACATCTATGACAGCCCTTTCTTCCAGCACTCGCGCATCTGGGACGAGCAGGTACGCAACGCCGGCTACACGCCGCAGCGCGTCGACACGGCGTGGAACTGGAACGTGCTGCGCGACGAGATAGCGGGCCGCTCGCGCGCCTCGGCGATCCTCGGCGAGAGCTCGTTCGGCAACGCGAACGGCGCCAAGCTCGACCTCACGCAGAACTACCTGCCGCGCGCGGAGCAGACGGGGCGCGCGAAGATCTACCCAGGGCAGCAGGTGCGCAAGATCGGGCAGCAGGCCGATGGGCGCTACGTGGTCACGGTCGAGAAGCTCGATCCGACCGGCGCGGTGCTCGCCAGCCGTGCGCTGGTCACGGAGCGCTTGTTCCTCGCGGCCGGCTCGGTCGGCACCACGGAGTTGCTCCTGCGTGCTCGCGGGGACGGCTCGTTGCCGCTGCTCAGCGACAAGGTCGGCGAGGGCTTCGGCAGCAACGCCGACGCGGCCGTCATCCGCTCGGGGTCCCTGGGCGCCTTCGTGCAGGCCGCCCCTTGCGCGTCGCGCATCGTCGACGAGTCGGGCCCGCTGCCGGTGAGCCTGGAGAACTGGTGGACACCCGGCTCGCCCGACCTCGGCGTGATCGCGTCGCTAGGCATGGTCGCCGATCCCACGCGCGGTCGCCTGCACCTCACCGACGATCGCATCGCGCTGCAGTGGCCCGGCAACCAGCGCGCCATCGACGCGCTGCGCCCCGTCAACGATCGCATCGCCCGCGCCAACGGCGTGCCCACGGGCATCTGGCCCGCCGTGCCCGACGTCAAGGCCTCGTTCACCGGCCACCCACTCGGCGGCGCCGTGCTCGACGAGGTCACCGACAACCACGGCCGCGTGAAGGGCTACCCCGGGCTCTACGTGATCGACGGCGCCCTGCTGCCCGGCAGCTGCGGAACCGCCAACCCCTCGCTGACGATCGCCGCGCTCGCCGAGCGCAACATCGAGGCGATCATCGCGAGCGGGAGCTGATCAGGGCTCGCAGCAGCCGCTGGCTTCGGGCTGGCCGATGCACTTGTTGCGCATCACGTCCCAGAGCTTCTGGGTCATCGCCTTGGAGCCCTTCTCGTTCTCGTGGATGTCGCCCTCGACGAACCAGTCGGGGTGGCCGTCGAACACGGGGATCATGTCGACGAACGTGCAGCGGGTCTTGCCGCCGGTCTTGGCCTCGACGCCCTCGCAGAAGTCGCGCACCTTGGGCAGCGCGTAGTCGAGGATGACGTTGGGCTTGGGGCCACCGAGCGCGGTGCCTTCGGGCACGTGCGGGTAGAAGAAGTACACGACGTCGCGGATGCCGGCCTTGGAGGCGCGCTCCAGCAGCTTGTCGGCGGCGTCGATCGCGATCTGCACGATCTTCTGGCAGTTGGCGATCGTGGCGGACTTGTCGGTCTTGCAGTCGCCGAAGAAGTCGAGCGTCGGGTCGGCGACCAGGATGTCGTTGCCGCCGCCGTCCATCAGGATGGTGTGCGCGTCGGGGTCGAGCGAGATCGACAGGTCGTACTGGCTGGGGATCGAGCCGATGCCGCCCGAGCCCATCGAGTACGCGCCGATCGCCTCCATGCGCCAGCCGCCGCCGGTGAGCTTGTCGAGGTCGGCCGGGAACGAGTGCGTGATCCAGTTGATGTAGCTGTCGCCGATCACCATGACCTGGCTCGGCTTCTTCACGCACTTGGGCTTGAGGCTGCCGACCGGTCCGCCGGCATCCGGCTTCACCGCCGCATCGGGCGCGGCGGCATCGGGCTTCACCGCGGCATCGGGCTTCACCGCGGCATCGGGCGAGACCGCGGCGTCGGGCTTTGCGCCCGCGTCGCCGCCGGCATCGGCCTTGGGCGGCTGCACGGACGAGTCCATCTTGCCGCCGTTGCCGGCGTCCAGCTTGCCGGTCTCGTCGCCGTCGGTCTCGTCTTCGTTCTGCTCGCCCTCGTCGTCCGTGGGCTCCGCGGGCGCGGGATCGTCGGAACAGGCAGAGAGCAGCAGCATGCCCGCCAGCAGGCGAGCGAAGTAGGTATTGGGCACGTCGACTCCAAGGCAAGAACGGACGTTCGGCTACCCCGAACGGCCAAGTCAGTTGCCCCGGAGCCTCGCGCGGCCTGGCCGGTCGCGCAACTCGTTCCACCCACGGAGGGCGCCGCGGCCAAAGAATGGCCACCGCTGCCCTGTCCGACTTGGTTAGGCGGCCACCAAACCAGCGCGCTTCATGAGCGCTTCCTGCGACGGCTCACGTCCCATGAAGGTCTTGTAGAGCTCCATCGGGTCGGCCTCGTTGCCGCGCGAGAGCACGGACGCGATGAACGCCGCGCCGACCTCGCGGCTGAGCACGCCGGCATCGGCGAAGCGCGAGAACGCATCCGCCTCCAGGACCTCGGCCCACTTGTAGCTGTAGTAGCCGGCCGCGTAGCCGACCGGCGACGCGAACAGGTGACCGAAGCCCGCGATCATCGCGAACTCCTCCGGCAGCGGCGCGGGCGTGTGCTCCTGCGCGAACGCGCGCGCATAGGTCATCACGTCGCCGTCGCGCGTGGGGTCGTAGTCGATGTGCAGCGCCAGATCGACGCCGGCCAGGCCGAGCTGGCGCATCTGCATGTTGGCCGCGCGGAATGTGCGCGTCTTCTGCAGCTTCTGCAGCAGTGCGTCGGGGATGGGCTGGTTGGTCTCGTAGTGGCGCGCGAAGAAGTCGAGCACCGAGCGCTCCCAGCAGAAGTTCTCCATGATCATCGACGGCAGCTCGACGAAGTCCCACGCCACGCGCGTGCCCGCCAGGCTGCGCACCTCGGCGCGCCCCATCAGGTGGTGCAGCAGGTGGCCGAACTCGTGGAACAGCGTCTCCACGTCCTGATGCGTGAGCAACGCGGGCTTGCCACCGCTGGGCGGCGTCGCGTTGGCGCACATCACGCCCAGGTGCTTGCCGTGGTTGCCGCCCGGCAAGCCGGTGATGAAGTCGCCCATCCAGGCGCCGCCGCGCTTGTCGTCGCGCGGGTAGAGGTCGGCGTAGAACGCGCCGATCTCCGTGCCCTGTTCGTCGAGCACCGAGTAGTAGCGCACGTCCTTGTGGTAGCTGGCCACGTTGGTGCGGCGCTCCACCTTCACGCCGTACAGGCGCGAGACCAGCATGAACATGCCCTCGAGCACGCCATCGACGCTGAAGTACGGGCGCAGCGCTTCCTGATCGAAGTCGTAGCGCTGCTTGCGCAGCTTCTCGCTGTAGTAGCTGATGTCCCAGGGCTGAAAGGTCGAGCTCTCGGTGTCGACCGCCGTGCCTTGCTCGCGCGCGGAGCCACCGCGCGCTTCGACCTCGTTGCGGAAGTCGAGCAGCGCCTGGTTCTCTCGATCGTAGAACGGCCGCGTCGCCTCGCGCAGCTGCTTGATGAAGTCCTTGGCGCGCTCGCCGTCCTTGGCCATGCGGTCTTCGAGCGTGAGGTCGGCGAAGTTCTTGAACCCGAGCAGGCGCGCCTTCTCCTTGCGCAGCTCCAGGATCTTCGCAATCAGCGGGCGGTTGTCGTACTGGCCTGACGAGGCGCGCGCGTTGTAGGCGCGATACAGCTGCTCGCGCAGCGCACGGTCGTCGGCGTAGGTCAGCACCGCGACGTAGCTCGGCTGCTGCAGCGTGAACCTCCAGCCCTCCACGTTCTTGGCGGACGCACTCTCCCGCGCCGCCTCGCGCGCGCTCTCCGGCAGGCCGCCCAGGCGGGCCTCGTCGGTGATGACAAGCTCGAAGGCGTTGGTCGCATCGAGCAGGTTCTGCGAGTACTGCGTGGTGAGCCTGGACAGCTCGACGCTCAGCTTCTCGACCTTGGCCTTGTCATCCGGAGACAGCTCGGCGCCGTTGCGGCGAAAGTCCTCCAGCGTCTGCTTCAGGAACCGTGCGCGCGCCGGGTCGAGCGCCTTGGCTTCGTCGGTCTCCGAGAACTCCTTGAGCACGCGGTACAGCTCCCCGTCGAGCGAGAGCCCCGCGTAGAACTCGCTGACCTTGGGCTGGATGGCGTTGTAGGCCTCGCGCAGCGCGGGTGTGGTGGCGGTGGCCTCGAGGTGCCCGACCACGGCCATCACGTGCTCCAGCTCCTCGGTGGCGGCATCGAGCACGCCGAGGGTGCTGGCATACGTGCGCTCGCTGCTGCTCCGGAGCCTGGCGAGGCGCTCCTTGGAGCGCGCGAGCAACAGGTCGACGGCGGGCTCGACGTGCTCGGCGCGGATGGCGTCGAACGGGACCTCGAACGTGTAGGCGAGCAGCGGATTGGCGGCCGAGTTCATCCCAACGAGTGTACCCGATGGACAGACACCTTGCGCGCGGCTCTACAGGTCGCCGCCGAGCTTCGCGTAGTAGGCGCGTCCGGGGCGCTGTACGCCAAAGGTGTCGAGCAGTTTGTGGAGGTTCTCGTAGGAGGCGAACTGCACTGCGTCCTTGCGCACGATCATGTCGCGCGTGCCGCACAGGAACAGGTTCACGTCCAGCTCGAGCTGCCGGCGACCGTCGTGCCTCGGTCTCAGCGTGCGTGCTCTCGTCGTACGCCGCGATGTACGAGCTGTCGCCGTCGACGGATGTGCCCGGCTCGAGCGAGCTGCTCAGCTTGAGCTCGCTGCCGACGCGGTACCTTGTGATGGTGGGCGTGCCGCGGTCCGGCGAGACCGAGCCGCCATCTCCGTCGTCATCCCCGCAGGCGGCCAGAGCGCAGAAGGCGAGCACTGCGGCACGGGCGGCGTCCTGATGTCGCGACATGGGGACTCCCTCTCGCTGGTACGCGAGCCTACGCGACGGCAGCCAAATGCGACTGCCTCGCGAGTTCAGGCGAGGATTGGCACCCCAGTTGGGGAGAGCACGGATGATCGCCGGTCCCTGACGGTCTGGCGTCAACCGCGTTATCTCTGCGAAATATCGCGCCTGTCAGGCAGGCCCGCACGGCGGTGCGCCTTGCCCCCCTCGGAGCGGCATGTCAGACCGCGCGACCGTCATGACCAGTCCCACTCGCTCCGATCTGCGCAACATTGCGATCATCGCCCACGTCGACCACGGCAAAACGACGCTGGTCGATGCCATGCTCAAGCAGACCGGAACATTCCGCGAGAACGAGGCCGTCGCCGATCGCGTCATGGACTCCAACGATCTGGAGCGCGAGCGCGGTATCACGATCCTCGCGAAGAACGCATCCTGCCTCTACAAGGGCGTCCGCATCAACATCATCGACACGCCCGGCCACGCCGACTTCGGTGGCGAGGTCGAGCGCACGATCTCGATGGCCGATGGCGTGCTGCTGCTCGTCGATGCCGCCGAGGGCCCGCTGCCGCAGACGCGCTTCGTGCTCGGCAAGGCGCTGGAGCTCGGCATCCCCGTGATCGTGGTCATCAACAAGATCGACCGCCCGGATGCGCGCCCGGACGAGGTGCTCACCGAGACCTTCGACCTGTTCTGTGAGCTCGAGGCGAACGAGACCCAGCTCGACTTCGCGACCGTCTACACGATCGCCAAGCTCGGCCAGGCCAAGCTCAAGCTCGAGGACGAGAGCACCACGCTCGGACCGTTGCTGGAGACCATCCTGGCCCGCGTGCCGGAGCCGCGCGCGGACGTCGAGGGTGGCCTGCAGCTGCTGGTCACCAACGTCGAGCACGACGAGTACGTCGGCCGCCTGGCCGTGGGTCGCATCAAGCGCGGCAAGATCAAGCTCGGCGAGCAGGTGATGCGCCTCGGCGAGGGCAAGAACGAGCAGTTCAAGGTCTCGCAGCTGTACGGCATGCGCGGCGTCAAGCGCACCAGCGTCGAGGACGCAGGCGCCGGCGACGTGGCGCTGGTCGCGGGCTCGGACGACATCCAGATCGGCGACACCATCACCTCCATCACGCTGCAGGAGGCGCTGCCGCGTATCGTGGTCGAGGAGCCCACCATCAAGGTGCGCTTCCAGGTCAACAGCTCGCCGATGGCGGGCCGCAGCGGCAAGTGGGTCACCTCGCGTCACCTCCGTGATCGCCTCGAGCGCGAGATGCGCAAGAACCTGGCGATGAAGATGGAGGAGACCGACACGCCCGACGCGTTCATGGTCTACGGACGCGGCGAGCTGATGATCGCCATCCTGCTCGAGAACATGCGCCGCGAGGGCTATGAGGTCGCGGTCTCGATGCCCGAGGTCGTCACCAAGCAGGTCGACGGTCAGCTGTCTGAGCCGGTCGAGCGCGTGGTCATCGACGTGCCGGACGAGTACGTCGGCGCGATCACGCAGCGCCTCGGCGAGCGCCGCGGTCGCATGGACAAGATGCACAACCTCGGCTTCGGGCGCTCGCGCGTGGAGTACGTGGTTCCCTCGCGCGGCCTGATCGGCTTCCGCGGCCTGTTCCTCACCGACACCCGTGGCACCGGCCTGCTCAACACGCAGTTCCACGGCTGGCAGCCGTACGGCGGCGTGATGCAGCTGCGCCCCAACGGCGCCATGGTCAGCGACCGCCAGGGCACGGCCATCCCGTACGCGCTGTTCAACCTGCAGCCGCGTGGCGAGATGTTCGTGAACCCGGGTGTGGACGTCTACGAGGGCATGATCATCGGCGAGCACAACCGCGCCAATGACCTCGACGTCAACGCCTGCCGCGAGAAGAAGCTCACCAACATCCGCGCCGCCGGCCGCGACGAGAACATCATCCTCACGCCGCCGCGCGCGCTCACCATCGAGACCGCCATGGAGTGGATCGACGGCGACGAGCTAGTCGAGATCACCCCGGACGCGATCCGTATCCGCAAGAAGATCCTGGAGTGCAGCCGCCGCCCCAAGCGCCCGACCGGCGACTGAGTATCCACCCTCACACGCTGAAATAAGCTGCGCCGCACACCGGTATCTCGGTGATGCGGCGTTTGCTTTTGTTGGTTCCGCTCGTGTTCGCGGGCTGCGTCGGCTTGTTCAGTCATGAGGTGCGCACGGAGGTGCAGCTCGACCGGCTGCGTGACGACCTGCGCGCGGTGAACGCGAAGCTCGACAACCCGCCTCCCGTGCGTCGGCTCGCCCCGGCGACGGCGGCCCCGGTCCAGCTGAGCCCGCGCACCGGCCGCCTCAGCGCGCGCGCTCTGTACGCGGGCGGCCACGTGAAGCTGATCGGCATGCCCGCGAAGGCGCCCGACGAGGTGGTGCTCTCGGTGCGGCCCATCGCGTCGCTCGATCAGGACTGCTCCGTGCGGCTATACCGAGATGGCGATCGGATCGCCGTGGGCGAGCACGTCCGGCGCAGCGACCACGAGCTGCTGGTGTCGATCCCGGTCGAAGAGCTCGGCGCGAGCGAGCGCTTCAGCGGCACCGTATGCGGCCAATATTTCGAGCTCGATCGCGCGGGACGCGACACGATCGCGAGCTTCGCTGCCCGTTTTCACGAGCGCGTCGACCAGCTGTCGGCCAGTTCCTCCACATCTGTCGCGCGGGCTCGTTGAACGTAACCCAGCTGTCGCTTCATCAAGTATTTGAACGTCACTCGCTTCCTCCATCCTCTGCCGGCGCTTGAAGTGGAGGACTCGATGAAGACGAAGATTCGTAAGCTTGGTCTGGCTGTCCTGGGCACCGCGCTCGCGGTTCCGGCCATCAGCTACGGCGCCGAGCAGCTGCTCAACGACAGCGAGTGGACCGACAACGGTCTCAAGGCCCTGCGCGCAGCCCAGCTCCACCGCCTCGACAAGCGGGAGAAGGCGCGCAACGTCATCCTGTTCGTGGGCGACGGCATGGGCATCAGCACCATCACCGCCGCCCGCATCCTGGACGGCCAGAAGAAGGGCCAGCCCGGCGAAGAGAACAAGCTCGCGTACGAGCACTTCCCGAACCTGGCGCTGGTGAAGACCTACTCGTTCAACCAGCAGACGCCCGACTCGGCGCCCACGATGACCGCGATCATCACCGGCGTGAAGACCAAGGACGGCATCCTCTCGGTCAACGAGAACGTCGTGCGCAAGGACCACACCACGGTGAAGGGCAACGAGCTCACCTCGCTGCTCGAGCTCGCCGAGGACAGCGGCCTCAAGACCGGCATCATCTCGACCGCGCGCATCACGCACGCCACGCCCGGCGCCTGCTACGCGCACACGCCCGAGCGCGACTGGGAGTCCGACAAGGAGCTCTCGGCCGAGGCCAAGGCCGCCGACTTCCCGGACATCGCCCGCCAGCTGATCGAGTTCAAGCGCGGCGACGGCATCGACGTCGTGTTCGGCGGTGGCCGCGAATACTTCCTGCCCGCCACGCAGCAGGATCCCGAGGACACCAGCGCCACCGGTCGCCGCACCGACGGCCGCGACCTGACCGCGGAGTGGACCTCCAAGTTCGCCGGCTCGCAGTTCGTCTGGAACCAGGCGCAGTTCGACGCCCTCGACGGCGACAACGGCCAGCACGTGCTCGGCCTGTTCGAGCGCTCGCACATGGAGTACGAGGCCGACCGCACCAAGGACACCGCCGGCGAGCCGTCGATCGCCGACATGACCAAGAAGGCGATCGAGATCCTCTCCCGCAACAACGACAAGGGCTTCTTCCTGATGGTCGAGGGCGGCCGCATCGACCACGCGCACCACGCGGGCAACGCCGCGCGCGCGCTGGAGGACGCGGTCGCGCTGGCCGATGCCGTCAAGGTCGCCAACGACCTCACCGACGAGCGCGACACCACCATCCTGGTCACCGCGGACCACAGCCACGTGTTCACCATCGGCGGCTACCCCGCGCGCGGCAACGACATCCTCGGCAAGGTCGTCACGCTCGACAGCACCGGCGAGATCGAGGACGGCTTCGCGCTGGCGGACGACGACAAGCCCTACACCACGCTCGCCTACGCCAACGGCCCCGGCGCCGTCGAGGGCGAGCGCCCCGACCTCAGCGCGGTCGACACCACCGAGGTCGACTACCTGCAGCAGGCGCTGGTGCCTTTCGGCTCGGAGACGCACGCCGGCGAGGACGTCGCCCTGTTCGCGCGCGGCCCGAGCTCGCAGTTCGTGGCCGGTGCGCAGGAGCAGACCATCTCGTTCTACGTGATGGCGCACGCGCTCGGCTTCGACGGCCAGCGCCGTCCGTTCTGGGCGTGGTCGAATTGGTTCTGATGCGCTTCCTGGCCGTCTTCATGCTGCTGTGCGCGCTCCCCGCGTCGGCCTCCTCCGAGGCTGCCGCGGTGCGGGCGCGCTACGCGCTCCGTCGCGGTGATCACGTCGAGCACCTGGAGCTGGTGCGCGTCGGCGATCGCGTGGCGCACACGTTCGTCGAGCGCGGCGTGCGCGAGCTGTGGCAGCGCGATGCACGCGGCGAGCTGGAGCACTGGCGCGCGTACCCCGCAGAGGGCACCAGCGTGCACTACACCCCCGGCGACCTGCGCACGATCCGCATGTGGCCGCGCTGGGACACGCTCACGCAGCTGATCTCCTCCGCGGAGCTGGCCACGTTCAAGCCCAGCAAGAAGGGCACGCTGGAGGGCACGCTGCGTGGACAGCTCGCTCGCGTGCAGTGGCGTGAGGACGTCGCGCTGCCCAAGCGCATCGTGCTCGGCAAGCTGACCATGGAGCTGCTCTCCGTCGAGCCGGCCTCGGCGGTGGAGGGCGACACGCTACGCTCGATCGAGTTCGCGGACCTGGGCGACATGGAGCACGACCCGTTCGTGCGCCGCTTCCTCGCCCACAACCACCATGACCACCCGCTGCACTAGCTGATGACTCTTCCGCCTCGGTGACCAAACCCTGGCACCGAGCGCGCGTGCGGCTCCGCGAAACGACAGCGTTCTTCATGGGTACACCGCTTGCTCTCGCAGAGAGTGACGGAGGATACCCATGTTCACGCGTTTTCAGCTCGCACTCGCTTCGATCGCGCTCGCCACCCTGGCCGGCGCCCACTTCGCACACGCGGAGCCCACGCCGGTGAAGACGGTGGTGTTCGTGCACGGCGCGTTCGCCGACGGCTCCAGCTGGGACAGGGTCGCGGCCAAGCTGCAGGCCAAGGGCTTCAAGACGGTGGCGGTGCACCAGTCGCTCGCCTCGTTCGAGGACGACGTCGCGGCCACCAAGCGCGCGCTCGATCGCGTGGAGGGACAGGCCGTGCTGGTGGGGCACTCGTACGGCGGCGCGGTGATCACCGAGGCCGGCAACCACGAGAAGGTCGCGTCGCTGGTGTACGTGGCGGCGTTCGGCCCCGACAAGGGCGAGT
>JBEVNG010000440.1:0-5116 GCA_040508235.1 Polyangiales bacterium | reverse complement strand
CGGGCGAGACGCGGCTCTTGAACAGCGCGCGGCCCTCCTCCAGCTCCTCCGACAGCACCGTGAACAGGGTGTCCTTCTGGATGCCCTCCACGATCTTCTCTTCGTTGTAGAGCGAGAGGTCGCTCGCGATCGCACGTGCCAGCCTGCGAGCCGCTTCTTCGGTTTCGATCAACGCCATGACCGACAGCTTACCAAAGCCGCCGGCGCGCACGAAACATCGGTCATCGCGGATTCAGTGGAACACACCGGTCATCGGCACGAAGCGCACGGGCGCCACGCGCTCGACCCGCTGTCCGTCGCGGGTGCGACGCACGACCAGCAGCTCCTGGTCCTTGCCGGCTTCTCCGACCGGGATGATCAGGCGCCCGCCGATGGCCAGCTGCTCGACCAGGTGGTCGGGGATCGCGGGCGGCGCGGCGGTTACCAGGATGGCCATGTAGGGCGCGTGCTCCGGCAAGCCCAGGTGACCGTCCCCCACCGAGAGCGTGGCGTGCACCCCGAGCGCACGCAGCCGCGCCTTGGCGGAGCGCGCGAGCGGCTCGACGATCTCCACGCTGAACACGTCGGCGCCGGTCGCGGCCAGCACGGCCGTCTGGTACCCGCAGCCGGTGCCGATCTCCAGCACACGCTGCCCGGGCCGCAGGTTCGCGAGCTCAGTCATCAGCGCGACGATGTACGGCTGGCTGATCGTCTGGTCGTAGGCGATGGGCAGCGCCCGGTCCGCGTAGGCGAGGTCGCGCTGCGACTCGGTCACGAAGCACTCACGCGGCACGCTGGCCAGCGCATCGAGCACGCTGGGACTGCGGATGCCCTGCGCGTGCAAGGCCCGCACGAGCCTCAGCCGCTCCAGCTCCATGGGGTCGTGAGGGTCTCGCCAGTCCTGCAAACGGTCGGTGCGCTCCACGACCATCAGCTAAGCGCCGTGGGGCTGCGAGAAAGCAAGTCCGAAACCAAACGGCAACGACGTCAGCGTTTGGCGGGGATGTGGCCGCTGGCTTCGAGCAGGGCGAGCACCGCCGCCGCGCTGGCGTCCACGTCCTGGAGGTCCGTGCGCAGCACCAGCTCCGCGTTCAGGGGCTCCTCGTAGGGAGCGCTGATGCCGGTGAACTCCTTGATCTCGCCGGCGCGCGCCTTCTTGTACAGGCCCTTGGGGTCGCGCGCCTCGACCGTGGCCAGGTCGGCCGCGACGTACACCTCGAAGAAGTCGCCCGGCGCGAGCAGCGCCCGGACCTGATCGCGGTCGGCGCGATAGGGCGAGACGAACGCCGCCAGCGTGAGCGTGCCGGCGTCCGTGAACAGCTTGGCGACCTCGCCGATGCGGCGAATGTTCTCGGTGCGATCCTCCGGGCTGAAGCCCAGGTCCTTGCACAGCCCGTAGCGCACGTTGTCGCCGTCGAGCGTGTACACGTGGTGCCCACGCGCCGCGAGCAGCGACTCCACGCGCCGCGCCACCGTGCTCTTGCCGGAGCCACTCAGCCCCGTGAACCAGAGCGTCGCCCCGCGGTGCCCGTAGATCTTGGTGCGCTGCTCGTTCGTGAGCTCGCCGCCGTGCCAGACGATGTTCTCGGACTTCACCATGCTCAAACCTCGATCGCGCCCTGGCGTAGCACCTTCGGTTCGTCGCCCGTAGCGTCGACGATCGTCGAGGCCAGCCCTGATGCGTAGCCCGGGACGATCGTGACCTGCTGCGCGAAGTACGCCTTCACCTGCTCCGGCGTCTCCGCGGCGGGCGAGCCGGACGGATTGCAGCTGGTGGCGGTCAGCACGTTGCCGAACTCCTGCGCCAGCTCCAGCGCGGCGCTCGCGCCCGGCACGCGGATCGACACCGTGCCGTGGTGCACGATGCCCGGCGCGAGCTGGTGCTTGTCCTTCACACGCACCACCAGGCTGAGCGGCCCCGGCCAGTGGCGGGAA
Source organism: Polyangiales bacterium (assembly GCA_040508235.1). GTDB lineage: Bacteria > Myxococcota_A > Polyangia > Polyangiales > DASUME01 > DASUME01. The sequence goes on along the minus strand of JBEVNG010000440.1, from coordinate 3,202 downwards.
GCGAGCTCACGCGCCTTGTCGCCGAGCTGGCACTGCGCGAGCACGCTGGCGAGATCCGGCGCCAGCAGGCCGATCGGCGCGTCGCCGCGCTGCTTGATCGCGATCACGCGCGCCACGGCGGCCGGGTTACGCGCGTCCGCGAGCAAGCCGTAGAGCGTCTCGGTGGGGCACGCGATCACGCCGCCCGCGCGCAACGCCGTGACGTGCGCGGCCCAGCTCATTCACTTGCTCCGCGGCGCTGCGGAGCGTGCATGGTGGCCGATGTCGCGGCGGTACTGGGCGCCCTCGAAGTGGATCTGGTTGGCCACCGCGTAGGCGCGCGCGGCTGCTTCGTCGATGCTGTGGCCCGTCGCGGTGACGGCGAGCACACGCCCACCCGAGGTCACCACGTCCTTGCCCTCCATGCGCGTGCCGGCGTGGAAGACCACCGCCTCGGCGCCCGCGCGCTCGAGGCCCTGGATGCGCTTGTCCTTGTCGTAGGCGCCGGGGTATCCGCCCGAGGCCATCACCACGCAGAGCGCGCACGGCGCCGCCCACTTGGTCTCGACGCCGGACAAATCGCCCTTCGCGGAGCCGAGCAGCAGCGGCAGGATGTCGCCGTCCCACCGCGCCATCAGCACCTCGGTCTCGGGGTCGCCAAAGCGCGTGTTGAACTCCAGCACCGACGGCTCGCCGTCCTCGATCATCAGGCCGACGAACAGCGTGCCGCGGAACGGCGTGCCGCGCTTCTTGAGCGTGTTCAGCGTCGGCTCGATGACCTTGGACAAGATCTTCTGCTCGACCTCGGCGGTGACCACCGGCGGCGGCGAGTACGCGCCCATGCCGCCCGTGTTGGGGCCTTGATCTCCGTCGCCCACCCGCTTGTGATCCTGCGCGGGAGCCAGCGCCACGTAGCGCTCGCCGTCGGAGACGACGTGGTAGCTGACTTCCTGTCCGCGCAGCGTCTCCTCGATCACGACCTTGGTGCCGCCGAACGCCTTCTTGCGCATGATCAGGTCGATCGCCTGCACGGCCTCGTCGGCATCCTTGGCGACGACGACGCCCTTGCCCGCGGCGAGTCCGTCCGCCTTCACCACCAGCGGGCGACCCGCGCCGCGCACGTACGCCTCGGCTTGCTCCGCGTCCTCGAAGACCTTGAACGCCGCGGTCGGCACGCCGGCTTCCGCCATCAGCTCCTTGCTGAACGACTTGCTGCCCTCCAGCTGCGCGCCCTGCCGGTCCGGCCCGAACGCGAGCACACCGGCCTCGCGCAGCCAGTCGACCAGTCCGTTCACCAGCGGCTCTTCCGGTCCGACCACCACGAAGTCGACCCCGTTCGCCTTCACGGCCTGGAGCACACCGTCGAGGTCGTTGACGTTGCCAGGCAAGTTGGTGGCGATGGCGCGCGTGCCCGCGTTGCCGGGCAGACAGAACACCTGCTTCACGCTCGGGCTACGCCGAAGCTTCCAGGTCAGCGCGTGCTCGCGCGCTCCACTGCCGACGACGAGTACTTTCATGGGGAGAACCTCAGTGCCGGAAGTGACGCACGCCGGTCGCGATCATCGCAATGTTCGCGGCATCCGCGGCCGCGATCACCTCGGCATCCTTGACCGAGCCGCCGGGCTGAATGATAGCCGTCACGCCGGCCGCCGCAGCCGCCTCGACGCCGTCGGCGAACGGGAAGAACGCGTCCGAGGCCAGCACCGAGCCGCGGGCGTCCGCGCCGGCCTTCTTGACCGCGATCTCGACGCTGACCACGCGCGACATCTGGCCCGCGCCGACGCCGACCGTGCGCTGGCCCTGCGCGAGCACGATCGCGTTCGACTTCACGTGCTTGCACACGCGCCAGGCGAAGCCCAGCGACGCCAGCTCGGCCGCGCTGGGCGCGCGCTTGCTGATCACCTTGGCCGCCGCGATCTCCGCCGCCGCCACCGCGTCGCGATCCTGCGCCACCAGGCCGCCGCCGACGCGCTTGAAGGCCAGCTCCTTGTAGTCCGGGCCGAGCCACTGCTTGGTCGCGAGCAGGCGCAGGTTCTTCTTGCCGCGCAGGATCGCCACCGCTTCCTCGCTGAACGTCGGCGCCACGATGCACTCGACGAACGTCTCCGCGAGCACCTTGGCGGTGTCGAGGTCGACCGCGCGGTTGAGCGCCACGATGCCGCCGAACGCGCTGACCGAGTCCGCCTCGCGGGCGATCCGGTAGGCCTCGGGCAGCGAAGCGGCCTCCGCGACGCCGCACGGATTGGTGTGCTTGACGACCACCGCCGCCGGGCCCTCGAACTCGCGCACCGCATCGAGCGCGGCCTCGCAGTCGACCAGGTTGTTGAACGACAGCTCCTTGCCGCCGGCGCCCAGCGACTCCGCGCGCGCGAGGCTGCCCTCGGGGGCGTTGCGCTCGACGTAGAAGGCGCCCGCCTGGTGCGGGTTCTCGCCATAGCGCAGGCCGTACGCGCGCGAGAACTGCAAGGTCAGCGTGCCCGGGAAGGTCGCGCTCTGTTCGCGGCCGGTGAGGTACGCCGCGATCGCGCCATCGTAGGCGGCCGTCTGCGTGAACACCTTGCCGGCCAGGCGGGCGCGCTCGTTGGCGTCGGGCGCCTCCGGCAACGCCTGGGCGACCAGCGCGTAGTCGCTCGGGTCGACCACGACCGTGACGCGCGCGTGGTTCTTGGCCGCGCTGCGCAGCATCGACGGGCCGCCGATGTCGATGTTCTCGATCACCTCGTCGTGCGGGGCGCCGCGCGCGACCGTGCTCTCGAAGGGGTACAGGTTCACCACCACGAGGTCGATCGGCTTGCCGCCGAGGTCGGTCAGCTGCTTGAAGTCCACGCCGTTGTCGCGGGCCAGCAGGCCGCCGTGCACGCGCGGGTGCAGCGTCTTGACGCGGCCGTCCATGACCTCCGGCGAGCCGGTGTAGGTCGACACGTCGATCACCGTGAGCCCCGCGTCGCGCAGCGCCTTGGCCGTGCCGCCGGTCGACAGCAGCTCCACGCCGGAAGCCGCAAGCTGCTTGGCGAGCTCGACCAGGCCGCGCTTGTCGGAGACGGAAAGTAGGGCCCTCTTGATGGCTGCCATGACGCTGTCCTCGCGGGTGGAAAAGAGGGCTGCCCAATACTCCCCCTGAGGGGCGGAGGCAACCGCGAGGCGTTTTCTGGGGTGCGGCCTCGCCCCGGGCGCGTAACCTGGAGCGGCCGATGGACGCCTCGATCTTTCTGTACACGTTCAA
>JBEVNG010000381.1:0-3570 GCA_040508235.1 Polyangiales bacterium | reverse complement strand
TCGGCGGCGGTGGCGGCGGCGGCGGTGGTCGCGGCGGCTTCGGCGGCGGCGGCGGCGGTCGCTACTAAGCCAATCGCTCCGAGCCAAGCGCTCCGAGCTGACAGCGTTTGACGCCTCCCTCTCGGGAGGCGTTTCGCGTTAAGCGCTCAGGGAACCTGCAGCGCGCGCTCGATCCAGCTCACACCGCCGCGGTCGTCGCGCACCACGAACCAGAACGTGATGCGCTTGCCGGCGTCTTCCTTGCGCGCGTGCCACTTGTTGTCGCCGGAGCGGGCGAGCTTGTACTCGTCGTCGAACTCGCCGCCGGTGGCGAAGAAGTGCGTTACGGACTGCTCCGTGATCGGCAGGCCCGCGTTGTCGACGCCCTGCTCGGAGGCGTCGTCGGCGCGCACCACGATCTCCTGGTTCGCGAACTCGCTGCAGTCGGCCTGCTTGCAGCGCGCGCTGGGCACCATGTCCTCGGCCCAGTCGACGCCGTCGATGGTGAGCCCGTCGATGCGCGGGTTCAGGTTCTGCGCGCTCGGGCGCACGAAGATGCGCTTGAGCCCGAGCTCGAACTCCGAGAGCGGCAGGGCGTTGCCCTCCGCGTCACGGCACACGATCGGCATCGTCTGCGTGGTGCCGGCCTCGATCGTGCCGGGGCAGGCGATCACGACCACACCGGCGTAGCTGGCTTGCGTGTTGGGTACGGTCAGCGTGTGCGTGGTGAGGTTGGGGCCGATGCGCAGGCCCTCGAAGCGGGCGGCGCGCAAGCAGTCGACGGCGGCGGTCGACTCGACTGCTTCACACTCGCCCCAGCCCCAGCTGAGCGCGCGGCCCTCCGGGTCGTACGCGAGCGCGTTCAGCTGCACCTGCTGCCCGGGCAAGGCAAACGGCGTGTCCGCCTGCACCGCCAGCACGCGCGTCTTGCTCACCAGCGAGCCTGGGTCGAAGTCATCCGAGCAGGCAGCCAGAGCGCACATCATGAGCATCATCGACTTGTTCACAGTTCACCTCGCAGACCGAGCACGGGCATGAGTGGAAGCGTCGACTCCGGCTTCGAGCGCGAGTAGTCGTAGTTGTAGCCGAGCGAGTCGGAGTTCTTGCGGTTGTAGGCGTTGCGCAGCTCCAGGTAGAGCGTGAGCTTGGTGGGCCCCGCTTCCCACATCTTCTCTATGCGCAGGTCGAGCTGGTGGAAGCTCGGCAGGCGCGAGCCGAAGTAGTTGCCGGCGATCGGCGCGTAGACGCCGGCGTCCAGGTCGCTCACGCCGCCGAGGATCGGCGTGGTGGGCATGCCGCTGATGTAGCGCCAGCGCGCGCCGAACGACCAGTTGCGGCCCCAGGTGACGCTGCCGATCGCGCTCAGGATGTGCGTCTGATCGTACTGGAAGAGACGGTAAGCTTGGCCCTCGTCTTCCTTGCGCTCGCTGCGCATCGCAGTGTACGAGCCGAGCCCGTACCAGCGACCGCGGCGCAAGGTCAGCATCGACTCCAGGCCGTAGATGCGGCCGCTGCCACTGTTGTCGAAGCTGGCGCCGACGTTGTCCAGGTTCTCCGCGGGCTTGGCGACCACCAGGTCGTAGAGGTGCTTGTAGAAGCCCTCCAGCGAGAGCTCGATGCCGGGCAGGATCTCCTGCTCGACGCCGAGGCTGTAGTGCATCGCGCGGTTGCTGCGTACGCCGCTCGAGCCGAACGGCTTCACGCTCTCGACGCCGAGCGGCGGCTGCGAGTACTGGCCGACGCCGCCCTTGAGCGTGGTGCGCGGGAACTGCGGGTGCACGTCGTAGCGCACGCTGACGCGCGGATCGACGGTGACGCGGCCCGTGTCGCGCGAGTAGTCGGTGCGCACGCCGGGCACGATGCGCAGGCCGGGCGCGGGCGTGAGCTCCAGCATCGCGAACGCCGCCGGACGCACCAGCCACACCTCGTCGCCGAGCGAGCGCGTGGGCGTGGCGAAGCCGGGCGGGTAGACCTCGCCGTTGTTGGGCGGGTAGGGGCGCACGCGCAGCGTCACGTCGTAGAGCCAGAACTGCGTGTCGACGCCGAACACGCCGCTCATCCAGTCGTTGAAGCGCGCGCGCACTTCACCGCGGGCGTCGAGCGTGTTGGAGTCGATGACCTGCGACTCGGTGCCGAGGTTGGCCGCGATGTGGTCCGTACCCCACGACAGCGTGAGGCGCGTGGAGACGTCGTTGGTGAGCTTGGAGTCGGCGCGCAGCGCGAGCCGGGTGAAGCGCGTGCCGACCTCCAGCTTGCCAGCCTGCCCAGGGTCGGCCGGATTTCCAGACTCGAACAGCAGCTTGAGGCGATCGTCCGAGCCGAGGAAGAACAGCCGCAGCTTGGTGCGCGAGTTGACGTCGTGCTCCAGCACCAGCTGGCCGTCGTAGTAGACGGGTGCGGACTTGATGCTGTCGTCGACCTTGCCGAGCCAGGCGTCGACCCACGAGCGACGGCCCGCGACCATGAAGCGCGTGCGCTTGCCGAGCGGACCCTCGACGACGAAGCGGCCGTCGATCGGATCGACCTGCATCATGCCGCCGATGCGATCGCGACGCGGTGCGCGCAGCTCGAACTCCAGCGTGCCGCCCATCGCGCGTCCGAACTCGGCGCCGAAGTTGCCGGGCCGCAGCTCGAACTTCTGCAGCGCGTCGCTCGGGATCACGGAGGAGAAGCCGCCAAAGTGGTAGCTGAGCGGGATCTGGATGCCGTCGACGAAGATGCCGCTGTCGTTGGGGCCCGCGCCGCGGATGATCAGAAACGGATTGAACGTGGGCGGTCGCGCGACGCCGGGCAGCGCCTCGACGGCGCGCATCGGATCGCCGTTGGTGCCGGGCAGCTTGCGGATCTCCTCCGGCTCCAGCCTGTACACCGTGGTCTCACGCGGAGGCTTCTCGCCCTGCACGTCGAAGGTGAGCTCGGCGCTCTCCGCGGGCTCCTCCGGCGGCGGAGGTGGAGGTGGCGGAGGAGGTGGAGGAGGTGGCGGCAGCGCGGCCTTGAAGTCGAAGCGGAACGGGATGCGCGCGACGATCGGCTCGCCATCGCGACGCGCGGGTTCGAAGCGCAGCGCGGACACGGCGCCGAGCGCCTCGCCATCGAGCAGCTCCCCGGCCGAGGAGATCACGACCGGGTCGCGCGCGCTGCCGTCCTTGTCGATCGTCAGCTCGAGCACGACGACCGCGGGCTCGCTGCCGACCGGGAGCTCGCTGAGCGCCGGGGTGCTGTCCTCGAGCAGGCGCGGCGGTGTCAACGAGGGTTGCTGCACCGGCGCTTCCTGCGCCTGCGCGGCGAACGGGCACGGTGTGCACGCCGCGATCACGAGCGCGAGCCGCAGCGTCCGCGAGAGTGTGTGGAGTGTGTTGCGTGGCATCGGCAGCTAGTGCCCGCACGCGGCGAGAGTGTTCAACACGCGAGCCGCCCGTAGCGGTTCCCGTTCGCGCACCGGTCTCCGCCCTCGGTGGTACGGGTATGGGTACGCGGGCGGGTACGGCGAGAAAGTTTGAACGCGGAGCGATGCGGCGGGAACGGAGCCGCATGGACATCGTCACCCAAGCCAAGAACCTCATGATCACGCTCGGGGCAGCGCCCGTGATG
>JBEVNG010000364.1:0-14553 GCA_040508235.1 Polyangiales bacterium | reverse complement strand
GGAGGCCAAGCCCGTCGTGCCCGCCGTGGAGGAAGCGAAGCCCGAGCCCGCGCCGCCGAAGGGCAAGGCGCGCAAGACGAAGAAGGGCAAGAAGGGCGCGCACGAGGTCGAGGAGCCCGCGGAGCCGGAGGAGTACGTGCCCGCGGGCACCGGCAGCGAGCCTGCCCCTGCGAAGGTGGAGCCCGCCAAGGTGGAGCCCGCGGCCGCTGCGCCAGAGCCCGCGCCGGAGCCCAAGCCGGAGCCTGCCAAGGCGGAGCCAGAGCCCGCGCCCGCGCCGCCCGAAGCGCAGTAACGCTCAGCGGCCGCGCGGTCGCAGCGACGGGGGACGCAGGCTCGTGCGCGCGTGTCCCCCGCGTCGCTTGCCGTGCGTGTGTACGTCCTCGCTCTGGATCCACGGCGACTCCACCTCGCCGGCCTCTTCGCCTTCGTGATCGAGCAGCGACACCTCGCGCGTGGTCTCGTCCGTTAGGTCGAGCTCGTCGTCGGGCAGGAACTCGTCGAGGTCGCGCGGCATACGCGGTGAGCTGAGCTTGGGCAGGGGCGCACGCGGCGAGGACAGCGGTCGCGTCGTGGAACGCTTGGGCATCGGCTTGAGCCCGAACTCGCGCAGCAGCGCGTCGCCCATCTTCGCGTCGAAGATCGGCTCGTCCACGTCGTACTCGGCCTCCCAGTGCGGATGCACGCTGTGCGTCTGTTCCACCGCGTCGCTCAGGAAACGATTGCCGAGCTCCTCGCAGTCACGAGAGAGATCCTCGTTGGCCACGGGTAGAGAGCCGACGTCGTCCGGAAAGCTCGACGGCCAGACGGTGATCTCAGCTGCCTCGCGCGCTTTGTTACGTCGCGCCACGAACGCCTCCTGCACCGTTCACCTTTCCAGAATCGCTGCACTTCGACGAGCGCCGTCGTCATGGTGCAAGCGTGCCGGCACGCCCGTTGGGGACGACGCTAGGGTGAACGGATCGGGTTTATTGCCGCGATTTGGCCGGTTCCGCGGCGGTCGGTGCTAGGGCAAACCACGAGCCGGACGACGCACGACGCGCGCGCGATCCGTTCGCGTCGTTACATCCCCATTTGAGATCTGCCTCGGAGAGGAGCTGCCATGCTCACGGAACGACGGTTGATGGCGTTCGTGGCCACGCAGGACGCCGACCGCGCAAAGCGCTTCTACCGCGACCTGCTCGGCCTACGCCTGGTGTCGGACGAGCCCTACGCGCTGGTGTTCGATGCCCACGGCACGATGCTACGCATCCAAAAGGCCGGGCCGTTCACGCCGCATCCCTTCACGGCGCTAGGCTGGGAGGTGCCCGACCTCCGCGCGGAGCTGCGCGCCCTGGCCGCGCACGGCATCGAGCCCAAGCGCTATCCACACCTCGAGGCCGATGAGCTGGGGGTGTGGGACGCCGGCGAGGCGGAGATCGGGTGGTTCCAGGATCCCGACGGCAACCTGCTCTCGCTCACGCAGTTCAAGTGAACGCTTTCAGGTCGAGGCCCTGCTCGGCGAGCTGACGTTGCGCCGCACCCGACCAGTCGCGGTTGGCGGCAGGGTTGGCGGGCGATGGATGCGGCATGGCCGCGAAGCGCACGTCGGTCAGCGCCTCACGCGCGCGCCCCTCCGCGAACTTGCCGATGCCCACCACCCACTCCGGGTCGAGCGCCTTCACCAGCGCGCGCAGGTGCGCGTCGCACGGTGCGTACAGCGCGGCGCGCTCCTTGGGCGCGAGCTTGTCCGGCGTGATGTTGCGGCCGCCTTCGTCCATGAACACCAGCGGGCAGTAGTTAGCGATGAAGCCCCACGCGAAGAAGCGCTCGGGCCGCTCGAACAGCGCCTTCCACATGCCCCACAGGCGCGCGCCGCTGACCTCGCTCCGCGTGCACGCGAAGCCGACTACGGGGCGCTTGGGGTGCTCGTGCTTGGGGCGCTGCACCGCGGCCTCGATCCCGAGCCAGTCGCGCACGTGCGCGATCTCGCCGAACGGCACGCCGGTCTGCGTCATGCCGAAGGGCCCCGGGTTCATGCCCAGGAAGACCACGCGCTTCTTGCTGCTGGCGTAGCGCTCCAGGTACGCCGCGTACGGCGCTCGCGCGTACTCGAGCGGGTTGTACACGTGGCTGACCGCGCCACCAAAGCGCAGCTTCTTCAGCGCACGCGTCAGCGCGTCGGCGTCGGCGAGCAAGTCGCTGGCGATCGACATCGCGTTCGCGCGTACCACACCGGCGCGCGCGCGTCGATCGCGTCAGCGCGAGTTGTGCACGCTCTTGGACTTGGGCTTGTGGCCACCGCGCGGCTTCTTGTGCGTGTGGCCGTCGTCGGTGCGCAGCTCGGGCGACTTGGTCTCGCCCTGCTCTTCGCCCTCGCTGTCGAGCAGCGACGCCTCGTGCAGCGCGTTCTCGGTCAGGTCGAGGTCGTCGGACGAGGTGGTCTCGTCGTCGTCCTCCATGAAGCGCATGCCGTCGACGTGATCGTCGACCAGCGGCTCCTCGTCCGCGCGCCCCTGCAGCGTCTGGTTGACCGTGTTCTCCCAGACGTCGTTGTTCGGATCGAAGCCCGGTCCGGTCAGCGCGTCGTCGGACGGAGGGCCCTCGGAGAGCTCGACGCTGTCGTCGTACTGCGACTCGAAGTTGCCCTGCTCGGTCGCCTCGCTGAGGAAGTTTCGCCCCAGCTCGTCGGCGTCTACCGAGAGGCCTACCTCGTGCGTTCGCCGCTCCTCGACGGAGCCCATCGGCTGCGCGGTGATGTCGTCGAACTCGTCTTCGTCTCGCTTTCGTCCAGACATGGAGCCTCCAGCTTTGTAGACAATGCAAAATGCTAGCCGCCGTGCCGCAGGCCCAGCTCTTGCTCTTGCAGCGGAGCAAGAGGAGGACGCGATGAAGAAGCCGGAGCTCGAGCACGACGCCAAGCGTGCGGAGAAAGACAAAGGCAAAGACGAGCGAAACCTGGGTCAGCGTTACGGCCGAGAGGACGACAGCCATTCCAACCATCCGCTGTCCCGCGAGAGCGGCGTCAAGGGCGCCTCGAACGTGGGCGAAGACTCGACCAGCGGCGACGGCTGAGCGCCCTCAGGGCGAGCGCCTCAGGCGGAGCCGACGCGCGCGTGCCCGAACGTGCCCTTGAGGACCTTGTTCGGCACGCGTCGCTGGTCCTGATGCTCGAGGAACTCGCGGATCGCCTCGATGCTCTCCTCGGGCAGATCGAACTGCGGCAGGCCGTGGCTCGGCGCGACCCGCTGCATCTGGAAGTTGGGATGCTGCTCGGCGAACTCGGTCAGCGCCGAGAAGCCGGTGTACGGATCCTGGTCGTAGAGCACCAGCGTCGGAACGTGCACGTGGCGATAGATGTTGGTCGCCTGGCCACGCGGGAACAGCGCACCACTCAGGAACGACATCGGCGCGTGAAACGCGCCAAGCTGATGCGACGTTGCATAGGCGTACGCGGCCATGCCCTCGTCGATACGCTCGTGGAACGACTTGCGCAGGTAATAGCGAATGCTCGGCCTGGACACGATCAGCTCGTAGAGCAGGCGGCTCGGGAGCGTGTCCGACCAGCCCGTGGGCAACATGCGCGCACGCTTGCGACTGAGCTTCTCCAGCCAACCCTGCTCGCGCTCGCTCGCGAATCCCGTCGGCGAGATCAACACCAGCGAGCGCACCAGCTCCGGCATCTCGACCGCGACCTTGGCGAGGTATTCGCCGGTCAGCGACAGCGCCACCACGTCGACTGGCTCGCGGATCGACACGTTCCGCAACATGTGCTCGATGGCGTGCACGAACGTGGCGGGAGCGTACGCGCGCGACGCACGCTCCGAGAAGCCGAAGCCCGGCATGTCGAGCGCGTAGACGGGGCGCTCGCTGCGGAAGTAGTCGAACAGCGGCTTCATCTCGTATGACGACGCGGCCGCGTGCACACCGTGCAGCAACACCAGCGGTCGGCCTCTGGCGGACGTGTCCGCGTAGTAGGCGATGGTGCCCGCGTCAGAGGTCTGGATCTCGTGGCGCGGTGCGTCGATGGCGGAGGGCAGAGTGATGTCTCGCCCGAGCGCCTCGTCGACGACTTGCGCTAGCGAGCGCAGTGGAACTCGAAAGGCGGCGGTGATTCGCTCTGCAATCATGGTCTTCTCCTTGCTCTGCAAGAACCCGTGCAGGCAAGAGTTTGCAGACAGAGTGCCAACGGTCCGCTCCACGCGGAGCAGCCTGCAGGGAGCTTGCGGCTGTGGCGCACGTGTCGCAACGAGGCAACGCTGTTGACCCAGCACACATCACTACACACGCGCACTGCGTGAGATGACCATGCGCAGGGACAGCGGCGCATTCTTGCGCGCGAAGTGCGGGTTCTTGGCGAACCAGATCAGCTCTTCCTCCAGGTTCTCCACCAGCACCACGCGCGTGGCGAGCCACGCATCGAGGAACTCCGCCAGCAACAGGTCGCTGGTCTCGTAGGTCGCGTGGCGCATCAGGCGCGCGAGATCGAGTCCATGCCGAACGCCGAGCAGCGTGCCGCGATACGAGCGCTCGTTGTCGACCAACAGCTCGCCGAGCCGGTCGACAGAGGCGAAAAGCGCTCCGATCACGCTGCCTGGCGCACTCTCCGGCAGGCCGTGATGGCGCGCGATAGCAGGGAAGGTGTCCAACACTTCGTTCGCGTGCGCGGCGATCTGCAGCAGCGCACGCGCGGGCGGAACTCCCCCGAGTCGGGACGCTTCGCGTCGAGAACGTCGCGTCACCGAGGTCTCGGTCTGAAAGAACTCACGCGTGAGCGTCTCGAGCAACGCGTCGGTCTCGGGCGGGTTTTGGTTCATGCGCTTCATCCTGCACCGCTCCTGACTGGATACATTCGCGAAGTCTCACAGTAAGGTCTGCGAGCTGAGTCACGTTGGTCTGAGCCATGCATGGCCTTTATGCACGCACAGTTGTCACAGCCCCAGGCGGTGGCCACCGTGATTGAATAGCGGAAGCTGTGGGGCACGACGCCCTGCACTCGCAGGAGGAAACCATGGCGGACACCTACGCAGTCCAGACTGCATTCGCGGATCCGGAAGAGAACATCAAGCAGCTCAGCGAGCCCGGCGATCGACGGCCGGACTTCTGCGCGGAGGCACTCAGCCCCGGCGTCCGCATCGGTCTGCTGACCGCGCTGATGGTCGCGATCGGATTCCTGTTCGTCTCGTTGTTCACGATGGCGATCTATCCCAACGGCATGCTCGACGTGAGCACGTTCGGCGGCGTGATGATGATCGGCGCGACGCTGGGCCTGGGCTTCTTCATGCAGCTGGTGTTCGGCGCACTGCTCGGCAACAACGCGCGCCTGAGCAAGGGCGAGCGCATCATGTGGTACACGATGTTCGCGCTGGCGGGCCCGGTGGCGCTGCCCGTGTATTGGCTGGTCGAGGTTTGGCCGGTTCCGTTTCAGCCCTCGCCCGAACAGCGCCTCTGACGCGCACGCCAGGGGCCGGAACAGCTCCGGCCCGCGTGCACGTCTCAGAGGCTAGGCGTCAGGCCGTGCTTGTTGGGGCGGTCGGCCGGCGGCGCGGAGAGGTCGTTGCGCATGCGCGCCATGCGCTCCTCGAGGTCGCTGATGCGCGAGCGCGCCGCTTCGAGGGCGTCGGTCTCGCGCTTCACCTGCTCGCGCAGCTGCGTGACGGTGTTCTCCGACTCCTGCCGGCGCGCACGCTGACGGTCGAGCTCCCCGCTCACCTCCGCATTGTGCTGCGTGGCGGTCGCCAGCTCCGACGACACGCGGCCATGGGCCTCGCGCAGCTGGTGCGCCTCGCGCTCCTGCTGCGTGAGCTTGGTCTGCAGGCCCTTCTCGCGCTCCGCGACCGCCGTCAGCTCCAGCTCCGTCTGCGCGAGGCGCGTGGCCAGCTGCTCGCGCGTCATGCGCGACGTCTGGTACTCCTCTTCCAGGCGCGCGACGTCTTTCTCCAGCTCGCGGCGCTTGGCTTCTTGCACCGTGAGGTCCTGGTAGATGTTGTCCGCGCGCTGGCGGGCTTCCTGGGCACGCTCGCGCGCGACCTCCGCCTCGCGCCGCTGCAGCTGGTTCTCGCGCGAGAACGCGAACACCACCGCCGCGAACACCGCCATCAAGGCAAACAGCGTGGGCAGTGCCCAGCGCATGATCGCCCAGCGTCGCGCCGCCTTCTCCTCCGGCCGCGTCAGCGCGCTGAGCTCGCGTACGAACTCCTCCGCGCTCGGCCGCTGATCCGGAGAGAAGTTCAGCCAGCGCCCAAAGTACGGACGCAGGTCGGCGAGGTCGCGCTCGGGCGAGACCTTGGGCGCGTGCGCGGCGCGATAGGCCACGAACGCATCGACCGCACCCGCCGCCACGTACTCGCGCGGCGTGGGATCGAGCGCGTGCATCAGCGTCAGCGCCAGCGAGAACACGTCCGCCTTGGGGCCGACCGGGGGCGGATCCGGCGCCCCCGCGAAGCGCGCCGCTACTTCGGGTGCGAAGTATGCCGGCGTGCCCGCGAGCACCAGCTCCGCGTCCTTGGCCGCGACCCCGAGGTCGAGCATCACCGGCAGCACGCGCTGCGGCGTGGCGTCGTCGGTGCTGTCGATGTCGAGGTTGGCCAGGAACACGTTCTCGGGCTTGACGTCCTGGTGGCGCACGCCCGCGCGGTGCATCGTGGCCAGCGCCTCGGCCAGCGGCGTGAAGATCTCGCGCGCTTGCCGGCGCGTCAGCGGCTCGCGCTTGAGCCGCGTGGCCAACGTCTCGCCGCGGTAAAGCGGCATCACGAACCACAGGTGGCCCTCGTGCCAGCCGTGATCCTTGAGCTGCACCACCGACGGATGGAACACCGACGCGATCAGCTGCAGCTCGCGCAGCGCCGCGTGCACCGCGGTGGCATCGGCGGCGCGACGGCGCAGGATCTTGAGCGCCACCACGTGATCGGTGACGTCGCGATCGCGCGCCCTGTACACGTCCGCGAACGCGCCCGCGCCGAGCGGCTCCTCGATCTCGTAGCGGCCCGCGATCAGCGCGCCCTCGTCGAGCACCGGCTTGCGACGCGCGCGCCTGGGCGGCCGTGCGCTGCGCGGATCGAGCGCGAACGCCTCCAGCAGCGCGCCCTCGGGCGTGTTGTCGCGGCTCTGCGGACGGCGGCCGAGCAGCTTGGCGGCGGTGGCGATGGCTTCCTCGATGCCGCGCTGCGCCTCGACCGGGTCGAGCTCCAGCACGTGGGCGACCTCGATGTCGCGCAGACCGCGCGCGTAGCGCAGCTCCGCCAGCTCGCTGTGCTTGGCATCGAGCGCCTTGCGTAGCCCGACGATGCCGCGCGCGAGCTTCTCGTCCGACGGCGGCCAGAACTGCGCCGAGTCGGGTGCGATGGGCGTGCCCTTCTCCGCGTTCACGAGCGCGCGCATGCGGCGATACAGGCGCGCGGGTGGACCGGGCGGCTGATCGAGCTCTTCTTGCGGCGCGTCGCCGACCTCGCCCTCGAGCTTCTCCAGCAGGGCGGCGGCTCTCTCCTGCCCCACGCGGATGGCCGCGTATTGAAACAAACCCTGCCAGTGATGATCGAGCGCGCGATCCGCGACCACGCCGGCGACGGTGCCGGTGATCGCCTGGTTCTCCATCATCGACAGCGCCGCGATATCCATCGCGGGCATCAATGCGCGCACGCTCCGCGCAGCCGGTTCGGCGCGCAACATCGAGCTCTCGTATCCGTCGGTCGGAGGCGGCATTTCGTCAGATTTTGCGCAGGTGTTGAGTTGCCAAGCTAGCACCGGCGCACCACTGTGACACGCGATCAAACCACCACCGGAGTGGCAGACATAGTGCAACCTTCTCTCCGTGATTTCCTTCCGCTTCCTCGTTTCTTCCACTGTGCCATCGCATGCGTGGCGCTCGTGTCTGGCTGTGGCAGCTTGGCAGCGAAGCCAGGCTCCGCGAATGACGTGAAAGAGACCGGTCCGACCACTGCGAGCGCCTACGGCACGCCCGCGCACGAGCCTCCGGCGTTCTTCCCGACGCTGCTCGAGCGCGCCCGACAGCTGGCCGCCGCGCCACCGCGCCCGTCCAACATCGACTTGCCGCCTTCGGTGCGCGACATCCCGTGGGAGGAGTACCGAAAGATCGTCTTCAACCACGACAAGGCGTTGTGGCATGGCGAACCAGGTCACTTCTCGGCCGAGTTCTTCCACATGGGCTACGGCTATCGTGACCCCGTGCCGGTGTTCGTCATCGACGGCCTGAACGCCAAGCCGGTCCCGTACACCTCGGACATGTTCAACTTCGGCGGCGGCATCACGCCCCCCACGCCGCAAGAGGCCACGCAGCTGTCGTTCGCGGGCATGCGCCTGCACGCCAACATCAATCGCGAGGATTATCGCGACGAATTCATGCTGTTCCAGGGCGCCAGCTACTTCCGCGGCGTCGGCAAGGGCGGCTGGCTCGGCCTGTCGGGTCGTGGCCTCGCGATCAATACGGGCTTGTCGGAGCCCGAGCAGGTCCCGCGCTTCAGCGAGATCTACATGGAGCGCCCCGGCCCGGACCAGCGCTACCTGTGGGTGCTCGCGCTGCTCGAGGGCAAAAGCGTCACCGGCGCCTACGCGATGCGCATCGAGCCCGGCGACTTCACCACCGTCGAGGTCACCGCGCAGGTCTTCTTGCGCGAGCCCGTGCAGGTGCTCGGCATCGCGCCGCTCACGAGCATGTACCTCTACGGCGAGGAGCACCCCGCGAACTTCGGCGATTTCCGCCCCGAGGTGCACGATTCCGACACCCTGGTGATGGTGGACGGCAACGGCGACAACCTGGCCCGCCCGCTCCACAACCCGCCCCACACCACGGTGTCGGGGTTCAAGCTCATGTCCCCCAAGGGCTTCGGTCTCGAGCAGCGGGATCGCGTCTGGGATCACTATCAGGACATCGTCGAGCGCTACGACATCCGCCCCACGGGCTGGGTCGAGCCGCTCTCGGACTGGGGTCCCGGCACACTGCGCTTGCTCGAGATCTCCACCAACTTGGAGAGCGACGACAACATGGGCGCGATGTGGGTGCCCGAGAAGATCGAGAACAACCAGTACGCGATGAAGTACCGCGTGTACTTCGGCAACACGCTCCCGTTCAGCCCGCCGCTCGGCCGCGTGATCGGCACCCGCCATGCTAGCTGGGAGCCCGCGCGCTCGCGCTTCGTGGTGGACTTTGCGAACTTGCCCAAGGAGGCGGACAATGCGGAGCTGACGCTCGACGCGACGGTCAACAACGGCCGGCTCGCCGAGCAGAAGCTGCTGAAGAACCCGTACACGGGCGGCTACCGCGTCGAGATCGACGTCGTCCGTGAACAGTCGAACGACATCGAGATGCGGGTGACCCTCCGAAACGGGGGCCGTCCGGTCACCGAGACTTGGAGTTATCTGTGGCAACCGACGCGCTGAGCGGCTCCGTCGAGGCGAGCACCAGCCTTCTCCGAACGCGTGAGCCCATCATCGATCCGGGCCTGCGCGCGCGACGTCGCGTCGCCGAGTACCTGCATGCACTCGGTGTCCCGGACATGGTTCGCGTGGACGCGCTGGCGGAAGAGATCGCCAGCGCCGTGGAGAAGGAACAGGGCGGAGAGCCCAAGGCGGAGCTCGCCATCACGGCCGCGCAGCAGCGCTTCGAAGACTGGATGAAGGCGATCTTCGAGGAAGACTGGAGCGCCATCGACCCGCTCTGGGTGCGCACCTTCCTGGCCGCGCACCCCTCGATCTTCCTCGGCGACGTGGCGGTGGCCAAGGCCGCGGTCGCGCAGTTTGGCGATCCACGCGCGGGCAAGCCGCCGGCTCCGAACCAGTTTCGCGAGCAGAAGCTGACCCGCATGCGCGCGCCGCGCTGGGCGCTCGGCCTGACGGTGCCCATCGGCATCACCGCGCTGGCCACGTTCGCGCTGGTGCACGCGCTCGGCAAGGACGGGCTGAGCGCCGCGGAGCTGGTCTGGGCGTCGTTGTTCGCGTTCCTGTTCGGGCTGGCGTCGATCGGCATGTTCACGGCGACGCTCGGCTTCATCACCGGGTTGTTCGCCAAGAAGCCGGCCGCGCTGGGCGCAACCTTGCCGCGCTGCGTGCTGGTGATGCCCATCTACCACGAGAGCCCCGAGCACGTGTTCGCGGCTCTGATCGCGATGCGCGAGTCGCTGGCGCGAACGCCGGGTGGCGACGCGTTCGAGATCTTCGTGCTCAGCGACTCGCGCGATCCGGAGAAGGCGGCCGAGGAAGAGCGCGCGTTCCGCCGCGCCGCCAGCACCGGCAATACCACGATCCCGATGTGGTACCGCCGGCGCGCCAAGAACGAGCGCCAAAAGGCCGGCAACCTGGCCGAGTTCTTCGAGCGCTGGGCGCACCGCTACACGTACGCCGTGATCCTGGACGCGGACAGCTTGATGCGCGGCGAGACCATCGTGGAGCTGGTGCGACGCATGGAGGCGCAGCCCAAGCTCGCGCTGTTGCAGGCGCCGCTGGAGCTGCACCGCGGCGAGACCTTGTTCTCGCGTGCCCAGCAGCTCGCGGGCAGCGTCAGCGGTCCCATGTTCACGCGCGGCCTCGCCACCTGGGCCGGCGAGAACGCCAACTACTACGGTCACAACGCGGCCGTGCGCGTGAATGCATTCCTGGAGTGCTGCGCGCTGCCGGTGCTGGCGGGGCAGCCGCCGCTCGGTGGCCACATCCTGAGCCACGACTTCGTCGAGGCCGCGCTGCTCTGCCGCGCGGGCTGGGAGGTGCGCATCGCGCACGACCTCAGCGGCTCGTGGGAAGAGCTGCCGCCGACGCTGCCCGAGTACATCCAGCGCGACCGCCGCTGGTGCCAGGGCAACCTGCAGCACCTGCGCATCGCGGTCTCGGAGGGCCTCAAGCCGATGAGCCGCGTGCACATGTTCGTGGGTGCGTTCGCGTACCTCGCGGGCCCGGTCTGGCTGATGTTCGTGCTGGTGGGTGCGATCCTCGCGGCCACCTCGGAGCGCGGCCTGGTGCCGCCCAACGTCGCGGTGGTGCTGTCGATCGCGACCGCCGTCAGCTTGCTGGGACCACGCCTGCTCGGCTGGCTCAACACCGCGCTCAACGGCGACGCACGGCGCGCGCACGGCGGCATCATCCGGCTCACCGCCAGCGTGATCACGGAGGCCATCTTCGCCGCCATGATCGCGCCGCTGCTGATGGTCGCGCACACCAAGATCGTGCTCTCGATCCTGAGCGGCGTGAGCACCAGCTGGGGCGCGCAGAACCGGCGCTCGACCGGCGCGGTGATGAAGATCGTGCGCTCCGAGGTCACCTCGACCTTGATCGGGCTGACCATGCTCGGCACGCTCAGCTTCTTCGCGCTGCCGCTGGTACCGTGGCTGTCGCCGATCTGGGCGCCGCTGGTGCTGGCCATCCCGCTGGCGCTGATCGCGTCCAGCGAGTGGGCCGGCAAGTCGCTGCAGTGGCTCGGCATCCTGCGCGTGCCCAGCGAGACGGCGGTCGACGACATCTGCGTGCGCGCGGAGGATCTGCGCTCGATGACCACGGGCGACGAGTCGGCGCGCTTTCGCGACATGGTGCTCGACCCGGTGCTGCTCGCGGCCCACATCGCGCGCCTGCCGCGCGCCGAGCCGCAGGCCGCCACCGACGCGCTGCTCAAGGCCCGCGAGCGCGCACGTCGCTCCGGTCCCACCGCGCTGTCCACGGCGGAGCGCAAGCTGATCCAGTCCGACGCCGACAGCATGCGCTGGCTGCACCGCGAGGCCTGGCGCCACTGGCCGGTCGAGTCCTGGCAGCTCGCCCGCGAGCAGCGCCAGCTGCCGCCCGAGCCTGCACAGGCCTGATTTTCGGCTACCCTCGCGCGCCTGATGTTCCGCGAGGAGTGCGAGGGCTGCGGCCGGCCGCGGTCGGTTTGCTACTGCGAGGCGATCACGCCGGTGCCGACGCGCACGCGCGTGCTCATGCTGCAGCACCCGGGCGAGCACGGAAATGCCGTCAACACGGCGCGAATCGCCGCGCTGGCGCTGCCCAACTCGGAGCTGCACGTGGGCGTCGAGTTCGCCGACTCGGCGGCCGTGAACACCGCGCTGAACGACCCGACGCTGCCTGCAGTGCTGTTGTACCCGAGCCCACAAGCGCGCGACCTCGCCACCGACCCGCCCGCGCACCCGGTGACGCTGGTGGTGATCGACGGCACCTGGCACCAGGCGCGCAAGCTGCTGCGCAAGAACCCGCACCTGCTCGACCTGCCGCACTACGCGTTCGCCCCCGAGTCGCCGAGCGAGTACCAGATCCGGCGCGAGCCCAAGCCCGAGTACGTGTCGACCATCGAGGCGCTGGCCTGTGCGCTGCCGTGGCTGGAGGGCGATCGGGCGCGCTTCGAGGCGCTGCTGGCGCCGTTCCGACGCATGGTCGCGATGCAGGTCGCGTACGCCTCGAAGTCGACCGGTCCACGCCGCCGCGCCAAGCGTCGCCACAACGTCTCCGCGCGCGCGCGGCTGCCGGTGGAGTTGCTGTCTCCGTCGCTGCTCTGCGTCGGCGGCGAGGCCAACGCGTGGCCCTACGATCGCGCCGCGGGCTCGCGCGCCCATCCGCACGAGCTGGTGCACTGGCTCGGCGCGCGGCTCGCGAAGGGCGAGCGCTTCGAGGCGATCGCACGCCCGCGCACGCCGCTGGCTCCGTCGCCGATCGTGCACGCGCGCATGGACGAACAGGCGCTACGCAACGCCGACGGCATCGACGCACTCGTACGCGGCTTCGACGCCTTCTCCCGCGCCGACGACGTGCTCTGCGTGTGGGGCTACTACGCGCTCGATCTGCTGGCGCGCGAGCGCGGCGCGAAGTTCCCGCGCGTGCTCGACATACGCAAGGTCGTCGGCGACTTCCTCAAGCAAAAGGCCGGCAGCCTGGAAGGGCTGGTCGAGGAGCGCGGGCTCGCCTACGAGTCGCTGGGCTCGGGCCGCGGTGGCGAGCGCCTGGGCATGTTGGTGGCCGTCACGCGCTGGCTCGCCGAAGAGGCGAACGAAGGCAGCTACGAGCACGCCAGTTGAGCGCGTGTGGCTGCCTGCCACGCCTCAGCCGCCGAAGTGCAGGCCCAGGCGAAGGTACGCGAGGAACGCGTTGAGGTCGCCGTCGGTGCCGGTCACGAAGCGATAGCGAACCTCGGCACCGACGTTGAAGAGCAACAGGTGAACGTCGAGCGACGCGCCGGGCTCGAAGTACGCACCCACGCGGTCGCCGTCCTTCTCCTTCAGGTGACCGATGCCGAGGCGCGGGCCGAAGTGAAGCAGCGGCAGGTGCCAGATGTAGCCGAGGTCGCCACCGATCGTGCGCAGGTCACGAACGTTCGGGCACGACCGGTCGCCCTTGGTGCAGTCGTCGTTGCTGGCGACCGAGCGCGTGCCGCGCACGCCGACCATGAAGTTGCCGATGTCCAGCTCACCGTAGGCGCCGAGCTGCAGGCGATAAGGGTTGTTGTCGACGTCGCCCGTGTCGACGCCCGTGCCGATCAGCGCGCCACCACCGAGACCGACGTCGGCGGAAGCAGGCATGACCAATGCGAGGGCGACCACGAACGACAGTGAAGCGAGCGCGTGTTGGATTTTCATCTTTCCCGGGAACGTAGCTCAAAGTGTGCCGCATTCCCGATCAAACGCGGTCCACGGCTGGACGTGGAAACGGGCCCCGTGGCAGCCTGATGGTATGCGTGCGGAGCTTCCCCTGATTGCGGGCATCGTGCTGGCGAGCGCTTTCGCGCGCGCGGACGCGGTCTACTTGCAGGGGGGCCGTGTGCTCGAGGGAAACGCCACCGTCGATGGCGACAAGGTGACGGTGGAATTGGAGTCGGGGCGCATGGCGTTCGCGCGCTCCGAAGTGGTGCGCATCGAGAAGAGCACGTCCCCGCTCGACGAGGTCGACGCACGCGAGAAGAAGCTCGGCAAGGACGACGTCGCGGGCATGCTCGAGCTCGCGAAGTTCTGCCGTGATCGCGACCTGCCCGCGCGCGAACGAACGCTGCTGGAGCGTGTGCTCGCCAAGCTGCCCGATCACACCGAGGCGCGGCGACGCCTCGGGTACGTGCGCGAGGGCGACGCGTGGGTGCTGCGCGCCGATCAGCTGCGCAAGGAGCGCGAGGCACAGCAAGCCAAGCGCGAGGGCGAGCTCGAGCGCAGGCGCGCCAAGGTCGAGCTGGAGGAGGCGCAGCTGCGGCGTGATCGCGCCGAGGCGGAGCTGCGCACGGCCCAGACCCAGCTCGCGCGCGAGCGCACCCCGCAGCCGACACCGTTGACCCCGAGCTGGTACAGCCCCGTGGTGGTCGCACCGGCCAGTCGCTACTGGAACAACGGCTGGAGCCACAACCCGCCGCTGCATCAGCAGCCCCCGGTCACCAGCCCGCAGGGCGACAACTTCATCAACGGCACGCGCAGTCCGCAGAGCTACTTCGACGACGCCTGGCGCACCGCTTACGGTCGCCCGCCCGCGCGCTGATGGACGACGCGCACGCGCGCGGCCATGCTCGCGCTCGATGCTCGACGCTCTCACCCACCAAGCCGCCGTCGTCAGCTCCGTGGCCAGCTCCTCGTTGGGCGCCTGGCGCGGCACGTTCGTGCTGCACGCCGCCGT
>JBEVNG010000354.1:0-5611 GCA_040508235.1 Polyangiales bacterium | reverse complement strand
GGTGCTCGACTACGGCTGCGGCTCGGGCCTGTTCGTGCAGTACCTGCAGTCCAAGGGGTTCGCTGCGGCGAGCGGCTACGACGCCTACGGTTCAGCGCCCTACGACAAGCTGCCGGCCGAGAAGCAGGACGTGATCCTGGCGCAGGACGTGATCGAGCATGTCGCGGATCCGGCGGAGTTCCTGCGCACGCTCGCGCAGCTCGCGCAGCCCGGTGCGCTGGCGGTGCTCGGCACCCCCAACGCGGCCGTGATCGATCTATCCGAGCCGATGCAGTACGTGCACACGCTGCATCAGCCCTACCATCGCCACATCATGAGCGCGGAGACGATCGGCAAGCTCGCCGCCGCGCAGGGCATGACCATGGTCGACGTCGATCCGGTGTTCTACGGCAACAGCTTCTTCCCCGGCCTGAACAGCCTGTACCTCGGCCGCGTGCTGCGCGCGTCGGACGATGTGCTCGACGATGTGCTCGCCGGCAAGGTGCCGATGAAGTGGGAGCTGTTCACGCCTCCAGCGATCTGGGACGCGTTCACGGGGGCCTTGCGCGATCCAGGTATCGACCTGACCGTCGCGCTTCGCCTGCCGTGATGGAGCGCGCGGACGCGCTCAGGCGGTGGTGAGTGGCTCGCGGTTGAGCAAGCCCTCGAACATCAGGCGACCGAGCTGCTTCGTGAGACCCGCGGGATCGCCGTCCGCGATGTCGTTGAGCCGTCCGCTGAGCAGCAGATCGGCGAGGCCGTGTACGACGGCCCAGGCCCCGGCGGCGATGGTGGCGGACGGGCTGTCCGCACGAACCACGCCGCTGCGCTGTGCCGCTTCGATCTCGCGCAACAGCGACGCGAAGGAGCGGTCCGCGGCAGCGCAGAGCTCGGGGTGGAGGTCGCGATTGAGGATGTCGCGTCCAAACATGATCTGGTAGCGGCCGGGACGTGCCGTCGCGAAGCGCACGTACGCCTCGCCCAGCGCGCCGAAGCGCGTGAAGGGGTCGTCGCCCACGGAGTCCAGCTGGGTCGCGAGCTCGGTACGAAGATCGTCGAAGCCACGCGTGGCGACTGCCGCGAGGAGCGTGTCCTTGTCGGCGAAGTGGCGATACGGCGCGCCGGAAGAGACCCCTGCGATGCGTGCTGCCGCGCGTACCGTCCAACTGCTTGGACCTTCGCTTTCGAGCAGCTCCTGGGCGACGCGAATCATCGCCTCGCGCAGATCTGGGTGGTGATACTGGTCGCCCTTCTTGACCTGTCGGACTTCGTCTTGTGCCGGTGAGTCACCCATGTGGGTGTCCTTAGCACACACATCTACGTTCGCGTGGTGGCGTACAGAGTTTGGTGATGATGAAAATGCCCACTTTGCGCTGGTCGGATGAGCAGCATCAGGGCCTCGCTAAGGCGCTCACCCTCATGAAAACGTGGCGTTTTCACGCTGCGCACGAGGAATTCGAGGCGCTGTGGCGTGGAGCGACATCGCGGGAGCGGACATGCCTGCATGGGCTAACGCAGGTCGCGGCGAGCCTGCACCAGCTCACTTTGGGTCGGGGGGCGGCCTCCGTGCGCACCTGGCAGCGCGCGCGGCCCAAGCTCGAAGGGCTTGCGCTCGACGACTTCATGACGCGCATGGACGCACTGCATCAAGTGCTCGGCCTGCGTGCCGACGCGCCCCGCTTCTTCGACCCCGGCACGCTGCGCGAGCACGCGTCGCCCGTGATCGAAGCGTTCGTGCTCTGAGCCAGGAGCCACGTTCTACACTCGCGGCATGGCGTCTCTGCTGGAGGTCTCCGCGCTGACCAAGCGGTTTGGGGAGTTCACCGCGGTCGATGGGCTCGCGCTGAGTGTGGAGTCGGGCGAGATGTTCGGACTGCTCGGCATCAATGGCGCGGGCAAGACCACCACCATGCGCATGCTGATGGGGATCCTGCGCGCGAGCGCCGGCAGCGCGCGCATCGCGGGCCTCGACTGCTTCCACGATCGCGTCGAGGTCAAGCGCCACGTCGGCTACCTTCCCGACGAGCCCGCCTTTCAAGACTACCTACGCGGGCGCGAGATCGTGCGCTTCGTCGGCGAGATGCACGGGCTCTCGGGCGCCGAGATCGACGCGCGCGCGAGCAAGCTGGTGGAGCCGCTGGCGCTGGCCGACGCGATGGACGAGTTCGCGGTCAACTACTCGCGCGGCATGAAGAAGAAGCTGGGCCTGGTGTGCGCGATGCTTCACGAGCCGCGGCTGTTGATCCTCGACGAGCCCACGAGCGGCCTCGACCCGGTGGCGATGCGCAGGCTCAACGAGCTCCTGCACGCGTACGTCGCGGGCGGTGCCACCGTGCTGCTCAGCTCGCACCAGCTCGACCATGTGCAGGCGATCTGCGAGCGCATCGCGATCATGTCCGCGGGCAAGCTGGCGGCGATCGGCACGCTCGCGGAGCTGCGCGCGCGCGCCTCGGCGGAGAGCTCGCTGGAGGAGATCTTCTTCGCGATCACCGAGCCACGCGAGCCCGTCGGTGCCTGAGCCGCGGCCTCCGTCCAGCTGGCGCGTGGTGTGGCTGATCGCGGTGCTGGAGGCGCGCCGCTGGCTGAACCGCGGGCCGTTCCTGCGTCGAGGCAAGGGCAAGCGCGACGCCACGCAGCGCAAGGGGGCGCCGGCCAAGCTGCTGCTGGCGTTCGTCACCGTCGCGCTGAGCTTCAACGTGGTCACCAACGCGTCGCGCATCGTGCGCGGCGTGGCGGAGGCGGCGGAGCGTGACTCGGCGCCGGGGGATGCGTTCGTCTCGCACGGCGTGCTGCGCTGGCTCGACGACATCGTGGGGCGCGGCGAGGACGTGCCGTCGGCGTACGACAGCCAGCAGGAAGAGCTGGAGGCGGCGTTCCTGTTCGCGGGACGCACGGAGACTGGCGACGGAAGCCTCTCCGCGCGCGTGGACGAGCTGCGGCGAATCTGGAAGGAGCGCGGCCGCGCCGGCTTTCACGAGACCCAGATCGACGACGCCCCCTGGCCGACGCGCGGGCTCTGGTACTCCGGCGCCGATCCGACGCGGATGCTGGCGCCGCTCGCGCTGATCTGTCTGTTGCTCTCGACGTCGGTGATCGGCCTGGCGGTGGTGGGCAGCGATCGCGATCTCGCGCGCGGCGACGAGCGCCTGGAGTGGTGGTTCAGCTTCCCGGTGCCGACGCGTGCGCTGTTGCTGGCGCGCCTGCTCGGCTCGACGCTGGTGCAGCCGCTCGGCTGGCTGCTGCTGGCGCCGTTCTTCCTGGTCGTATTCTGGTGCGCGGGGTACGGGCCCTACGTGGGTGCACTGCTGGCGCTCGCGGCCGGCCTGTACTTCACGCTGCTGGGCGCCTGCCTGCGCGTGCTCGCGGAGACGGGCCTGCGACGCTTCTTGCCACCGCGTCGGGTCGCGCACGTGCAGGCCGCGCTGGAGGTGTTGTCGGCGGTCCCGTTGATCGGTGCGTTCGCGACCAGCTCCAAGGTCGGGCTCGACTACATGATCGAGCTCAGCCGTGCCCTGTCGCTGGGCTTCGTGTTCAACCCGCTCTCGCTGCCGATCGCGTGGCTGCTGCCGCGGGGCGCGCTGGCGGCGCTGGGCGCGCTGATGCTGCTCGCGGTCGTCGTGTACGGAACGGTCTCGGCGGGCAGCGCGTTGCTGCGTGATGGTCTGCTCAGCGCGAGCGAGCCCGTGCTCGGCACGCGCGCGCGCAAACCGGTCTCCGAGGGCGCGCCGCGTGCGTTTTGGCGGCAGGTCGCGGCGCGCGAGCTGCTGGCGATGGCGCGCGATCCGGCGCGCCTGGCGCGCGTGACGCTCGTCCCCATGGTCACCATCGGGCTCGCCGGGCTGAGCGACCCGCGCCTGTTTCGCGGCATCATCAGCGAGCCGATGCACGCGAGCGCGGCGGCCTTTGGCGTGGGCACGCTGGTGCTCGCGGGCGGTGGGCTCGTGACGCTGGCCAACGAAGGACCCGGCCTGTGGATGCTGTACACCGCGCCCTGGTCGCTCGACGCGATCCTCGCGCGACGTGCGGCGCTCTGGTCGATGCTCGCCGGCGCGGTGGTGCTCGCTTCGTTGATCGCGCTCGCGATCATCGCGCGCGACATACGCTTTGTGTTCAACGGCTACGCCGTGCTGGCGCTGTTCGGGGTTGGGCTCTACGGCTTCGTGTCCGTCGCGCTCGGCGCGCTAGGCACCGACGTGCTGGAGAGCGCCCGGGCGCGTCGCGTGCAGCCGCTGACGGCGCAGGTGTTCTTGCTGCTGACCGGCATGTTCACGTTTGCGCTCTACAGCCCGTCCGGCTGGGCAAAGTTCGCGCAGCTCTCGCTGTCTTCGCTGTTCGCGTTCGCCCTCTGGCAGAAGCTGCGCGACCACACGCCTTATTTCCTCGACCCGACCGAGGCGCCTCCGCCCGCGATCGCGGTCTCCGACGGCATCTTCGCCGCGCTCTCGTTCTTCGTCGCGCAGGGGCTGCTGGGCTTCCTGTTCATGCGCCTGCGCTTCAGCCCGGGGCTGGTGATGGTGTTCAGCTTCTCCGGCGCGGGGCTGCTTGTGGCAGTGGCGGCGCTGTGGACGCTGCATCGCATCGGCGTGCCGCGGCTGGCGCAGACGGTGGGCCTCGCGAGCCTCGGCAGTCCGCTGCGCACCGTCTCGCTCGGCGTGCTGGCGGGACTCGTCGCCGGAGCGGGCGCGTCTTCGTACACGCAGCTGGTTCAGCGCGTCGGCTGGTTGCGTGCACTGTACGAGGAGAGCGAGCGCATCGACGCGACGCCCGAGCAGCTGCGCTGGCTGGCTGTGCTCGCGGTGATCGCCGCGCCGCTGTTCGAGGAGCTGATCTTCCGCGGCATCCTCTATCGCGGCCTGCGCCGCTCGCTCGACACGCGCACCGCGATCCTGGCCAGCGCGGTGGTGTTCGCCATCGTGCATCCCGCGCTGTCGTTCGTGCCGGTGTTCGGCATGGCGCTGTGCGCGGCGACGGTGTTCGAGCTGTCCGGCTCGCTGTTCGCGCCCATCCTCACCCACATGATCTACAACGGCATCGTCCTGTTCATCACGCTGCGCAGCTGGACCTGAGCCTGTCGCGTACTCGGCGCGACCTTTGTGCTGCGACACTGGACGCGCCTGCACACAGACCAAGGTTGCGGGTGGGCTCGTTTGGGTAGTGGGCGCGCCTTCTCTTGCGGACTTCTCAACGCGAGAGCGCGCTCGGTAGACTCACGACCGCAGTGGATGATGTTGCCCTGCGCTCGGTCCGGGAGGAGTGGCTCCGTCGCGTGGAGGCGGAGTATCGCGCGTCGGCGCGTACGCAGGCGGAGGTGCATCGCGCCGCGCGCGGCACGCAGGCGCCGTGCATCGACCGCAAGACGCTCGACCTAGCGCGCACCAAGGGCAGCCCGCTGGAGCACGACGTCTTGCGCGTGGCGGCGGAGCAGTACCGCGCGACAGCATGCGCCGCGCCCCGACGCCTCGGAGCTACAACCTGTCGCGCGCACGTGGGTGGGGCGGCCTAGTACTACTCGATCACTTCTCGCTACTGCGGCCGCCGATCCACCATTTTCGCGGCTGCGTGCTCACTCCGCGATACTGGAGTCTGATCATCGATCGGAACGCTCCGCTGTCGCTGCAATCCAGCCTGCTTC
>JBEVNG010000339.1:0-37499 GCA_040508235.1 Polyangiales bacterium | reverse complement strand
TTCGACGTCGGGCTCGCGCTGGAGGCCGCGCAGCTGCAGCAGCTGCGTGCGCTGCGCAACCTGCTGGTCGCGTACCCGGGGTCGACGGTGCTGGTGATCGGCAAGATGCACGTGGTCGAGTCGGCGTCGTTCGGCGTGACGCCGGGCCACGCGATCGATCAGGGCGACACCGCCGAGAGCTCGTCCGTGTTCACCGGCAGCGGCGCCTACTCGTTCGGCCTCGCCGACGAGGCGTACGTCTCGCTGCCGAGCCTGGTCGCCAACGTTTGGTACAACAAACAGACCGATCGCGCGTCCCTGCTGACGCTCCTGGACAAGCTGATCCGCAACCGCACGCTGGCGATCCCCAACAGCGGCCAGACGCAGCTGCGCGACGCTGTGAAGGCCGGCTTCGCGCCGATGGACCTGGTCGACAGCACGATCACGCGCGACGCGCTCAAGCAGCCGAAACTCTGAGCGGCTCGTTCACCCCAAACCTGGCTTGGCCGTTTCCTCGGACGCGTGAACGCTGCGCGCATGGACGAGGAGCTCGACCTGGCGGGCACGCTGATGCGCGAGCGTGTGCGCGCACGCCTGCTGGGCGCCACGCCGCGTCGGCTGCGTATCGGTCGCTTCGAGCTGGAGCGCGCGTGTGGCCGCGGTGGGGAAGGGCAGGTCTTCGCGGCGCGCGACACGGTGGGCCAGACGCGCGTGGCGCTCAAGTGCCTCAACTCCGTGCGCATGGGCGAGCAGGCCGCGCTGCAGCACGAGTTCCGCGCGCTCAGCGGCGTGGTGCACCCGAACTTGGTCTCCATGCACGAGCTGTTCTGCGTCGACGGTGCCTGGTTCTTCACCATGGAGCTGCTGGATGGGGTCGACCTGGTGCGCCACGTCGGCTCGCGTCCCGACCGCACGGCGGCAATCCGCGACGTGCTGCGCCAGCTGCTGTCCGGGCTCGCGGCGATGCACGACGCGGGCTTCGTGCACCGCGACGTGAAGCCGAGCAACGTGGTGGTGGAGGCGAGCGGGCGCGTGGTGCTCGTCGACTTCGGGCTGGTGATCGAGCACGCGGTCCGCGAGGCGCGCTCGGCCGGCACGCCCGCGTACATGGCCCCCGAGCAGGAAGCCGGCGCGCCGCCCGCCCCGGCGGCGGACCTGTTCGCGGTGGGCGCGATCCTGTTCGAGCTGCTCAGTGGACGACGGCTCGCGCGCACCAAGTCGCCGCTGCGCAGCGTGCTCGATGGAGACCCGGTGCTGGTCGCGCTGTGCCACGCGTTGCTGGCGCACGAGCCCGCGCAGCGGCCGAGCGCGCACGAGGCGCTGGCGAGGCTCGACGTGCGCAGCACACGCCAGCGGCCCGCGCGCGAGGCGCGCTTCGTCGGTCGCGCGCCGGAGCTCGCGCGCCTGCGCGCCGCCTGGTCCGAGCTGCGTGGGCCGCGCATCATGCTGGTGCACGGCGAGAGCGGCATCGGCAAGAGCGCGCTGCTGGCCGAGTTCGCGCGCGAGCTGCCCTACGACGCGCGCGTGTTCCGTGGCCGCTGCTACGAGCGCGAGAGCACGCCGTACAAGGTGTTCGACGGATTGCTGGCGGAGCTGCCGGCGCGCGAGGACACGCAGGAGCGCGCGTTCGCGGAGATGCGCGCGCGCCTGCGCCGCTTTGTCCCGCTGGTGTTGATCGTCGACGACCTGCAGTGGGCGGACCTCGACAGCTTGACGCTGCTGGAGGCGCTGTTCGCGCGTGGTTCCGACCTGCCGATCTTGCTCGTCGGCAACTATCGTCGTGGCGAGGAGCGCACCAACGCGTTCCTCTCCGCGCTGCTCGCGCCGCGGTTGTTGGCCGCGC
This sequence comes from Polyangiales bacterium, assembly GCA_040508235.1. GTDB lineage: Bacteria > Myxococcota_A > Polyangia > Polyangiales > DASUME01 > DASUME01. Next base: position 35,677 of record JBEVNG010000339.1, on the reverse strand, counting down.
CGCTGTGCGCGATCGAGCAGCTGGCGCTGGAGCCGCTGGCGAGCGATGACGCGCGCGCGCTCGTCGAGCAGCTGGCCGAGCGTCGCGTGGAAGACGCGCAGATCGCGAGCGCGCGCGGGGTGCCGTTCGCGCTGATGGAGGTCGCGCTCGGGCGCGTGGCGATCGGGGTCGCGGCGGACGGCTTGCTCGAGCTGCTCTCGGTCGCGGGCCGACCGCTGCCGATCGCGCTCGCGCTGCGTGCCGCAGAGGCGCCGTTCGCGGCGGCGCTGGAGCTGGTGGCCGCGCGCTGTGCACGCTTTCGCGACCTCGCCGGCGAGCGTTGCCTCGAGCCCTACCACGATCGCGTGCGGGTGCGCGTCGCCGACGAGCGCGCGCGCACGCTGCACCTACGCATCGCCGACGGCATGGAGGCGCTGGGGGCGAATGCACCGCTGGCCCGCGTGGAGCACCTGCGCGCCGCCGGCGAGGACGAACGCGCTGCGCTGCTGGCGTTGCAGGCGGCGGAGCTGGCGTGCGCGCAGCTGGCGTGGAGTCGCGCCGCCGACCTGTTCGCGTTCGCGCTCGCGTTGGGCCACGGCGATCGACACCGGCTGGCGGACGTGCTCGCGTTCGCGGGTCGGCACGAAGAGGCGGCGCAGGCGTACCTGTGCGCGGAGCCGGCCAGCGAGACCCGTCGGCTCGCCGCGCAGCAGCTCCTGCGCGCCGGCCAGACGCGACGCGGCATGGAGCTGCTGTGGAGCGGCCTGGCGAGCACCGGTGTGCGGCTGCCGCGCTCGACGCTGGCGGCGAGCCTCACGCTGCTGCCGAGCCGTGTGAAGACGTTGCTCGCGCTGCGACGCGTGGAGCGAACGGCATCGGGCGCCGACCAAGAGCGCCTGCTCTGGCTGGGCATGCTCTACCGCGAGCTGTGGCTCACGCACCCGGTGCAGAGCGCGCTCGCCCATGATGCCTACTGCCGCGAGGCGATGCGCGGCGATGCGCGCGAGCGCGTGATGGCGCTGACCATGGAGGCGGTGGTGCGCACGATCGCCGACGGCCCCTCCGCGCGCACCGAGCACCTGCTGCGGCGCGCGGATCGCGTGACCGAGGGCAGCCCGTACGAGGTCGCGCTGCAGCTGATCGCGCGCGGCATCGTCGCGCTGCACGGCGCCTGGCGGCCGCGCCTGGCGATCGCGCCGCTGGAGCGCGCGGATGCGCTGCTGGCGGCCTGCCCGGGCACGCAGTTCGAGCGCGAGTGGGCCGGCTTCTCGCTCGACTACGCGCTGGAGCTGACCGGCCAGCTGAGCGCGCTGACGGAGCTGGTGCGCGCGCGCCAACAGCGCGATCCACGCCACCCGATGCGCGTGATCTCGGTGCCGCTGGTGATGTTGCTCGAGGACCGCGCGGACGATGCGCTGGCGCTGCTGAGCGCGCCGCGTCCGCGCATGGCGTTCCTGGATCACATCGCGCTCAGCCGCGGTGTGTCGGCGTGGCTCTACCGCGGGCAGCCGCTGGCCGCGCAGCTGTGCTTCGAGGAAGGCCACCGCGCGCTGCGCTTCGAGCTGGCCACGCAGAGCCGCGTGATCCGCGAGAGCACGGCGTTCGAGCGCGCACGCTGCGCCGCGGCGCTGTACGTGGCCACGCGCGACGAGCGCTACCAGCGCGCCTTCGTGCGCCACACCGCGCGCCGCTTGCCGCCGCTCGGTCGCGCGCGGCAGCGCATGCTGGAGGCCAGCATGGCGTGGGCGGACGGACGGCATGCGGCGTGTTCCGCGATGCTGCGCGAGGCGCGGGCGGAGTTCGAGCGTGGCCAGTGTGGTCACGGCGTGGCGTGTGCGCGCTATCGCGAGGCGCAGCTGGACGGTAACGATCGGGCGCTGGCGGGCGCACGCTCCTGGTTCGTGGAACAAGGGGTGAGCCGGCCCGAACGCTGGCTGAACTTGAGCGGCTACTGGGGGTGAGTTCGGCACCGATGCGCGCCGCGCCGATGCTAACTGCCAGCCATGTCGATCATCGCACCGAGCGACGTGAGCTTGCTGGGCCGCTGGGGAGACGGCGACGCCACGGCGGGGGACGAGCTGATCCGTCGCCACTTCGCGGCGCTGCATCGCTTCTTGCGCGCGCGCGTCGCGAGCGAGGCGGAGCTGGAGGATCTCGTGCAGCACACGCTGCTGGCCTGCGTCGAGGCGCGCCATCGTTACCGCGCGGAGGCCAGCTTCCGCACCTTCCTGCTCGCGATCGCGCGCAACCGACTGTGCACGCACTACCAGCGAGCGCGCTTGGCGCCCGCGCAGATCGTGACCACGCTGCGCGACCCGGCGACGTCGCCGACGCAGAAGCACGCGCGCGTGCAGGATCTGGAGCGCCTGGAGTGCGCGGTGGCCGAGCTGCCGACGCCGATGCGCCGCGTGCTGGAGCTGTCGTACTGGGACGAGCTGGACGCCGCCGCGATCGCCGAGCAGCTGGGCATGCCCCTGAACACGGCCTACAGCCGGCTGCGGCGCGCCAAGCTCGCGTTGCGTGCCGCGCTCAGCGAGTCGACGTTCAGATCGTTGCGGTGATGTCGCTGCGCTTGCTCTGCAGCTCGAAGAACTTGGCGGCGATGTCCTTGGGATCGATGGTGGCGTTGCCCTGATCCCAGGCCGTGCCCTTGACGAGCCCGGTCACGATCACCTGGCCGACGTACACGCCGTCGCCCTTGAGCTTGGCGGAGAGCACGCCCGTCAGCTTGTTCTTGGCGGCGTTGGCAAGGCTGAGGCCGGCCGCGTTCGACTGCACCACGTAGGCATCGACGCCGGGATCGAGGTTGCCGAAGCCGCCGTTGGTGATCAGCACCGCGCCCTTGCGCTCGCGCAGGTCGGGCAGCGCGCTCTGCACCGCCGCGACCAGGCTGTGGATGGCGACGTCGAACACCGACTCCAGCTCGTTGTCCGGCGCCGTGGTCAGGTCGCCCGCGCCCGAGCCGTACGCGTTCCAGTGCAGCGCGTCGATGGGGCCCAGCGCCTCGCGTACCTTGCCCACCAGGGCGCGCACGTCGGCGACCTTGGAGAGGTCGGTGGGGAACGCGTGGGCCTTGATGTTCTTGGCGGCCAGCGCCTTCACGCCGGCGGCCAGGCGCTCGGCGTTACGCGCGACCAGCGCGACTGTGTAGCCCTCGCTGCCAAATCGCTCCGCCACGGAGCTGGAGATGCCGGGGCCGAAGCCCGCCACGATGATCGTCTTGCTCATGGCGACGGAGTCTACGCCTGGCGCGCAGCGTTACCATCGTCATGCTGGGAACGTACGCCCGTAGTAGAGTGCTGCCCCAGGGACACATCGCATGCAGCGTGGCCACAGCTACCCGCCGGATCTCGCCCGCTACGTGCAGGAGCGCTGGCCCGCGGGGCGTACGCTGCCGCTGACCGAGAAGCTGTTCGCCGAGGCGCTGGCGACCGCGTACCAGGCCTCGATGACCTCCGAGGAGGGCCGCCCGACGCGCTTTCGGCTGCTGCTGACGCCGTTCGAGGATCTGCCCGCGAGCGGCGTGCCCAACGAGGGCGTGCTGCGGCTGCGCTTCGATCCATCGCGCCCCCTGCACGAGGACGAGCTGCGCAGGCTGAGCCCCGCGACGCCGTTCGAGACCGCGCTGATCGGCGCGCACGTCGAAGAAGAAGAGCGCCTGCGCATCTGGGGCATCGCACACTCCGGACCGGCCTGGCTCGCGCCCACCTGGGGCGGTCGCAGCCTGGTGCCCAACTGGAGCTACGACCCGATCGTGCACGTGACGGGGCCCGGTAGGCTGGCGGTGCGCTGCGCGGGCAAGCTGATCGGCGGCCTCGAGCGCGGTCTGATCGTCGATGCGGTACTCGACGTGTTCGACTCCGAGTGGCTGCCGGTGCTGTTCGCCGAACAGCGCGAGGCGGTGCGCGCCGAGCACGCGCAGCTGCAGTCGCAGGCACCGTCGCCGACGCTGGTCGACAACTCGCTGATCGGCCGCGTCAGCCAGCACATGCTGCGGCGCGTGATCCAGCTCGTGCGCGGTGCGCGGCACGGCGGCATGCTCTGCATCGTCGACGACTCGTGCGAGCTGCATGGGCTGCGGCTCAAGTATCGCTTCGGCGACGACGAGCCCGCGCGCCGCTACAACACGCTGCTGATGCAGATCCTGGAGGCGGTCGCCAACGCCAGCGAGAAGCAGTCGGTGGGCTGGCTGGACTTCGCGCTCGATGGCAACGCGCGCTTCGAGCAGCTGGAGCAGGCGGTGTTCGAGCTGAGCCGGCTGCTCGCCAACCTGAGCTGCATCGACGGCGCGGTGGTGGTCGACAAGCGGCTGCGCCTGCTCGGCTTCGGCGCCGAGGTGAGCGCGGAGCTGCCCACTCCACAGCGCGTCTGGCGTGCGCTCGACACCGAGGGCGCGCAGCGTGAGCTCGACGACCTCGAGAACGTCGGCACGCGCCATCGTGCGGCGTACCGCTTCGTGAACGATCACCCGCGGGGCCTGGCGATCGTGGTCTCGCACGACGGCGGTGTGTCGTTCGTGGCCAACCGCGAGGGCGAGATCGTGTTCTGGGAGCAGTCGGTCAGCCCCTGAATTCGCGCGCGCAGTCCAACCCCACGCGCGCGGACCTGCTCGGGAATTAGTCGTCGCTGCCGCTGCCGCTACTCAGTGCTGCGGCGAGCGCGAAGTCGCCGGCCTTGACCTTGCTGGGGTCGAACTTCTCGGCGCCCGCGATCATGCGCGCGATGGTCTTGTCGAAGTCGGGGCGCTGGCCTTCCTCGAGCTTGACGAAGCGCAGCGGGTTGATGCGCGCGACCACCACCGGCTTGAGGTAGCCATTGTTGAAGCCGGAGTCCTTGAGCCGCTGCACGGCCTCGTTGACCACCACGTCGAGCGCCAGCAGCTTCTGCGCACGCGCCTCGCGCACGGGCAGGGTGTCTTGCAGCGCCTCGTCGTGGAACTCCTCGCAGCGGTTCACCACCGGGGCGTATGCGCCGCCGCTGAAGCGCCCGTTCTGCTTGTAGCAAAAGCCGAGCGTGATCAGCCCGGGCGTCTCGAACTCCAGCGTGTAGTCGGTCTCGTGCTTGGGGCCCGCGCTCTCCGCCAGCGCGCGGAACAGCCGCACCACCTCCAGCGCCTTGTCGCGCAGGTTGTGGGCCTTCTCGGTGTTGAGCGCGAGGATGCGGTAGGCGACCTCGTGCTCGGGCACCACCAGCGCCGTGATCGCCTTGGCGCCGAGCGTGCGCATCGCGGTCAGTCGGTGCATGCCGTTTGGCGTGATGAAGCCGTCCTCGTGCGGCACGGCGATGATCGGATCGAGGAAGCGACCGACCTTGGGGATCACGCCCACGAGCTTGTCCGCGTGCGCCTTGGAGAGCTCGCGTTGGTAAGGCGTGGGCTCCACGCGCGCGAGCGGCAGCGCGGCCAGCGCGACCCAGTGTCCCTCCAGCGGCTCGCGATATTGCGCCAGCACCGCACCCTCGGCGGCCTCGATCATGGCGACCACGTCGCGCAGCGCCTGCGGAGGCTCTCCCTCCGCGGTCTCCAGAGCCGTCAGACCGACCGAGCCGGGCTCGACCTTCTTCTTGCGTGGGCGCTTGGTGGCCGTCTTGGGCTTGGCCTCGCTCTTGGCCTTGGTCGCGCGCTTCTTCGCCGCCATGGTCCCCCTCACGTGTGCGCCAGCCTGCACAGGGCTAGATTTGCTCAATGGTGGACGTCTCGAATGCGGACCGGATCGTATTTCCGGAGCTCGGCCGAACCAAGGGAGATGTGGTCGCGTACTACCAGCGCATCGCGGCGCGCGCGTTGCCGCACCTGCTGGAGCGGCCGCTCTCGATCAAGCGCTTCCCCAAGGGCCTGGCCGCGCCGGGCTTCTTCCAGAAGAACGTGCCCGCCCACTATCCGGCTTCGATAGGCCGCTTCGAGGTCCCACGCAGCCGCGAGTCGAGCAAGAAGCGCAAGAACAGCGACGTCGACGTCACCGTGTATCCCCTCGTGAGTGAGCCCGAGCACCTGGCCTACCTGGCCAACCAGGGCGCCCTCGAGCTGCACGTGCCCACCAGCCGTGGCAGCCAGCACCCGGACAAGCTGATCATCGACCTCGATCCGCCGGCCGGGCAGTTCGAGCGCGTGCGCGAGGCCGCCTTCGTGGTGCGCGATGCGCTGGCCTCGTTCGGGCTCACGAGCGCACCGATGGCGACCGGCTCCAAGGGCTATCACGTGGTCGCCGCGATCGAGCCCACGCACGAGGCCGAGGCGCTGTGGCTCGCCGCGTATCAGCTAGGCAGCTTGCTCTCGGCGCGGCACCCGGAGCTGCTCACGGTCACCTGGCGCGTCGCCCAGCGCGGCGGGAAGGTGTTCGTCGACTGGCTGCGCAACAACGCGGTCGCCAGCGGCATCGCGCCGTACTCGCTGCGCGCGAACGGGGGTGCCAAGGTGGCGGCGCCGCTGTCGTGGGAGGAGCTGCCGAGCCATGCGCCCGATGCGTTCTGCATCGACGACGTCGCCGCGCTGCTGGAGCGCGAAGACGCGTTGTTGGCGCTGCGGCCGGGCGACACCGCGCGCTTCGTGCAGGGCGTCGAGCAGGCCTTTGCGAGCGCGGGCCTGGTGCTGGAGCCTTTCGATCGCTTCCGTTCCTGACTATCATCGCGGCGCTTGCGCATCACGATCCTCATCATGCTGCTCGTCGCTGGCTGCACCGGCTTGCCCAAGACCAAGCCCGGCCAGGCCGACCCGTGGGAAGGGCGCGGCAACGAGTGCGTGCGTCCGTTCGTCGGTCGCGACAGCCCGTATGCCGAGGGCGTGGAAGGCGAGGGCGACGCGGCGTTGCTGGCGACGGTGCCCGCGGAGGCAGCGCGCACCATGCGCGCCGCCGGTCTGTCTCACCTGGTGTCGCGCGCGCTGGAGAAGCGCGGTGGTGCGCTCGACATCCACAAGGTCGCGCTGCGTCAGGATCTGAGCCTGCGCTTGATCTCGCTGGAGACGCAGCTGTCCGCGGTGATCTTCGAGGCGGAGTGCACCGGCGAGCTGATCGAGGCCATGCAGCTGGAGCTGGAGGACCGCGCGGACCTGCACGAGCTGCGCATGGCGGTCTCCTCGCTGGTGGTGGGCGCGCTGGCGGCGACCGCGGCCGGCACCTGGCAGCTCGCGCAGAGCGACTCCAACACGCCGGCGGTGTTCGGGCTGGCGGGCGGCGTGGTGAGCGCGGGCCTGGGCGCGGCGGCGTTCGTGAAGAAGGATGTCCGGATGCGCTACGCACACGAGCACAACCTGCTCGCGCCGGTGCGCGTGGGCGACGACCAGGAGGGCCTGTTCCCGCGCTTCGTGTTTCGTCTGTTGACCATGCCGGGCAGCGACGGGCGCACGCCGCGCGACAAGCTGCTGACCCGCTGGCGCGAGCTGGTGGAGGAGCTGCCGGCCGAGCGCCGCAGCCACGCCGAGGCACAACTGTACGGCGCAGGGGGCATCTACGACCTGCAGCTGATGTCGCTGCGCGAGCGCATGTACGACGCGCTGGAGACGGAGCTCAACGCGCAGGCGCGCGACCTGGAGCTGCTCGATCGCTTCCTGGTACGCGCGCTGGAGAGCTAGTCGCTCTCGCCGTTGGTCTTGGGCGGTTCGTCGTGCGCGTGGCCGGCGTACGACGGCGGATCGCTGGCGGGGAACGACTCGTAGGCCGCCTCGTCGATCACGTCCCACTTCTCGTCGTCGTCGCCCTTGCGCGCGACGCGCGGCTTCTCGATCGTCTCGGTCGTCGCGCCGGGCTCCGTCTCGTTCGGCTTCGCCATGGGGCCTCCCTGCTAGGGCGTACCCGGGCAGCGTAGCGTTACGCCGCGTTGCCTGGGCACCCGCAAGGCACTCTACATCCCCGCTTTCGGATGCGCGAACGCACCTGGGCGTGGCATCACGTATGCACCAACTTCGTAGCGAGGAGGCCACGATGGAGCATTCGCCGGTCCTGAAGGAAAACGAGATCATCGCCTGCACCGGCGCGCGCGTCGCCGACGAGGGCGGGCACGAGCGCTACCAGGTGCAGTTCGACGGCGCCTGGATCGAGGTCGAGCACGCCATCTACGAGCGTGTGCGCCAGATCCAGGACAGCTGCGCCTAGTTCAGAGCTAGCTTAGAGCGAGCCCGGGTCGTAGATGCCCAGCAGCTGACCCTGCTCGACGAGCTCGGGGTCGCTGTTCATCACGTGAGCCTGCACGTCGATCAGGAACCAGCCGGCGCCCAGCAGGTTGGTCGCGTCGAGGATGCCCGAGGACTCCTCGTCGCGCGTGATGAACGCGGCCGCGCCCGGCATGAAGCGCGTCGGATCGTGCTGCGCGATCTCGACCAGCGTGTCGTTCGCGATCGTGTAGCGCCACACGCGTCCGATGTGGTCGTTGTTGCCCACGTCCTCGGTGAGCAGGATGTGCCCACGCGGATCGATCGTGAGGTTGTCGAGCATCTTCTGCCCCTCGCTGCCGTCGAGCACCGCCGTGATGCTGCCGCCCAGCTCCGGCTGCTCCAGGTTGGTGAAGCGCAGGCGCCACAGCCGGCTGGCCGTGGTCACGCTCGCCGTGGTCGCGAAGTAGAAGTCGTTCGGGTTGGACGGATCCCACGCGCCGTCTTCGGGACGCAGGAAGCCGGTCACGCCGGCGGTGTCGCCGGCCGCGGCGATCGCGGCGCCGGTCTGGTTCTCGACGTTGCCGAGGCTGGCGAGGGTGAACGTGCCGACGCCGATGCCGCTGACCGGATCCTCGGCCGCGACGCCCGGCACGGCGACGCCGTAGAGCGTGCCGTTGGTGAGGCCGGCCTTCTCGACCGCGCTGCCGGTGTTGGTCTTGGTGCCGACGTAGACATAGACCTGGCCGGTGGGCGAGGTGTCGTCCATGCCGATCACGATCGTCTTGGCGCTCGCCTTGGGGCTCGCGACCAGGTTTTCCCACGAGGCCTTGCCGAGGCGCGGCAGCTCGTAGGTGACGCCGTCGAGGCCGTGCGCCAGGGCGCGGCCCTCGTCGCCGGTCTCCTCGCCGTCGAGGAACAGCTCGCCGTCGAAGCCGACGCCGGCGTGGAAGAGCGCGCTCTTGGGCGCCAGGTCCGCCGAGCAGAAGCGCCCGAACGCGACGTTGCTGCCGAGCTTGTAGCTGCTGGTGGTGGCGTCCCAGAGCTGCACGGACTGGATCAGATCCTTGCCCGCGAGCACGTGCTGGTCGTCCTTGCGGATGTCCCACTGCGACACGAACGCGCCGGTGCCGCCGTGCGCGCGCGCGATGCCCGCCGTGCCGGTGAGCTCGTGGTTCATGAACACGCTGAACGTGCCGTTGCCGTTGTCCTTGGCGCCGAGTCCGTCGGGGATGCCGACGAGGCGGTACGGCTGGCCGTTGGGCTTGGTGCCCACCGCGTCGCCGACCGTCAGCAGCGCCTTGGTCTGCACGCCCGCAGCGACCGGCACGAGGTACGCGCTGGCCGAGCTGGTCACGCCAGGCACGCGCGAGTCCGGCACGTTGGCGTCCTGCGGCACGGCCGCGTCCTGCCCCGCGTCCAGCGCGCCGGCGTCGATGCCGCCGTCCGGACCCGGCGTCGGACCCGCGTCGCGCGGGCCCGCGTCGGGCGCGCTGGAGTCGGGAGCGCCGCCATCGGGCTTGCCCGTCTCCACCGCATCGTCATCGTCACTGCATGCTCCCGCCATCAACGCGATCAGCGCCAGCGGGGCGATCCCCAGTACCTTGTTCATACGCCTCCTCAATCGCTCGCGCGCGGCGCAACCGCGCGCTTCGACCACACGACGAGCCGAAGGCACTCGTCCCCAGTGGGCGGGAGCGTGACCAGCTTCGGTGACGGCCTGGCAGCGGCGCGGGAGCGATTTGCGCGTACGCTACGCGCGATGCGCTGGACCTGGTGCTTGTTCCTGTTCGCCTGCGCGAAGCCACCCGTGCAGGCTGCCCCCGCGCAGTCGAGCGAGGACATCCCGCCGCACACGCAGGCGCTGATGGACGCCTACAAGAACATGGAGGCGGAGCGTGCGATGCGGCGGGCCGCGCCCGCGCCGACCTGTCCGGGCGACACGCCGGCAGAGCGGCGCGAGCGGTACCTGCGCTCGGTGGGGGGCTGCGTCGAGGCTCCGGACCCCATCGACGTCGGCCTCGACGTGGGCCCGCGCGCGCAGTGGCCGGCGCTGTACGCGGCCCTCGACGCCAAGCAGGGCGTCGACCGCTGCTTCAACCATGCGAGCGCCTACCTCGGCGTGACGGGTGCGCTGCAGCTGCGCGTGGAGCTCGCGAGCGACGGCGAGATCAAGGCCGTGCACGCCCCCGGAGAGAACGGTCCCGACGTCGCTTGTTGTGCACGCCGCGCGCTCCAGGGCGTGAAGCTGCCGGCACCGGGTCGGCCGCTCGCCGTGCAGCTATCCAGCGACGACCCGACGCCCGCGGCCCCACCGGGGCAGCTGATCGGCCTGCGCAAGGAGGACATCAAGGCGGTGATCAGCTCGCACGAGTCCGAGCTGCCGAGCTGCTTCGAGCCAGCGATCCGCGCCGGCCTGAACCACGGCGGCCGCGTGACGGTGAAGTTCGTGATCGCGCCCGACGGGGAGGTAGCCAGGGCCGACGTCGAGAGTGACGAGCTGGGAGCCACGGGCGCGGCGTGCTGTCTGGTCTCGAAGGTGCGCAGCTGGAAGTTCCCCAAGCCGAAGGGCGAAGGGATCGTGATCGTCAGCTACCCGTTCGCGCTGCAGCGCTGAGCTCAGCGCTCGCGGCGCAGCGAGGCCTCGAGCGCGGCGACCAGATCCTGCTCGGCCGCCTGTCCCTGGTGCTCGCTGTATGCGAAGGCCTTGGCGATCACGCGGTTCACGTAGCTGCCCTTGTCGCGGGTGCGCAGCAGGAACTGGTGCACGTCGCCCGGTACGCCGCGGTAGCGATAGACGCGCCCGCCGCGGAACTCGATCTCCAGCTCCAGCGTGCTGGCGTCGTAGCCGACCGACGTGATGGCGCGCGAGGTGACGGGGGTTCGCTGCATAAGGCGGTCAGAATGACTCCTTGTAGGGCCGCAGGTCCAATTCCTGGGTCCAGGCGCTGCGCGGCTGCGCGTGCAGGTGCCAGTACACGTCGGCGATCGCGTCGAGGCCCAGCAAGCCGTCTGGATCGCGGTCGGGTGAGTGCGTGCGCAAGCGCTCGCCGTCGATGCCGCCGTCGATGATCACGTGCGCCACGTGCACGCCCTGGGGGCCGAACTCGCGGGCGAAGGTCTGGGCGAGCGAGCGCAGGCCAGCCTTGGAGGCGGCGAAGCCCGCGAACGGCGGCTTGCCCCGAAGCGATGCGGTGGCGCCGGTGAACAACAGCGTGCCCTGCTTGCGCGCGGCGAGCTTGCGCAGCGCCTCGCGGCCGAACAGGAAGCCGCCCAGCGTGCCGACGCGCCAGCTGTCCTCGAAGGCCTGCGCACTCAGGTCGAGCGTGGGCGCGCGCGTGCCGCCGCCCGCGTTGAACACGGCCACCTCCAGGTCTCCCAGCTGCTCCGCCGCGGCGCGCACGTCGGCTTCGCGGCTGACGTCGAGCGGCAAGGCGCGCGCAACGCCGCCCTGGTCCTGGATCTCGTTCACCACCGCCGCCAGCTTGTCCGGCGTGCGTCCGCTGACGACCACCGCAAAGCCCTCGCGTGCAAAGCGGCGTGCGATGGCCGCACCCAATCCGGCGCGTGCGCCCACACCCACGACCCATGCTTCATTCTTCGTCGCCATGCCTGGACCTCCGTCGAACCAGGTGGGAAGGTGACGGCATGCTGTCTCGTATGCAAGACGTCGCGTTGCTGCTCCTCTTGACGGCGTGCGCGGCCAAGGAGGGCGCGGCTCCGAACCCTCGGCGCGTGCACGAGAAGCTGCTCACGCTCGACACGCACCTGGACACGCCGGCGGCGTTTGCGAGCGGCTGGGACATCATGGCGGCGCATCGCTGGGCCGATGATCTCTCGCAGGTCGACTACCCGCGGCTGAAGAAGGGCGGGCTCGATGGCGGCTTCTGGGCGATCTACACGTCGCAGGGGCCGCGCACTCCGGAGGGCAACGCCAAGGCGCGCGACGCGGCGCTGCTGGCGGCGGTGCGCATCCGCGAGCTGACGGCGGTGCATCCCGAGTTCGTGCTGGCGTTGCGTGCGGACGACGCGGCCGCGATCGCAGCGCAGGGCAAGCGAGTGGTGTTCCTGAGCATCGAGAACAGCTACCCGCTGACCAGCGACCTCTCGCTGCTCCACACGTTCCACGAGCTGGGCGTGCGCATGGTCGGGCCGGTGCACACCACCAACAACGACTTCGCCGACTCCAGCACCGACGTCGCCGAGTGGCACGGCCTGAGCGAGCGCGGCCGCGAGCTGGTGCGCGAGGCCAATCGACTCGGCATCGTGCTCGACGCGTCGCATGCGTCGGACGACGTGCTCGACCAGCTGCTGACGCTCTCCAAGACGCCGATCGTGCTCTCCCACTCGGGCTGCAAGGCGGTCCACGACCACCCGCGCAACGTCGATGATCAGAGGCTGCGCACGCTGGCCGCGAAGGGCGGCGTGATCCAGATCAACTCGCTCAGCGACTACCTGATCGCGACGCCGGACGACCCCGCGCGCAAGTCTGCGCTGAAGAACTTGTTCGCGCAGTACGGCAACCCGCTGCGCCTCGACGCCAAGCGGCGCGCGCAGTTCGTCGTCGAGCGTCGCGCCATCGACGCCGCGCATCCGGCGCCGCGCGCCAGCTTCGACGACTACATGGCGCACGTGCTGCACGCGCTGAAGCTGCTCGGCCCCGACCACGTGGGCATCGGCGCGGACTGGGACGGCGGCGGTGGCGTCACCGGCATGGAGGACGTCGGCGCCATCCCGAAGATCACGGAGGCGCTGCTGGCCGCGGGCTACGACGAGGCAGCGCTGCAGAAGATCTGGAGCGGAAACGTGCTGCGCTTGCTGCGCGCCGCCGAGGATGCGCGCTACTGAGCTGCCTCGCGGTGGCGTGCGGCGTAGCGGTTCTCGGGGAAGCCGAGGCCGAGGTGCTCGCGCAGCGTGCTGCCCTCGTAGTCACGCTTGAACAGCCCGCGCTGCTGCAGGATCGGCACCACCTTCTCGACGAACACCTCGAGCTGGCCGGGCAGCGACTCGAACAGCATGAAGCCGTCCGCCGCGCGTCCCTCGAACCACTTCTGCAGCGCGTCGGCGACCTGCTCCGCGGTGCCGACGAACTCGTCGCGCGGGTTGGCGAAGCGCTGCGCGACCTGACGCAGGCTGAGCGGCTCGGCGCGCAGCCAGCCGCGGATGCGCTCCTGCGCGCTCTGCTGGCTGTTGGCACCGGCCACGAACGCCTGCTCGGGGAACGGCGCGTCGAGCTCGTGCTGCTTGAAGTCGTACTCGTTGAACGGGCGCGCCAGCATCGACAGCGCGTAGTCGATCGACTCCAGGCCAGCCATCTCCTTGTAGAGCTGCTCGGCGTGCTCGCGCGTGTCGCCGACCAGCGGGCGCGCGGCGGGCACGATCACCAGCTCGTCCGGGTTGCGGCCGAACGCATCCGCGCGTGCCTTCACGTCGCGGTAGTACTCCTGCGCCTCCTCGAAGCCCTGGCTGGTGACGAAGATGGCGTCCGACTGGCGCGACGCGAAGTTCTTGCCGTCCTCGGAGGCGCCGGCCTGGAAGATCACCGGCTGGCCCTGCGGACCGCGCGAGATGTTGAGCGGGCCCTTCACCGAGAAGAACTTGCCCTGGTGGTCGAGCGCGTGAAGCTTGTCGGCGTCGATGAACTGGCCGCTCGCCTTGTCGTGCACCAGCGCGTCATCCTCGTACGAGTCCCACAGGCCTCGCACGACCTCCAGGTACTCGTCGGCGAGCTGATAGCGAACGTCGTGCGCCAGGTGCGCTTGCTTGCTGTAGTTGGCGGCGCTGCCCTCCAGCCACGAGGTGACCACGTTCCAGCCCGCGCGTCCGCCGCTGATGTGATCGAGCGAGGCGAACTGCCGTGCGACGTTGAAGGGTTCGCTGTAGGAGACGGTCAGCGTGCCCACGAGGCCGATCTTCTCCGTGACCGCGGCCAGGGCCGACAGGATGGTGAGCGGCTCGAAGCGGTTGAGGTAGTGCGGGCTCGACTTGGCCGTGATGTACACGCTGTCGGCCACGAACAGGAAGTCGAGCTTGCCGCGCTCGGCGGTCTGCGCCTGGCGCTTGTAGTACGCGAAGTTGGTGCTCGCGTTCGGCGTCGCATCCGGGTGGCGCCAGTCGCCCCAGCCGCGTCCGTTGCCGTGCAAGATGAATCCGAGCTTGAGTTGCCTGGCCATGTGCTGCTCCGCTGTCTATGTCGAGAGACAGTAGTCTCTTGCGCGAGGGGGTGCAATTCGAGCGGGGCGCTTACCTTGCAGCGGGAGGTGACCATGAAGCTGAAGGGCAAGGTGGCACTGGTGGCGGGCGCCACGCGCGGCGCCGGGCGAGGCATCGCGGTGCAGCTCGGCGCGGCGGGCGCCACGGTCTACTGCACGGGGCGGAGCAGCGAGGCCGGACGCTCCGAGCTGGACCGCGCGGAGACCATCGAGCAGACCGCGCAGCAGGTGACGCAGGCCGGCGGACGCGGCATCCCCGTGCGCGTCGACCACCTGGACAGCGAGCAGGTGCGGGCGTTGGTCGCGCGCATCGAGCAGGAGCAGGGTGCGCTGCACGTGCTGGTCAACGACATCTTCGGGCTGGTCGAGATGGAGTGGGCCAAGCCGGTCTGGGAGGCGAACCTGGAGCGCGGCCTGCACCTCCTGCGCACTGCGGTGGACACGCACGTGATCACCGCGCATCACGCGCTGCCGCTGCTGCTGAAGACGCCCGGCGGGCTGGTGGTCGAGGTCACCGACGGCACCGACGACTACAACGCCGAGAACTACCGCGTGAGCTTCTTCTACGACCTGTCGAAGGGCTTCGTCTCGCGCATCGCGTTCGCGCTGGCGCACGAGCTGCGCGACAAGAACGCGACCAGCGTGCTGGTGACGCCGGGCTGGCTGCGCTCGGAGGCGATGTTGGATGCGTACGAGGTGCGCGAAGCCAACTGGCGCGACGTCATCAAGAAGCAGCCGCACTTCGCGATCTCGGAGACGCCTTCGTTCGTGGGGCGCGCGGTCGCTGCGTTGGCGTCGGATCCCGACGTGCATCGCTGGCACGGCCAGTCGCTGTCGAGCGGGCAGCTCGCCAAGGAGTACGGCTTCACGGATCTGGACGGCAGCCGGCCGGACGCCTGGCGCTACATCGTCGAGGTGCAGGACGCCGGCAAGCCCGCCGACACCACAGGCTACCGCTAGGCCGCGAGGGCTTCGTCGAAGTGGGCGGCCAGGTGCGAGACGTCCTGGTAGATGGCGATCGCGCCGCGGAGGCTCTGGTCGTCCCAGCCGCCGCTGCGTACGGCGAGGAACGGCACGCCCGCGCGTCGTGCGGCTTCGAGGTCGTAGGGTGTGTCGCCGATCATCAGCGCGTCCTCGGGCTTGGCGTGCGCGCGCTTCAGGGCGGCTTGCACGATGTCCGGGTCGGGCTTGGAGCGGTCGGCGTCGTCGGCGCCGGTGCGCAGCGGCAGCAGATCCTTCACCTGCGCGGCCTCCAGCAGGCTCTCCAGCTCCAGCGAGCTCGCGCTACTCGCCACCACGGGCGTGAGGCCGTGACGCAAGATGCGCTCGACCAGCGCGCGCGAGCCGGGCAGCGGTCGCACGCGCGGCATGTAGTCGCGCATGAACAGCTTGCCGCGCGTGGCGGTGATGCGCTCCCCGAGCTCGCTGTCCGCGCTGACGCCGGTCGCCTCCGGCAGCAGCTTGTCCGAGCCCATGCCGATCAGCTTGCGCAGGCGCGCGACGTCGCACGCGATCCCATACTGTGCGAGAGCGGCGTGCCAGGACTCCGCGTGCAGGTCGTTGCTGTCGACCAGCGTACCGTCGATGTCGAGCAGGATGATGCGTCGCATGCCCCGTAGGTGGGCGCGAGCACGCCACCCGCGCTGGGCTTCGTAGTACCGTGGCGCGATGCGAACGACGGTGGTGTGCGCAGTGTTGCTTGCAGCGTCCGCAGCCCGTGCGGAGACGCGCACGGTGGGGCCCGGGAAGACCTATGCGAAGCCGTGTGCGGCGTTCGCCGCGGCGCAGGATGGCGATGGCATCGAGATCGACGCCGCGGGCAGCTACGACGGCGACGTGTGTGTCATCACGAAGAGCCGCCTGACCATCCAGGGCGTGAACGGCCGGCCGCACATCGACGCCGCGGGAAAGAACGCGGCCGGCAAGGCCATCTGGGTGATCCAGGGCGACCAGACCAAGATCTACGACATCGAGCTCTCGGGCTGCGCCGTTCCGGACCAGAACGGCGCGGGCATCCGCCAGGAGGGGCGCGATCTGTACGTGGAGGATTGCTACTTCCACGACAACGAGAACGGCATCCTCACCGGCGCCAACCCGAACAGCACGATCGTGATCAAGAACTCGGAGTTCGCGCGCAACGGCGCGGGCGATGGGCAGAGCCACAACATGTACATCGGCGAGGTCGGCCGCTTCACGCTGCAGGGCAGCTACAGCCACCACGGCAAGGTCGGCCACCTGGTGAAGTCGCGCGCGCTGCGCAACGACATCCTGTACAACCGGCTCACCGACGAGACGGGCAACGCGAGCTACGAGCTCGATCTGCCGCAGGGCGGGCCGAGCCGCGTGATCGGCAACTTGTTCCAGAAGTCCGCTGACGCGGGCAACGGCGGCTTCATCTCGTTCGCGCGGGAGAGCACGCGCAACGCGAACACCGCGCTGTTCGTCGTGAACAACACGTTCGTGAACCAGCGCTCGGCGGGTACGTTCGTCGCGGTCGCGAAGGATGTGAAGGCGGTGGTGCTGCGCAACAACATCTTCGCGGGCTCGGGCACACCCACCGATGCCGTGGGGGCGACTAGCGAGGGCAACTTCGCGGGCGACCCCAAGTTCGTGAACGCGGCGCAGTACGACTACGCGCTGCAAGCGGACTCGCCGGCGCTGAGCGGTGCGGTGGATCCCGGCAGCGATGGCGACCGGCCGCTCCATCCGACCTGCCATTACGAACATCCGGCGCACGCGCAGCAGCGGCAGACGTACGGGAGCACGTACCAGGGCGCGCTCGAGCGCGGCTATCGCGGCCCGAGCGCGTGCGGAGTTGCGTACGAACCGCCCAACGATCCACCGGAGCCCGTGGACGCCGGCGCGGTGCTCGACGCCGGCGTGACCGGGGGCGTCGACGCACGCGTGGCGGATGCCGCGGTGACCATCGAGGGCGACGCGAAGGTGGGCGGGCCGGTGGAGGTGCACGACGCGAGTGCGAGCGAGCCCACCAAGAAGGACGACGGGTGCCAGGGCGCGGGCGTCGGCGCGCAGCTCTGGAGCGTCGCCCTGGCGCTGTTGCTGGGGCTGCGGCGCAGGCGCTACGCGGTGCGGTGATCGACGTGGACGCGGTGGGGTCGTGATGCCAACGTTCCCGGCATGAGCGACACCAGCCGCCTCAAGACGCTCGCCGGCTACGCCTTGCTGCTCGGCCTCAGCGCCCTCGCGCTGTTCGGCGTGCACGAGCTGGGCGTCGGCATCCAGGCGCCGGAGCCTGCTCCGGGAGCGCCCCTGTTCGGCGCGGCGGATGCCCCCCACACGGCCGGCGTCCTGCTGCACGTGTTGCTCGCGCTGCTGGTGATCGTGGCGGCCTCGCGCCTGTTCGGCTTCGCGTTTCGCTACCTCGCGCAGCCGCCTGTCGTCGGGGAGGTGGTGGCGGGCATCGCGCTCGGGCCGTCGCTGCTGGGCAAGCTCGCGCCTGGCGCTACCGCGTACCTGTTCCCGGCCACGGTGGTTCCATCGCTGAACGTGATCGCGCAGGTCGGCGTGATCCTCTTCATGTTCCTGGTCGGCGTCGAGCTCGACACGCGCATCCTGCGCAGCAAGGCGCACACCGCGCTGGCCATCTCGCACGCCAGCATCGTGGCGCCGTTCCTGCTCGGTGCCTGCGCCAGCTTCTGGATCTACCCCACGCTGTCGAGCAACGACGTGCCGTTCGGCGTGTTCGCGATGTTCATGGGCATCGCGATGTCGATCACCGCGTTCCCGGTGCTGGCGCGCATCCTCACCGACCGCAACATGCAGCGCAGCAAGCTCGGCGTGCTGGCGCTCAGCTGCGCCGCCGTCGACGACGTCACCGCGTGGTGCGTGCTGGCGTTCGTGGTCAGCCTGGCGTCCGCCGAGGCGGGCGGCGCGTGGACCACGGTCGCGCTCACGGTCGGCTACATCGGCCTGGTCTGGCTGGGGGTGCGGCCGCTGATCCACCGCTGGATCCGCGGCCAGGAGCTCACACAGCAGCTGAGCAAGCACGCCATCCCGGGCGTCGTGCTCGGGCTGCTGGGCTCGGCGCTGATCACGGAGCTGATCGGCATCCACGCCATCTTCGGCGCCTTCTTGCTCGGCGCCACCATCCCGCACGAGTCGCTGCTGGCCGAGCGGCTCAAGGCCAAGTTCGAGGACCTGGTGGTGGTGCTGTTCCTGCCGGCGTTCTTCGCCTTCACGGGCCTGCGCACGCAGATCGGCCTGGTCAGCGGGCTCGAGCAGTGGGCGATCTGCTTCGCCATCATCGTGCTCGCGTGCGTCGGCAAGTTTGGCGGCACCTTCGCGGCGGCGCGGCTGACGGGGCAGGGCTGGCGGGACGCGGCGGCGCTGGGTGCACTGATGAACACGCGTGGGTTGATGGAGCTGGTGGTGCTCAACATCGGGCTCGACCTGCGCGTGCTGTCGCCGACGCTGTTCGCGATGATGGTGCTGATGGCCGTGGTCACCACGTTCTCGACCTCGCCGCTGCTGGCGCTACTGCAGCGTGGGGAGGCCCTGCCCGAGGGCAGCCCGGCTGATTTCAAGGGCGGGCCCGCATAAGTCGCGGGCTGCCCCCACAACCACGAACGAATTGCCGTCGGTGCGCTCCTTGCGTGGCGCCACGCGCGCCCATGCAGGCGCGCGAGGAGAGACCATGGCCGTCGCCGACGAATTCGTGCAGGCAAATCGCAAGTACGCGGAGCAGTTCGACAAGGGTGCGCTGGCGCTGCCGCCCGCGCGCAAGGTCGCGGTGGTGGTGTGCATGGATGCGCGCATCGATCCGGCGCGGGCGCTCGGCCTGCAAGAGGGAGACGCGCACGTGATCCGCAACGCGGGAGGGCGCATCGCGGACTCGCTGCGCAGCCTCGCCATCAGCCAGACGCTGCTCGGCACGCAGGAGGTCGTGATCGTGCATCACACCGACTGCGGCATGCTCACGTTCAGCGACGACGACATCCGCCGCAAGCTGCGCCTGGAGCGCCACGCGGACGCGGACCACATCGCGTTCTTGCCGTTCAAGGATCTCGACGACTCGGTGCGCGACGATCTGTCCGCCTACGAGGCGTCGCCGCTGGTGCGCCACGACATCCCCGTGCGCGGCTTCATCTACGACGTGCAGACCGGCAAGCTGCGGGAGGTGCAGCGCAAGGCCTGATCACTCGCGGTGCTCGTCGCTGAGGCAGAGCGACGGCGCGTCGACCGGCTCGAAGCGCAGCCCGGACGGCTTGCGAGGCTCCTCGATGTTGCCGACCAGGTGCTGATCGGGGCTGCTGTTGCTGCCCCCGCGTGGCTTCTCGGCGCGCGGCGCCGACAAGGCCGGCGTCGGCTTGGGCACGCGCCCCACGTTCGCACCGGCGTCCGACGTCGGCTGCGCGACCTCGTCGTCGAGCGTGGCCACGGTCAGGCTCGCGGCCGCGGCGATCACGAACGCCGAGCCTACCAACACCGGCGTGCGCACGCCCGATGGCGGCGGCGGTAGCGAGGGCGCGGCCAGCGTGCCCGTCGACACCATCACCGGCACGGGCACCACCAGCGTCTCGCGCGGCGGCCCACGCAGGCCCTCGTAGGTCAGCTCGTAGCTGCGCCCGAAGTCGCTCGCGCTGGCGCCCAGCTCGTCCGCGTAGGTGAGTCGCACGCGCGCGCTCGCCAGCGGCAGCAGCGCGGCGCCGAGCGCACGCAGGTCGGGGAAGCGCGCCTCCGGCTCCTTGTTGAGCGCGCGCGTCACGATGGCCTCGTACACGGGGTCGAGCCCCGGCACCAGCTCGCTCGGCGGCGTGAGCGCGCCGCCCACGATCGCGGCCAGTACCGCGAACAGCGAGTTGCCCTCGAACGGGCAGCGCCCGGTCACGCACTCGTAGAGCATCACGCCGATCGCGAACTGATCGGTGCGCGCGTCGGCCTGGCCCGCGCCCTGCGCTTGCTCGGGCGACATGTAGTGCGGCGTGCCGAGCAGGGACTCCGAGCGCGTGAGCTTCAGCGACTCCGCCTCGTTGGTCTTCGAGATCCCGAAGTCGAGCACCTTGGGCACCACGTGCCCGTGGCGGCGCGTCAGGAACAGGTTCTCCGGCTTGAGGTCGCGGTGCACGATGCCGAGGTCGTGCGCGGCGGCGATCGCGGCGATCATCGGCAGCAGCAGGTCGACGGTGCGCTCGACGTCGAGGCGTCCCTCGCGTGCGAGCACGGTGCCGAGGTCCTCGCCCTCCAGGTACTCCAGCACCAGGAACGGCGTGCCGCGCGCGTCGCTGCCGCCGTCGAGCACGGCCACCGCGTTCGGGTGGTCGAGCAGGGACGCGGCCTCGCCCTCTCGCTGGAAGCGCTGCGACAGCTCCTCGCACACGGCATGGTGCGGCAGCAGCATCTTCACCGCGACGCGCTTGCCGAGTGCCCGGTGGCGCGCCTCGTAGATCACGGCCATGCCGCCCTGGCCGAGCTGGCGATCGATCACGTAGCTCCCGAGCTCCTCGCCCGGGCGTGGCAAATCGATGCTGACGAGGACCGGCTGACTACTTGGCTGCACGGCAGGAACTCCAGACCGAGCGGGACGAATCGGCAGGTGTGCTGTTAGCGCGTGACGTGTGTCACGTGCCTACCTAGCGAACATACCGGTGCACGGCTTCACCAACGCGCGGCTCGGCGCCGAGGGAGCCAGCGAGCCGCGCCACGATTCGCTCCTGCGCTGCGTCATGCGAGCGCGACGCGTCCAGGTGGGGAAGCTCACCGAAGCATCACAGGATGCGACGCAGGTAACCGTCGACGCCGCGCGCGTGCTCCCAGTGCGCGGGGTAGCCGAGCGAGACCTCCTCGAAGCGCACGCCGTCGCGCTCGTCGCTGGCGCGCACGTGCAGGTGGCCGTGCACACAGGCGATGGCGTCGAAGCGCGTGTGCCAGTCCTCGCTCGCGCGCGTGCCGCACCAGGGCGAATAACGCGGCACCCGGCCGAGCCGAACGACGTCGCGCCGCAGCGGCCAGTGGTTCACCAACACCAGTGCATCGCCCGCGCAGCTCGCCAGTCGCGACGCGGTCTCGCTGACGCGCGCGTGGCACCAGGCCTCGCGTGAAGGATAGGTGTCGGGCAGCAAGCGCACCTCGTCGGCGGCCAGGATGCCCTCTTCCGCGGCCCACTCGATCGCGCGCTCGCGTCCGGTGTGCGCGTCGGGCGCGAAGCTGTAGTCGTACAGCAAGAACAACAGCGCGATGCGCACGCGTCGCTCGTTCACGCGCTGCGGCCACTCGACGTAGGCGTCCTCGGGGGTGAGCACGCCGCGCGCACGGCAGGTCTCCAACAGGGCCTGGTAGCGCGCCTCCCCGCGCTCGCCGCGCGTCTTCTCGATCCACAGGTCGTGGTTGCCCGGCACCCAGAGCAGGCGCGCGAACTTGGGCCCCAGCGTCTCCAGCGTCCAGGCCAGGCCCACGATCGAGTCGCTGATGTCGCCCGCGAGGATCAGCCAGTCGTCCGGGTGCGGCGCGAGCGCCTCCAGCGCCTGCCGGTTCACCGCGTGCTCGACATGGATGTCACTGATGGCGAACAGCTTCACGCGCCTCCGCGCCAGTCCATGTTCATGTAGACGTCGCCCTGCTGAAGCTCACGTAGCATCTGCGCCAGGCGCTTGTCCTTGGTGCTGTCGCGTACGGCCTTGGCGATCCAGCCGAGGTAGTCGTTCTGCTGGTACGCGGGGCGCGCACGGTAGGCCTTCATCAAGCCGCGCTCGCTCAGGGCGCGCTTCACGTGGGCGGGCATGGGTTGCTTGGGACGCTTCAGCTCGGTCATGGATTCCTCCGCGATCAGAGTCCGTGCTTCTTCAGCTTCTCGTACAACGTCGCGCGCCCGATGCCGAGCACCTTGGCGGCTTCGCTGCGGTTGCCGTCGGCCTCGGCGATCGCGTCGACCAGCAGGCCGCGCTCGTACGCGGCCAGGCGATGCTCCAGCGTGACGCGCGTCGCTGGCGCCGTGGTGCCGGGCAAGATGCTGGGGTCGAGCCGATCGGGCGGCGACAGCGCGACCAGGCTCTCGATCGCGTTCGACAGCTCGCGCACGTTGCCCGGCCAGCGATGGGACACGAGCCGCGCGCGCAGCGCATCGTCCAGCGCGAACGGGCCGGCGCCGAAGCGCGTCGCGTACACGTCGAGGAAGTGCGCGGCCAGCACCTCGATGTCCTCGTGGCGCTCGCGCAGCGGCGGCAAGTGCAGCTGCACCACGTTCAGGCGGTAGTAGAGGTCCTCCCGGAAGCTGCCCTCCTTCACGCACTGCGCGAGGTCGCGATGGGTCGCTGCCAGGATGCGCACGTCGACCGGGACCGCGCGGTCCTCGCCCACCGGCCGCAGCTCGCCCTCTTGCAGCACGCGCAGCAGCTTCGCCTGCGTGCGCAGGTCGAGCTCGCCCACCTCGTCGAGGAACAGCGTGCCGGTGTGGGCCTCGCGAAACAGACCCGCACGCTCGCGCACGGCGCCGGTGAACGCGCCCTTGGCGTGCCCGAACAACTCCGCCTCGGCCAGCTCCGGCGTGATCGCCGCGCAGTTGAAGCGCACCAGCGGCTTCCTGGCGCGCATGCTGCCGCGCACCAGGGCCTCGGCCAGGCGCTCCTTGCCGGTGCCGCTCTCGCCGGTGATCAACACCGTCACGTCCTTGCCGGCCACGCGCTGCGCCAGCACCGCCAGCTGCTTCATCGCGCGCGACGCGAACACCATCGAGCGCGCCAGCAGCAGCTCCGCCTCCAGCGCCTCCTTGTCCGCGCTCAAGCGCACCGACTCGACCGCGCGCTCCACCACCGCCAGCAGCTCGTCCGACTCGAACGGCTTGCGGAAGTAGTCGTAGGCACCGCGCTTCATCGCCTCGACGGCGGCGCGCTCCGAGCCGTGCGCGGTGATCAGGATCAGCCGTGGCCCACCGCGCTCGCGCACGCGCTCCAGCAGTGACAGCCCATCGACGTTGGGCATGCGCAGGTCGCTCAGCACCAGGTGATAGCTCCCGCCGGCGTCGATCTTGGCCAGCGCCAGCGCTCCGTCGGCGGCCTCGTCCACGGCGTAGCCCGCGTCCTCCAGGGTGCCGCGCAGCGTGAAGCGCAGCGCCGCGTCGTCGTCGACCACCAGAATGCGCGGAATCATGGCTTCACTCCCGTCACCGTGGGCGTACGCGGCAGCGCGAGCTGGGCGATCAAGCCGCCGCGCTCGCCGCCGCGCAGGTCGACGTCGCCTCCATGCTGCCTCGCGAGCGAGCGCGCGACCACCAGTCCGATGCCCGAGCCGTGCTCTTTGTCGGTGACGCCCGGCTCGAACACGCGGTCAAGTAGCTCCGGTGGCAGCCCCGGCCCCTGGTCGATCACCAGCACGCGCGTCTCCGGCCCGGGCAAGAGCTTCAGGGTCACGCTGCCGCCGCGTGGGCTCGCGTGCAGCGCGTTCTGCACCAGGTTGATCAGCACCTGGCGCACCTTGCGCGGATCGCAGCGCAGGGGCGCCGGCTCACCCTCCAGCGCCAGCTTCACGCCGCGCTCGTGCGCGCTGCCCTCGTGCAGGCGCAGCACCTCGCGGCTCAGCTCGCGCAGGTCCGTCTCCGCCAGCACCAGCGGCACGATCGGGCGCGAGAGGTTCAGGAAGCTCTCCAGGATGGTTTGCATGCGATCCACCTCGCCGCGCAGCACCGTCATGCGCTCGGCCGTGCGCCCGTCGAGGTCCTTGGCCACCAGCGCGCCCAGGCCCTTGATGCTCGCCAGCGGGTTCTTCAGCTCGTGGGCGATCTCGCTGGTCAACAACGTCAGCGTGCGGCTCTGCTCCGCGTGCAGGGCCAGCGAGCGGTCGCGCTCCCGGTTCGTCTCCTGGAACAGGCTCTCCAGCACGCCTTGCAGGGCGAGCCCCGCGCGGCCCGTCAGGTTGAGCATCAGCGTGAGCATGGTGGCGGCGATCCACGGGGCGGCGGTGTGCTCGAGCGTCTGCGCGCCACCGTAGAGCGCGGGCATCAGCGAGCCTCGCGAGTGCAGCCACGCCAGCGCGAACAGCCACGGGATCGCGAGCGCGAACAGCGTGAGCACGGTGCGACGCTCCCCGAACAGCGCGGTCAGCACCACCATCGGGATCAGGATCGGGAGCACGGGGCTGAACACGCCGCCCGTCACGGTGATCAGCGTCAGCTGCGCGGTCACCATGATCAGCACGTTGAGCGGCAGCTGCACGACGCCGGTTCCGTGGCGGCGCAGGCGCACCCACTCGACGAACGAGAGCGTGATCACGGTGGTGGCCGTGCACAAACAGGTGATGCGCCGCCACGGAGTCGCCTCGTAGTAGGCAAAGGTCCCGGCCAGCGTGGCGAAGACCGGCGCGATGAACAGGCGCAGCCGCACCGCGTGGGTGAGCAGCCAGTCGAGCGCGCCGTGCGCGAGCGGTCGTTGCGAGTCGGCCATGCGCGGAATCTACCAGCGCCGCGCGCCGGAGCGGCGTCCGGGGTTCCGGAAAGCGGCTGTCCGGAGTTCCGGACTCGTGCGCCGGAGTTACACGAAAACGGCTGCGATCTTCGTGTGCTGGGCCTTGGCACACAGGTCGCAATGGGCTCGCTCGCAGGTCTTCCGGAACGGAGCGGCGCGATGAAGCGAGTGATGACGATCGTGGTGGTGATGGCGGCGGCGCTGGTGGCGCTGATTGCCTGGCGCATTCGCGCCCAGAGCCAGGCCGAGCACGGACCGGCCGGCGGCTCGGGGGTGCTGGAGGCGGACGGCATCGAGCTCGCGCCGCGGGTGGCGGGGCGCGTGAAGCGCGTGCTGCACGGCGAGGGACAGGCGGTCGCGCAGGGCGACGTGGTGCTGGAGCTCGACTGCGACGAGCCGCTGGCCCGCGTCGCGGAGGCGCAGGCGAGGCTGGAGGCGGCGCAGGCGAGTGCCGCGCAAGCGGCGGCACAGGCGCGGGCAGCGCTCGGACAGCGTGCGGCGGCGCTGGCGTCCGTCGGTGTACAGGGCGCCACCTCGGCGGCGCTGCTGGCCCAGCAGCAGCTGGCCACGCGCGATGCGGATCGCTACGAGTCGATGGGCGAGCACGCCGCAATAGCGATCCGGGATCGCTCGCGCTCGCAGGCCGCGGAGCTGGCGGACCGTGCCCGCGCGGCGCGTGCGTCGGAGGCGGTGACGCGACGACAAGCGGGAGCCGCGGGCGCGCAGGCGGAGGCCGCGGCGGCGGCTGCGGAGGCGGCGCTGCGCACCGTGGTCGCGCTGGAGGCGAGCGTGACCACGGCGCGTATCGCGGTCGACGAGTGCAGCGTGCGTGCGCCGCGCGCGGGCGTGCTGGAGCGCGTCTACTACGACCCGGGTGAGGTGGTCGCGCTCGGCATGCCGGTGGCGCGCCTGATCGATCCGAACGAGATCGAGCTGATCTTCTACCTGTCCAACGTCGACGTCGCGGCCGCTCGCATCGGCACGCACGCCGAGGTGCGCGCGGACGCGTATCCGGAGCGCGTGTTCCAGGCTCAGGTGAAGCGCATCGCACGCGAGGCGGAGTTCACGCCGCGCAACGTGCAGACGCGCAGCGATCGCGACCGCCTGGTCTATCCGGTCGAGCTGCGCGTCGCGGATCCGGACCACGCGCTGCGCACCGGCATGCAGGCCGTCGCGAGCCTGGTGCGGCCATGACCGCCTTGATCGCACGGGGCTTGGTCCGCGCGTATGGCGGCGTCACGGCGGTGCGCGGCCTCGACCTCACCGTCGAGCCGGGTGAGCTGGTCGGCCTGGTCGGACCGGACGGCGCGGGCAAGAGCACCACGCTCAACTGCCTGGCCGGCTTGATGCGCCCGAGCGCCGGCGAGGTGCGCGTGCTCGGCAAGGACCCGCTGGAGAGCGACGCGCGCGAGCAGCTGGGGCTGATGCCGCAGCAGTTCAGCCTGTACGGCGACCTCTCGATCGCGGAGAACCTGTGGTTCTTTGGCCGGCTGTTCGGGCTCGACAAGGACGTGTTCCACGAGCGCAGCGAGCGGCTGCTGGCGATCACGCGGCTGGCGCGCTTCGCGGATCGCCGCGCCGATGCGCTCAGCGGCGGCATGTACAAGAAGCTCGCGCTCGCCTGCGCGCTGCTGCACGAGCCCCGCGTGCTGCTGATGGACGAGCCCACCAACGGCGTGGACCCGGTGAGTCGGCGCGAGCTGTGGGAGCTGATCTACGAGCTGACCGGCGAGGGCATGGCGGTGCTGGTGTCGACGCCGTACATGGACGAGGCCTCACGCTGCCACCGCGTGAGCCTGCTGCACGAGGGCGCGCTGCTGGCCGAGGGCGCACCGTCCAAGCTGGCGAGCGAGCTGGAGTGCGACGTGTTCGAGGTGCAGGGCGGCGAGCGCGCGGCGCTGCACGCGCTGTTCGAGCGCGCGCCCTACGTGGTGGCCGCGTCGCCGGCCGGCAAGCGGCTGCGTGTGGTGGTGCGTCCGGGTGCGCCGCTGGACCAAGATCTGGCCACGCTGAATGCGAGCGCGCGCAAGGTCAGCCCCGACTTCGAGGACCTGTTCCTCGCGCGCGTCGCGAGTCGGGAGGCCGCGTGAGCCACGTGATCGAGGTCGAGAACCTGCGCCGCGAGTTCGGCTCGTTCGTGGCCGTGCGAAACGTCAGCTTCCACGTCGAGCGCGGCGAGATCTTCGGCTACCTCGGCGCCAACGGCGCGGGCAAGTCGACCACCATCAAGATGTTGTGCGGCTTGCTGGCGCCGACGGGCGGTCGCGCCCGCGTAGCGGGTCACGACATCGACCACGCGCCGCAGCGCGTGAAGGCGTCGATCGGCTACATGTCCCAGAAGTTCAGCCTGTACCTCGACCTCGATGCGCGCTCGAACCTGCAGTTCTTCGGCGGCATCTACGGGCTGCGCGGCAAGGCCCTGCGCGGCGCCATCGAGCAGGTGGTCGAGCGCACCGACCTGGGCGAGCACCTGACGCAGACGGCGTCCGCGCTGCCAGGCGGCATCCGTCAGCGGCTCGCGCTCGCTTGCGCGGTCATGCACCGGCCGGAGATCGTGTTCCTCGACGAGCCCACCGCGGGCGTCGACCCGGTCTCGCGGCGGCAGTTCTGGAAGCTGATCCGCGAGCTGGCGGCGCAGGGCACCACCGTGTTCGTCACGACGCATTACATGGACGAGGCCGAGTACTGCGCGCGCATCGGGCTGATGGTCGACGGCGCGCTGGTGGCGCTCGACACGCCGGACGCACTCAAGGCGGAGTACGTGCCCGGCACCACGGTCGAGCTGGAGGGCAGCGACCTGCAGCGCGTGCTCGGCGCGGCGCGGCAGCTGCCGTTCGTGCGCGCCGCGGATCTGTTTGGCGATCGGCTGCGCGTGCGCTTCGACGCCAAGGGCACCGACCTGGCGCGGCTGGAGGAAGCGCTGCGGCGCGCGGGCGCCCAGATCACACGCGACAGCCAGGTGGAGGCGTCGCTCGAGGAAGTGTTCCTGGCCGTGGTCGGCCGTAAGGAGGCCGCATGAAGCCGCGCCGAATCCTCGCCCTCGCGGACAAGGAGGTACGCCACGTGATGCGCGACGTGCGCACGCTCTACCTCGCGCTCGCGATGCCGCTGCTGATGCTGCTGTTGTTCGGCTTCGGCGTCAGCTTCGATCTGGAGCATCTGCCGGTGGCCGTGGTCGACCTCGACCAGAGCACCGTCAGCCGCACGCTGCGTCGACGCTTGCTGGCGGACGACGTGTTCGACGACGCCGGCCTGTACGCGAGCGGCGCCGAGGCCGAGCGCGCATTGGTCGAGGGCAAGGCGGCGATGGTGGTGGTGATCGAGCGCGACCTCGCCCGCCACCTGGCGCGCGGAGAGCACGCCGAGGTGCAGCTGCTGGTCGACGGCTCCGACAACTCCAGCGCCACGCAGGCGAGGGCGCGCGGCGAGCTGGCGGTGCGCGCGATCCTCGCGAGCTCCACGCGTGAGCTGCGCATCGCACCCGCGATCGAGCTGCGCACGATCACGCGCTTCAATCCCTCGGGCAAGAGCGCCGTCTTCCTGGTGCCCGGCATCAGCGCCTACGTGCTGGCGATGGTGGCGGTGCTGCTGACCGCGCTCACGGTCTCGCGGGAGTGGGAGCGCGGCTCGATGGCGCAGCTGTTCGCGACGCCCGTCACGCGCGCCGAGATCGTGCTGGGCAAGCTGCTGCCGTACCTGCTGCTGGGCCTGCTCGCGGTGCTGCTGGTGATCGCGGCGGGTGGCTGGGTGTTCGACGTGCCGTTCCGCGGCTCGGCGCCGACGCTTTGCTTGCTGTCGCTGCTGTTCTTGATCGGCATGCTCGGGCTGGGCCTGCTGATCAGCGTGGTCGCGCGCAACCAGATGGTGGCCACGCAGCTGGCGACCATGAGCTCGATGCTGCCCTCGCTGTTGCTGTCGGGCTTCGTGTTCCCGATCGACAACATGCCGACCGCGCTGCAGTGGCTCAGCCGCGCGGTCCCCGCTCGCTACTACGTGTCGGGCCTGCGCGGCGTGCTGCTGCGCGGCAACGGCCTGGGCGAGCTGTGGCCGGAGGCGCTGATGTTGGGCGCGTTCGGCCTGGTGATGCTCGCGCTGTCGACGGCTCGCTTTCCAAGGACGATCGCATGAACACGCTCGGCATGCTCTGGGCGGTGGTGCTCAAGGAGCTCCGCCAGACCGTACGCGACAGGCGCATGATGGCGCTCCTGGTGGCGGCGCCGCTGGTGCAGCTGGTGTTGTTCGGCAGCGCCGTGCAGCTCGACGTCGATCACGTGCCAACCGCGGTCTTGGACGCGGACCGGAGCGCCGACAGTCGCGAGCACGCGCGCCGACTGGCGTCCGACGGCACCTTGCGCCTGGTGCGCACGCCCAGCTCCGACGACGCGGCGCTGCGCATGCTGGAGACGGGCGAGGCGGCGACGGCGCTGTTCTTCCCGCGCGACTTCGCCCGCGACCACGCGCGCCACGTGCGCCCGCGCGTGCAGATGGTGCTCGATGGCAGCGACCCCAATCGCGCCAACGTCGCGGCCAACGCCGTCGCCGCGCACCTGCGCACGGCGGGCAAGGTCGACGTGCCCTCGCGCGTGCTGTTCAACCCGGGCCTGTCGACCTCCATCTACATGGTGCCGGGCGTGGCGGGCATGCTGCTGCTCCTGATCACCACCGTGGTCTCCTCGATGGGGCTCGCTCGCGAGCGCGAGCGCGGCACGCTGGAGCAGATCCAGGTCACGCCGCTGCCGGGGCTGCTGCTGATCGTGGGCAAGATCATCCCGTTCGCGTTGATCGGCCTGCTCGACTTCGCGCTCGCGATGGCGGTCGGCGCGTACGGCTTCGACATGCCGCTGCGCGGCTCGTTCACGCTGATGTTGGGCGCGACGCTGCTCTACCTGACCAACACGCTCGGCGCGGGCCTGCTGATCGCGAGCCTCAGCGCGAGCCAGCAGCAGGCGTTCATGGGCGGCTTCCTGTTCATGCTGCCGGCCGCGCTGCTGAGCGGGATCATGACGCCGGTGCGCTCGATGCCCAGCTGGCTGTCGCCGCTGACCGCGATCAACCCGCTGCGGCACTACGCCGAGATCCTGCGCGCGGTGCTGCTGCGCGGCGCGAGTGCGTCGGAGCTCGCGGTCCAGCTGGGCGCGCTCGCCGTGCTCGGTGTCGCTCTCTGTGCCCTCGCCGGCGTCGCCTTTCGCAACCAACAGGGATGAACATGCGCATCACGATCGCACTCGTCGTACTCTCACTCGCCGGCGCGGCGCGCGCGCAGGGCTTCGACCTCGCGCACGAGCTCGAGGTCGGAGTGCCGCTGACCTCCGAGCGGGCGGTGCAGCGCGCGCTCGCCTCGGCGCCTTCCCTGGAGCGCGCGGAGGCGCTGGCGCGCGCCGCCGACGCCGCGCTGTTCAAGACGCGCGCGGCGCTGCTGCCGCGGCTCGACACCAGCGCGCGCTACACGCACATCGACGGCTTCCCGGACACGCGCATCGCGGGCATGAAGATCTCGATCCCGCGCGATCAGGGCGCGCTGTCCGCGCGGCTGAGCTACCCGGTCAGCGATCTCATCTTCGTGACCTTGCCGCTGCTCGCGGGCAGCGGGGCGCAGGCGGACGCCAGCCGTGCGCAGATCGACGCCGAGCGTGCGCGGGTGCGGCTGAGCGCGCGCGAAGCCTACCTGCAGCTGGCTCGTGCGCGCGGTGCGCTGGCGGTCGCGACGCGTGCGCTGGTGCAGGCGCGTGCGCTGCAGGCCTCGATCGACGCAGGCGTGCAAGCGGGCGTGCGCGCACCCTCGGACGGGGCGAGCGCCCTGGCGCGCGTGGCGGCGGCGGAGCAGGCGGTGGTGGCGGCGGAGTCGAGCGCGGACGTCGCCGACGCCTCGCTGCGCACCTTGCTCGACGAAGCAGAGGGCGAGCGCTACGGCGTGACCGAGCTGGCGGCCGAGCCGTCGGTCTTGCCGGCGACCGAGGTCTTGATCCAGCGTGCACGCGCGCAGCGGGCGGAGGTGCTGGCGCTGCGGAAGGCGCTGTTGGCGCAGCGCAAGGGCGCCAAGGCGCAGCGCGCCAGCGGCTATCCGCACCTGGGCGTCTACGCGGGCGGCGACTACGCGCAGCCCAATCGCTACCAGATCCCGCCGCGCGCGGTGTGGCAGAGCAGCTGGGAGGTCGGCGCGAGCTTGACCTACGCGCCCAACGACACGGTGGTGGCCGTGCGCAAGGGGCGCGAGGACGACGCGCGTGCCGCCGCCACGGAGGCGGACCTGCGGGCGCTCGACCGCTCGTTGGTGCTGGAGGTGCGCACCGCCTGCGCGACGCTCGGTCGCACCGAGCAGAACCTCTCCACCACGCGCGCCGCCGAGGCCGCCGCGCAGGCCGCCTACGAGCAGCGCGACGCGGAGCTACGCGGCGGCACCATCACGCTAGCCGACGTCTTTGCCAGCGAGCTGGAGCTCAACCAGGCGCGCTTGAACGCGCTCGACGCGCTGGTCGACGACCGGCTCGCGCGCGCACGCCTCGCCTACGCCCTCGGCGAGTAGCGTAGCGAGATGTCGCGCGAGCGACTAAGGTCCAGCGGAGTGAGCAAGCGTTCCCCCTCACCGCGAACCGTGTTCCTGCTCGCGCTGTTGGTCGCCTCGCTGCTGGCGTTGATGGTGACCACGCTGCGCGAGCACCCGGAGCCCGCGCCGCGCGTGCAGGACGAGGACCCGCTGGTGTGGCGCCCCGAGGGCAAGCGCAAGCGCGGCGGCACGCTGCTCCCGTACGGCTCGGCGAGCGACGACGAGTGCGTCACGCACTTCGTGGAGCGCTGCGACAGCGGCGACGTGTGGGCCTTCGACAGCTGCGGCAACCGCGAGCGCAAGGTCGAGGAGTGTGGGCCCAAGGCGTGCGTCGGCGACGAGTGCCAGTCGCTGCTGGCCAACGGCTGCATCGGTCCGCCCGAGGGCGTGTGCATCGGCGACAAGGTCGAGCTGTGCGTCGACGGCAAGCAGTATAGCGTCGACTGCGCCGCCCAGGGCATGCGCTGCGCGAATGGCGCGGAGGGCGCGGCCTGCGCGCCGATCCTCGCGGAGGCGCTGCGCTGCAAGCAGGGCGCGGCCCACTGCGAAGACAACGTGCTGTTCCGCTGCCTCGACGGACGCATCGATCGCATCGACTGCGGCAAGTCGCTCAGCCAGTGCGTCACGTTCCCCGACGCGGGCGCGATGTGCATGCGTCCCGCCGTGACGGTGGCGAGCTCGTGTGGGCCCTGCGGCTGCATCAACGCGGGCGCCGGCGAGGAGCAGAGCTGCGATGGCCGCGACGAGGATGGCGACGGCCTGATCGACGACGAGCTCGACTGCGGTCCGATCTCGATCGTCGCGTTCCGCATCACCAGCGCGGGGCGCGCCGGCCAGAGCGAGCCCGCCATCCGCGAGGAGGTCGATCAGCTCAACCGCATCTTCGCCGCCACCGAGCTGCCGGGCGCGCTGCAGTTCAAGCTCGACTCGGTGGTGGAGCTGGCGCAGGCGGACCTGATGTCGCTCGAGGAGGACGTGTTCAAGCGGCTCGCGAGCGATCCGCTGGTGCACCCGGACCGCAGCGGCTTCTACGTGCCGGTTGTGTTCACGGACAAGGTGCTCGCGACCGGAGACGTGCCCAAGCCCGGCATGTCCACGCTGCCGAACGCGACCTGCGGCGGCATCCAGGATGGCTACGGGCCGGACGTCGGCCTGGTCGCGATCGGGCGCTCCCGCTACCCGACCACGCTCGCGCACGAGATCGGCCACTTCTTCGGGCTCTGCCACACGCACGACACGCAGCGTGCGCCGCTGCTCGGCTACGCGGACGCCAGTGGCGCGCAGGCCTGCCAGCCCGTGTGCTCGCGCGACGGCGACGGCATCTGCGACACGCCGCTCGATCCGGGGCCCGATGCGTGTCGCTACGATCAGCTGTGTCAGGTCGCCTGCGCCAGCGAAGCGCGGCCCGATGCCAGCAACCTGATGAGCTACTACGCCGACTGCCGCGAGACGTTCAGCGCGCAGCAGATGACGCTGATGCAGCACACGGCGGCGCTGCGCCGCGGTTGGTCGCGCTGCTTCGGCGACAACTGCGCGTGCCGGCTCGGCGGCGAGCTGGACTGCCCGGCGGGCATGGCGTGCCGTCCGCGCGCGGACATCGCCAACGCTGGCCGCTGCACGCTGGAGGGCATGCGCGGCGTGCGCGAGGAGTGCCACGGCATCAACGACTGCCGCGGCAGCGCGCTGTGCGTGCGCGTGGCGGGCGCGGCGGCGTCGCACTGCGCGCGCAGCTGCGCGGCGGACACCCCGGACTGCGAGTGCATGCCGACGTCGGATGGTCTACGCATCTGCCAGCAAGACCTGCGACCGTGAGGGATCATGAGCAAGCACGTGGCGCGAGTGGTTTGGCAGGCGGGCGAGACGCCGCACCGTGACGCGACGTACACGCGACAGCACGTCTGGCAGTTCGACGGTGGGCTGAGCGTGCTGGCCTCGGCGTCGCCGCAGCGCGTTCGCACGCCGATGTCCAACGAAGCCGCGGTCGACCCGGAAGAGGCGTTCATCGCGGCGATCGCGAGCTGCCACATGCTGTGGTTCCTCGACCTCGCCCGGCGCGCGGGCTTCGAGCTGGCGCGCTACGTCGACGACGCGCTCGGCACGCTGGTCGAGGACGCGAACGGTCGCTGGGCGTTTCAGGAAGTGCAGCTGCGTCCGAGCTTGAGCTGGGTCGGCACGGAACCCAGCGAGGCCGAGCTGGCGGCGCTGCACCACCAGGCGCACGAGGCCTGCTTCCTCGCCAACTCGGTGAACTTCCCGGTGCGCGTCACGGCTGCTTCCACGCCCGCCGCTCGTTGACCGTGTTCTCGTGCGCGGTGCGCGTCGCCGCCACGATCTCGGGCACCAGCTGCGCGTGGCTGCGGCCCACGAACGCGCTCTTCTCGCTGCGCTGCTCGCTCGCGCTCTGCAGCCAGCTGGTGGCGGGCTGAACCGGCGGCGGCAGCTCGGCGCCGTCGGCCGCGCGCATGAAGTCCTCGTTGAACGCGCGCAGCGCCACGTTGGCGTCGAAGTGCGGGTCCTGGCGCATCACGATCTCCTCCAGCAGTCCGAGCCGCACCAGCTCCAGGTGCTCGCTGACGTCGAAGAAGCGCAGCGTGGACACGTCACGCGCTGCCTCGGCGGGCGCCAGCGCGAAGCAGCCGGTCGCCGCGCGCGCGGCCAGTGAGTGCAGTTGGTAGAACGTGTCCTGGTTGGAGGAGCTCAGGTAGGCGCTGACGGCCGCGAGCAGGTGACCCGCGTCGAGCGCCTGGGCCGGCTGCTCCGTGCAGCTGCAGCGCAGCCTGCGCAGCAGCACCAGGAGGCGCGTGGCCAGCTGCTGCGAGGCCGGCGTGACGTGGCTGGCGGGCCGGCGCATGCGCAGCGGCTCGCGCACGATCTCGACCAGGCGCCCGCGCGGCTCGCTCGCCAGCGGGGTGCAGCCCTCGGACGCGGGGTCGCTCTCCAGCACCGCCAGCAGCAGCTCCAGGCGCTGCTCCGACGCCGCGGAGGCGCCCATCGCGGCGTCGTAGTCGACGCCTCCCTGCGGCAACAGCGGGCCGAGGATCACGGTCGTGTCCGGACCCACCTCCAGCTCGACGGGCGTGCTGCGCGTGGCGCGAATCCAGATCCCGAGTCCCGCGAACGCCAGCGCGGCCAGCAGCGCGGCCACGTACTTCATGACAGCTCCCGCAGCGCCGCGTGCAGCGCGGGTAGGCTCGCGAAGCTGCGCTCGGCGCGCGAGAAGTCGGAGTCGCGCGTGAGGGGCGACGGGATCACCCAGCAGCGCACGCCGGCGGCATGGGCGGCGCGCAGGCCTCGCTCCGAGTCCTCGATCACGAGGCACTGCGCGGGCGACACGTTCATGCGCGCCATCGCGGTCAGGTACGGCTCGGGATCGGGCTTCGACTCCTGGTAGTCCTCGCGCGCGAGGATCAGCTCGAAGTGGCCGGGCAGCGCACGGCCCTCGTGGATGGCGTCGAAGTGCGCGCGTCGGCTGCTGGTCACGATCGCCATGCGATGACGCGACGCCAGCTCCGCGATCATCGCCAGCGCCCCGGGGATGTACGTGTCGCCCGCGCGCAGCAGCTCGGTGTAGCGCTCGCCGCGCCGTCGCTTGAGGGCGGCCAGCTCGTCGTCGCTCTTGCCCTGCACGAGGTGCCAGGCGCCGACGTTCTGGATCAGGAACAGCTGTCGGTACAGCTCTTCATCGAGCGCGACGCCGACGCTGGCGAGTACCTCGCGCGTCGCCCGCAGATACAGCCCCTCGGTCTCGACCAGCACCCCATCGTGGTCCCACAACAGCACCATCGCGGGTGCATAACACGCGCTCAGTCGGCGGGCTGCGTGACGGTCCCCACCAGGTCGGGTGCGTAGTCGTTGGCGCCGTAGGCCTTGCAGAACGCGGCCTCGTCGCCCTTGTACTCGGGATCGAGCTTGACCAGCGCCGGACGGATCGCCTTCCACAGGCCGGTGGGCCCGTCGCCGCCGCTGAAGTTCTTGGCGACGATCACCATGTCGAGGCCGGCGTGGCCGACGATGAACTGACCGCCGAGGCCCTGCGCGCTCCACACGCCGACGTCGTACTTCTGCGTGCACACGTGCGGCGCGTTGAAGTTGCAGTCGGTCGCCTTGGAGAACATGCCGTGCGGGTATTTCTGCCAGACCGCGGCCGGGGCGCACGGGTCGCCGCCGGTGCCGGTGCCCGCGCCACCCGGGCCGGTACCGCCGGTGCGCGCGTTGAGCCAGGTGAGGTAGCCGTAGGCGGTGTTGGCGCTTTCGAACGAGGGGTGCGTCATCTTGTACGCGTAGTCCTCGGCCAGCACGCGCTTGCCGTTCCAGCTGCCGCGGTGCATCACCAGCAGGCCCACTCGCGCCATGTCGCGCAGCGTGCTGTTCCACGTATAGGCGAAGTTCTTGCTCGCCGCGCTGCCGCTCCAGCTCGACTTCTCGAGGCCGAGCGCCTGGAACACGA
>JBEVNG010000187.1:0-9185 GCA_040508235.1 Polyangiales bacterium | reverse complement strand
TACCGCTTCTCCGGCTGGAGTGGCGGCGGCGCGTGCACCGGCACCGAGCCGACCGTGCGCATCGCCAACGTGCAGGGCAACACCACCTGCCAGGCCAACTTCGTCGGTCGCTTCACGGTCGCCGGTATCGCGGCGCCGATCGGCGGCGGCGGCATCGCGGCCACGTCCGACTCGGGCGCGGCCAGCTGCACCGGCGCCACCTGCCAGGTGGACCGCGGCTCGCGCGTGTCGCTGACGGCGACCGCGGCGGAGGGCTTCCGCTTCGTGAACTGGAGCGGCTGCTCCAGCGCCAACGGCCCCACCCTCACGCTCGAGGGCATCGCCACCGACATGGCGTGCACGGCGAACTTCACGCCGCTCCGCTACACGGTCGGCAGCAGCGTCGCCCCGGCCGACTCCGGCACGGTGGTGGTGGCCGCCGGCGCGGGCAATCCGCAGTGCGGCAACGGACAGTGCACGGTCGACTGGGGCACCGCCGTCACGCTCACCGCGGCGCCCGCGGTCGGCTGGCGCTTTGGCGGCTGGTCGGGCTGCACCAGCAGCGATCAGGCCGCGGTCACGCTGCCCAACGTGCGCGCCGACGCGACCTGCCAGGCGCGCTTCCAGCGCATCACCTTCGTGGTCACCGCGGTCGGCACGCCCGACAATGGCGGTAGCGTCGCGATCAGCGCCAGCGGACCGGGCGCCACCTGCACTGGCCTGCGCTGCACCGTGCCCTACGGCGGCGGCGCCGCGCTCACCGCCACGCCGGCCCGAGGCTGGAACTTCGGCGGCTGGAGCGGCTGCAGCACGAGCATGAACCTGGCACTCGAGCTCGCCAACGTCACCGGCAACGCGGACTGCACCGCCAACTTCACGCGCCAGCGCTTCAATGTGGTGGGCAACGCGCGCCCCGCCGACGGCGGCACGGTCGCGGCCACCTCCGCGGCCCAGGGCGCGGTGTGCAGCGGCAACGGCTGCGTCGTCAACTTCGGCAGCGCGGTGACGCTGCGCGCGGCGCCCAACACCGGCTGGCGCTTCGACGGCTGGAGCGGCTGCCAGACCAGCAACGCGGCCGAGATCAGCGTCGCCAACGTCACGGCGGCCACGACCTGCGTCGCGAGCTTCGAGCGCCTGCGCTTCACCGTCACGGGCACCGCGGGTGTCGGTGGCGCGGTGGCCGCGGCCTCGCCGGGCGGCGACTGCATGGCCGGCGCCTGCACCGTGAACTACGGCAGCTCGGTCGCGCTGAGCGCGGTCGCATCGGCCGGCTACCGGTTCCTCGGCTGGATGGGCTGCGGCATCACGGGCGGCGCCGCGATCGAGGTCCCGAACGTGACCGCCAACGTGACCTGCGCCGCGGCCTTCGAGCGGCTCAGCTTCGCGGTCGTCGGCTCGGCGGCTCCCGCGGGCGGCGGCACGGTGAGCGTGGCCGCGATGAACGACGCGGCCTGCACGGGCAGCGCGTGCGTCGTCAACTACGGCGGCACCGTCACCTTCGCGGCGGCGCCGGCGCCTGGCTACAACCTCACGGGCTGGACCGGTTGCATGGCGCTCGCCGCCGATGCCACGCGCGCCATCGCGGGTCCCGTCACCGCCGCCAGCACCTGCGTGGCGAACTTCACGCTGCGCTCGTATCGCGTGGCCGGCGAGTCCGGCGCCGGCGGCAGCATCAGCGCCGCCACCTCCACCAACGGCACCTGCACCGGGGCGACATGCACGGTGAACCACGGCGGCAGCGCCACGTTCACGGTCGCCCCCGAGCCCGGCTACACCTTCCAGGGCTGGACCGGCTGCACGGCCGACGCGCAGAACCCGCTGCAGGCCACGGTCGCCAACGTGACCGCGGCCGGCTCCTGCCGCGCGAGCTTCGACCGCGTGCGCGTCACCGTCACCGGCAACGCCGGCGCGGGCGGCATCGTGCTCGCCAGCTCGCAGGGCGGCCAGTGCGACGGCAACGCCTGCCAGGTGAACTACGGCGCGTCGGTCACGCTGATGGCGATGCCCATCGCGGGCTTCCGCTTCAGCGGCTGGTCCGCCTGCCCCGTCACCGGCGGCGCGGCGATCGTGCTGCCCAACGTGATGGCGAACACCAGCTGCACCGCCGCCTTCGAGCGCCTCAGCTTCACCGTCGTGGGCAACGCCTCGCCCGCCGCCGGCGGAGCGGTGAGCGTGGTCGACGCGGGCGGTGGCACCTGCACGGGCAGCAGCTGCGTGGTGCCGTACGGCGGCTCGGTCACGTTCGCGACCGAGGACAGCGCCAGCCACGAGTTCCTGGGCTGGACCGGCGGCTGCACGGCGCTGCCGAACGCGCCGCGCAGCGCGACCGTGGCCAGCGTCACGGCCAACGCGACCTGCACCGCGACCTACAGGCTGCGCACCCACACCGTGAGCGGTCTGGTCGGCGCGGAGGGAGGCGGCTCGATCGCCGCTTCGTCGGCCGACCCGGGCAGCTGCACCGCGAACCACGTCTGCACCGTGAGCGACGGCGGCAGCGTGACCTTCACCGCGCGCATGGTCAGCGGCTTCGCTTTCAACGGTTGGTCGGGCATGTGCACCCAGTCGGCGAGCAACCCGCTGGTGGCGACCGCGACCAACGTCACGCAGGGCGGCACCTGCACCGCGAGCTTCCGCGTCGACCTGTTCACGATCACGGCGCTGTCGCCGGTGCAGTTCGCCACCGTCAGCGCCGAGGTGAACGGCGCCGCCTGCACCAACGCCGCCTGCACGGTGCCGGGTGGCAGCGTGGTGACGCTGACCGGCAACATCTACCAGTACTCGGGCCGCGTGCGCGACTGGACCTGCAGCGACGGCACCACGCGCACCGGCACCAGCATCCGCATCACCGCCTCCGCGAACCTCACCTGCACCGTGAACTTTGTGGAGTTCGTCTCGGTGATCGTGCGCCCGGAGACGGTCGAGACCGGGGCCACCTGGGGCACCACCACGATGAGCGGCTTGCCCGCCGGGGCGCAGTGCTCCGGCACGAACAACTGCTGGTTCGACCGTGGCGCCACCATCGACGTCGTGGCGACCCCGATGCCCGGCTTCCTGTTCTATGACTGGGTCCCGGCCACCGAGGGCAGCAACTGCCCGCTCGTCGGCCTCGGTGCGTCGGCGCGACTGACGGCGAGCACCGCGGTCGCTTGCGAGGCGCGCTTCTCCTTCGAGCTGGAGTGAGCCGCGGCTTGCGCGCACGGGCCTCCGTGCGCATGGTCAGCGATTCATGAGTGACTCGCATGTACGTTCCGCCGACGGGCCGCGCCCGCGCGCCGTCCTGGTGGCCGTCCAGCTCTCGCAGGTGAACGACGAGACCTTCGCGTCGTCGCTGCGCGAGCTCGCGCGGCTGGCCAACACGCTGGGCATCGAGGTGGTGGGCCAGGTCACGCAGCGGCGCGGCACGCTGGCGCCGTCGATCGTCGTGGGCGAAGGCAAGCTGCGCGAGCTCGCGGCCTGGACCGGCGGCACCGGCATCGTTCCCTCGTACGTGCCCCCCGGCAAGGGCTCGTCCGAGGAGGAAGAGGAGCTCGCGCTCGAGCCCGGCACGCCCCAGGCGAGCGTGGTGCTGATCGATCACGACCTGACGCCCTCGCAGATGCGCAACCTGGAGACCGCGACCGGCGCCGAGGTGCTCGACCGCTCGATGGTGATCCTGTCGATCTTCCAGCGCCACGCCCGCACGCGCGAGGCGCGGCTCCAGGTCGAGATTGCGCGCCTGAACTACACCGCGCCTCGTTTGCGCGAGGCGCACGCGGGCGGCGACCGTCAGCGCGGCGGCATCGGCGGCAAGGGCGCCGGCGAGAGCGCCATCGAGCTCGACCGCCGCCGCATCCGCGACCGCATCGCGGAGCTGCGCCGCGAGCTGGAAGAAGTGAAGAAGGAGTCGGACACGCGCCGCAGCCGCCGCATCGACAGCAGCGACGTCAACACGGTCGCGCTGGTCGGCTACACCAACGCGGGCAAGTCGTCGCTGATGCGCGCGCTGACCGGCGACGAGGTGTACGTGGCGGACCAGCTGTTCGCGACGCTCGACACCACCGTGCGCGTGCTGAAGCCCGAGACGCGCCCGCGCATCCTGTGCTCGGACACGGTCGGCTTCATCAAGAAGCTGCCGCACGATCTGGTCGCGTCGTTCCGCTCGACGCTGCAGGAAGCGCAGGAGGCCGACCTGCTGCTGCACGTGGTGGACGCGTCGGATCCCGCGTTCCGCGATCAGCTGGCGGTGACCAGCGAGGTGCTCGCGGAGATCGGCGCCGGCGAGCAGCCTGCCCTGCTGGTGTTGAACAAGATCGATCAGGTCGACGCATCCGGCCGCGCCGCGCTGAGCGCCGAGTTCCCCGACGCGGTGCAGATGTCCGCGCGCGCCAAGGAAGACGTGGCCGCGATGCACGCGCAGCTGGTCGCGTTCTTCGAGCGCGACATGGAAGACGCCGAGTTCATCGTGCCCTACACCGAGCAACGCAAGGTCTCGCTGCTACGCGAGCGCACCCGCGTGCTCGACGAGGTCTACGACGAGACCGGCTCCCGCATCCGCGTCCGCGCACGCAAGGGCGTGCTGGCGGCGATCGCACGCGAAGTCACGCGCGCCTAGCGGCGACGGCGGGCGTCGAGCTTGATCACGGCGGGCACGCCGACCGCGACCGCGCCGGCGGGCACGTCGTCGATCACCACCGCGTTGGCGCCGATGGTGGCGAAGTCGCCGATGGTCACGCCGCCGAGCACCTTGGCGCCGGGGCCGATCTCGACGCTGCCGCCGAGCTTGGGCACGCCCTCGCGTGGACCGGTGCCGAGCGTCACCTGCTGAAACAGCAGGCAGTTGGGACCGATCTCCGCATCGGGGTGCACCACCACGCCGTTCGGGTGCGGCATCATCAGCCCGCCCTCGACGCGGCGCGTGTTGAGCGGGAGCTCCGCGCCCGACACCGCGGACCAGAAGCGGTGGTGCAGCACGGCCAGCTTCCGCTGCAGCGCGCCTCGTACGCCTCCCGTCGCGGCGCCGGCGGAGTACGAGCGATAGGCCCGCATCAGCTGCCGACTCGGCAACCAGGACAGCGCCGCGCACGCTTCCCGCGACCAATCGGGCTCGTGCGCACTGGGACGCGCCAGGTACGGAACGGGCTCGCTGTCGTTGTCGGCGACGCGCATCAGCCCGTCCGCCGTCGCGACCGTGGGTACCAACAGCGGCTGCCAGGTTTCGATGGTCTGCACTGCGTCCACTCCTTTGTCGGCCGAAGCATCGCAGCACACGTGCGGGTACGCAGGAAACCGACAAGTGAGGCAAACTTGAGCAGCTGGGCGAATCGTGCATGTCCGTCGCGAGCCGAGGCGCGTGGTTCTCGCCCCGTTCTCGCGCTCGAAATCTATCGCTCGTAAGTTCTGGGCAACGGGAGGCAGGATGAAGACGCAACCGGACGACGCGCCACTCGATGCAGACGTCGCGATGTTGACCAAGGTGCTCGACAGCGCGATCGCGGAGCTGTCCGGCACGGAGACGCTGGCCCGCGTGCGCGAGCTGCGCAGCGCCGCCATCGCGCTGCGCGACGGCCAGCTCGAGGGCGGACGCGCGCGCTTCCAGAAGCTGATCTCGGGCCTGAAGCTGGAGGAGATCGGCGACCTCGCGCGGGCGTTCACGCAGTGGTTTCACCTGGTCAACGCGGCCGAGGAGCAGCACCGCATCCGGCTCCTGCGCCGGCACACGCGCGAGCTGCCGCCAGAGGGCTCGCTGCAGCAAGCGATCGACACCTTCAGCAAGGAGGGCCTCAGCGCCGCCGACGTGAAGAAGCAGATCGACCGCCTGTTCGTGATGAACGTGCTGACCGCGCACCCCACCGAGGCGCGTCGTCGCACCATGCGCGATCACCTCAACGAGGTGAAGAAGCACATCGACGCGCTGGAGAACCCGGTCGGTCCGCGCGCCAAGGACGTTTCGCTGGAGAAGCTGTCGCTGGCCGCGCTGGCGCTCTACACCACCGAGGACTCGCGCGCGACCAAGCCCTCTCCGCGCGACGAGCTGGAGGCGGGCATGGACGTGTTCCGGCTGACGCTGCTCGACGCCACGCCCGCGCTCTACCGGGAGCTGGAGGACGTGCTCGCGCGCTCTTACCCCAACGAGGACTGGCTCGGCCTCGGCGCCGACGCCTTTCCGGTGCAGTCGTTCTTGCACTGGGGCTCGTGGATCGGCGGCGACCGTGACGGCAACCCCTTCGTCACCGCGCCCGTCACGCGCACGGTGCTGGAGCGCCATCGTCAGCTGATCCTCGATCGCTACCTGAGCGACGTCGACGCGCTCGGCCGCATGCTCTCGCTGTCGTCGCGTCGCCTGCCCAAGCAGGACGGCCTGGAGGAGCTGACCAGCGCCCTGGAGAAGGACCGCGAGCGCTTCCCGGAGGTCGCCGCTCGGGTCACGCGCTTCACGGTGCACGAGCCGTGGCGCGAGAAGCTCTGGTACATGGCGGCACGCCTGCGTGCCACCAAGGTGCGCAGCGACGAGGCCTACGTCGACGCGCTCGGCTACCAGCGCGATCTGCTGCTGATCGAGCGCACGCTGGTCGCCACCGGCAACAGCAAGCTCGCGCTCGGGCTGCTGCGCGACTGCCGTCGACGCGCGGACACCTTCGGCTTCCACCTCGCCAGCCTCGATCTACGCCAGCACTCCGGCGTGCACGAGAAGGCGACCGACGAGCTGATGAAGTCCCTGAAGCTGCACGACGACTACGCCTCGCTCTCCGAGCAGGAGCGCGTCGAGCTGATGCACGCGCTGCTGGCGCGCCCCGAGCCGCTGCTGCCCGCCTCGCGCGCCGCGCTCAGCCCGGAGACGCAGGACTTGCTCGCGATGCTCGACATGGTCGGACGCGCACGCCGCGAGCAGGGACCACGCGCCTGCGAGCGCTACATCGTCAGCTTCACCAACTCGCTGAGCGACCTGCTGGAGGTGCTGTTCCTGCAGCGCGCCGCCGGCTTGAGCCCCGGGGAGCTGCGCCCCGTGCCGCTGCTGGAGCAGCTGGAGGACCTGGAGCAGGCGCCGGTGATCGGCGCGCAGATGCTGCACTCGCCGCCGATCCGCGCCGCCATCGGGGACGAGCTGGAGGTGATGCTCGGCTACTCCGACTCCTGCAAGCAGGTCGGCTACACGGCCAGCCAGGTCGCGCTGCGCGCCGCCCAGCACAAGCTCGCGGACGTCGCCGACGAGCACAAGGTCACGCTCACCATCTTCCACGGCCGCGGCGGCGCCATCGGCCGGGGCGGCGGGCCCTCGCACCGCGCCATCCGCGCCCAGCCCGAGCGCGCGCTGCGCGGTCGCCTGCGCGTGACCGAGCAGGGCGAGACCATCAACGCCCGCTACGGCCGGCTGGAGATCGCCGAGCGCGACCTGGAGCAGGTGACCTCCGCCGTGCTGCTGGCCGGCCTCGCCGAGCGCAAGGCCCTGAGCAAGGACGAGCTGGCCGCGCGCGACGCGCTGTTCAGCGAGGCCGCCGAGGCGGCCCTCACGACCTGGCGCAAGCTGCTCGAAGACCCGGACAAGCTCGCCCGCTACGCGCAGGCGGCCACGCCGATCAACGAGGTCACCGCCCTGCCCATCGGCTCGCGGCCGTCGTCGCGCAAGAAGGGCCTCTCGCTCGAGGACCTGCGCGCCATCCCGTGGGTGTTCTCGTGGAACCAGAGCCGCCACGGCCTGCCCGGCTGGTACGGGCTCGGCTCCGGCCTCGATGCGGTGATCCAGCGTCACGGTGTGGAGGCCTTGCGCGACCTCTATCGCAAGTCTCCGTTCTTCGCGGCGCTGATCAACAACGCGCAGCTCGCCCTGAGCCGTGCGGACATCGACGTGGCCGGTTGCTACGCCGACCTGGCCGACGCCGAGGGCAAGGCGCTGTTCCCGCAGATCAAGGCGGAGTGGGAGCGCACGGTG
Source organism: Polyangiales bacterium (assembly GCA_040508235.1). GTDB lineage: Bacteria > Myxococcota_A > Polyangia > Polyangiales > DASUME01 > DASUME01. The sequence goes on along the minus strand of JBEVNG010000187.1, from coordinate 1,300 downwards.
AAGTCGATCCTGGCCGTGCGCGGCATGGACGAGATCCTGGGCAACCGACCCCACCTGCTGGCCACGGTCAAGCGCCGCAATCCGTACGTCGACGTGCTCAGCCACGCCCAGATCGAGCTGAAGCGCCGGCTCGCGGAGGCCAGCGAGGCTGACCGCGACCGTGTGCTCAACATGCTCTTCATCACCATCAACGGCATCGCCGCGGGATTGCAGTCCGCAGGCTAGCGCCCGTACGAAAGCTGGGAGTCGAAAAAGCAGGCAACGGTTTGCGTAGCTAGGCAAACTAAACGGGCATGTCCAAGACCGAACGCCCGTCGACCATGCCTCCGCTCGATCCCAAGGCCGCTCACCTCGGCAGCGGCGTCGAAGCCATCAAGCGAGACTTCCTCGCCAACCTCTACACGCGCCTGGCCAAGTTCCAGGCCGTCGCCAACACCAACGACCACTACCGCGCGCTGGCGTATACGGTGCGCGACCGCTTGCTGGAGCGCTGGATCAACACCGCGCAGACCTACTTCCAGAACGCGTCGCGCACGGTCTCGTATCTGAGCGCGGAGTTCCTGATCGGCCCGCAGCTCGGCACCAACCTGCTCTACCTCGGCATCGCCGACGACGCGCGCAAGGCCATGGAGAGCCTGGGCCTCGACTTCGACGAGCTGGTCGAGCACGAGGAGGAGCCCGGCCTCGGCAACGGCGGCCTCGGTCGCCTGGCCGCTTGCTACATGGACTCGCTCGCCACGCTCGGCGTGCCGGCGATCGGCTACGGCATCCGCTACGAGTTCGGCATCTTCGATCAACAGATCCGCGACGGCTGGCAGCACGAGGTGACGGACAAGTGGCTGCGCCTCGGCAACCCGTGGGAGATCCCGCGCTACGACATCGAGCACATGGTCAAGCTCGGTGGCTTCACCGAGGGCTACCAGGACGCGCGCGGTCGCTACCGCGTTCGCTGGCACCCGGAGCGCATCGTCAAGGGGCACTGCTACGACACGCCGCTGTGCGGCTTCGGCGTCAAGAACGCCAACATGCTGCGGCTCTGGGAGGCCACGGCCGCCGAGTCGTTCGACTTCCAGGCGTTCAACGTGGGCGACTACCTGCGCGCCGTGCAGGAGAAGGTCGTCAGCGAGAACCTGACCAAGGTGCTGTATCCGAACGACGAGCCCGAGGCCGGCAAGATCCTGCGCCTCGAGCAGCAGTACTTCTTCGTGTCGTGCTCGCTGCAGGACATGTTGCGGATGCTCGCGATGAAGGGCGAGCCGGTGGCCCGGTTGCCAGAGCTGGCCGCTGTACAGTTGAACGA
>JBEVNG010000177.1:0-17615 GCA_040508235.1 Polyangiales bacterium | reverse complement strand
AGCGCGGCGTCGGTGGAGGCGGCGTCGATCGTGCGCTCGTCGATCAGCTCGACCGTCTCGCCGGCGTTGGTCAGCTTGAGCACGGCGCGCACGTCGTGCGGCCGAAAGCCTTCCTGCGGGTCGACGAACACGCGCACGAGCGCCTTCTTGCGCTGCACCACGGGCGCCACGCGCTGCGTCACCCAGGCACCGTCCGCGAACAGCGGCACCTTCACGGTCTGGTAGAGCGCGAGCTCGCGGATGCGTAGGCCCTGCGCGAGCGGGTAGTCTTCGTTCTCCGCGCAGCCGTTCAGCTGCGCTTCGGGCTCGTCGACGGTCTTGTTCGGCGCATCGTCGCCGTCGTCCTCGTCGACCACCTGGTCGCTGCCGGCGTCGACACGCGCATCACGTCGTCCCGCGTCCTTGCCCTCCGTGGCGCGCACGCTGTCCGGGTCGGACTCGACGCTGCCATTCTTGGGCTCGACGATGCCTGTGCAGCCGGCGAGCAAAGCGAGTGCAGTCATCCAAGTACGTCGCGAAGGCTGCATCGACTCTCCGAGCGAAGACCGTGACCCTACTGCGATTCCGTGGCCGCGTGTCCAGGAAGTTAACGCCGTGCATGGCCGCCACCCCGTCTGTCCGTTGGCTCGCCACGTCGCCGCGGAAGATTACGGAATCATCGTCGTAGGCTGGCGCACCACGCACGATTTCGCACGTGTTTTTCCCCACGCGAGCGGGGTGTTCAGGGCGCGAAGCGCTTGTGCGCGAACGCGAGCACCTGAAGGATCTGGGCCTCGGTCAGGACCGGCTTGTGCGCCGGCATGGCGGCGAACTTGCCCTGCTTGCCGTCGCGCACGGAGACCAGCAGCGCGTCATCCGGCTTGCTGCGCAGGGGGCTGTCGCTGGCGGTGAGGTCGGCGCCCGTCACGCCGCCGTTGCCTTTGCCATCCGCGCCATGACAGCCGATGCAGTAGCGACGGTAGTTGAGCTCACCGGGATCCGTGCCGTCCGACTTCAGTTGGTCGACCGCGATCGGATGCTGGTCCGAGGACGGCGTGCCGTCGCCACGTCCGCACGCGACACACAACCCCAACACCGCCAACCAACGCATCAACCCACCGCCTGCTGCACGAACTGGCTCGCCCACGACGCCAGCCCGTAGATCGAGAGCTGCGGGTTCACGGTCAGCGACGTGGGGTACACCGAACCGTCGATCACGAACATGTTGTCGAAGCCGTGGTGGCGCAGCGTGCGCGAGTCCACGATGCTCTTGCGCTCGTCGGTGCCCATGGGGCAGCCGCCCATCACGTGCGCGGACAACACCGGCACCTGGTTGGGCCCGAACGGCGCCTTGCTGACGATCTCCTCGATCTCGGCTTCCGTGCGCGCGTAGCGCGGGTGGCCGCTCATCACCTGCTTGGCGCCGCCGGCGAGCTGCACCCGTAGGCCCACGCGCAGGCCGTGGCGGAGGCCCTCGACGAAGCGGTCTGTCCACCTGTAGTCGAGCCGCGGTGCACCATCGCTACGCACGGTGACCATGCCGCCGTCGTCGTAGTTCTTGAGGTCGAAGCCGTCGTGCAGGAGCGAGATGGTGACCGAGACGTACGGCAGCAGCTCCATCAGCTTCTGCTTGTCCTCGCCCCAGTTCATGCCGTGCGTGGCCAGCGCGAGCGGGAAGATGGGCGCGCCCTCCAGCAACATGCCCATCTTGTCGCCGCGGTCGACGAACTCATTGACGTGCACGTACTGCGGCGAGCCGGTGAAGGGCTCGATCTTCTCCGGATGGAAGCCCGTCGCCGCCACCACCGGGTGCAGGAACGTGCGCATGCCGGTGCGCCTGTTGGCGTCGATGTTGGAGCGCAGCAGGATGCCGGGCGTGTTGATGGCGCCGCCGGCGAGCACGGTCACCTTGGGCTTGATGGTGAGCGTGATGCCGTTGAGCTTGTCGGTCTTCGGGTCGCGCATCTTGGCGGTGATCGTCGTGCAGCGACGCTGCTCGCGCTTGATCGTGTAGACCCACGCGTTCGCGTAGACGTCGGCGCCCGCGCGCACGGCCTCGGGCAGCATCGTGACCAGCATGCTCTGCTTGGCGTCGATCGGGCAGCCCATGCCGCAGAAGCCGGTGTGCGCGCAGTTCTTCACGTTGCGGAACAGCAGGTCCTTCTTCCAGCCCAGCTTCTCCGCGCCGTTCCAGGTGACCAGGTTGTTCTTGTTCACCTGCTCCAGCGTCATCTGCGTGACGTTGAGCCGCTTCTCGATCTGCTCCCAGTGCGGCACCAGCTGCGCGTGCGAGATGCCCTCGACGCCGTGGTGCTCGTGCCAGTGCTCGAACACGCGCTCGGGCGTGCGGAAGCAGGTGGTCCAGTTGACGACGGTTGTGCCGCCGACGGCGCGCCCCTGGTAGACGCGGATGCTCTGGTCGGCGGTGCCGCGCGCGGCGGCCTCCTGGTACAGCATCGTGCCGGACTCCAGCTCGTTCATCTTGAACTTGTCGCTGGTCCAGAAGCCGCCGTCCTCCAGCACGATCACGCTCTTGCCCGCCAGCGCGAGCCGCTGCGCCACGTGCGCGCCTCCCGCGCCGGAGCCCACGATGCACACGTCGCACTCGCGTGTGAGGTCGGACTTCACGTCCGCGCCGGTATAGACAGGCATCGACTCAGGCTCCCTGCACAAGCGGTGTGGCGCGCAGCGAGTCGAGATCGACGAGCTGGTCTTTGTACATCTCGCGTAGGTCCGCGGTCTCCGGCGGACCCCCGTAGCCGGCGCGCAGCCAGGTATCCGGCTGGGCCCAGTAGAACGCGTTGACCACCGTGGTCAGCGCACGGAAGACGGTGCGCCGCACGCCGACCGAGGAGTCACGCATGTGGGCGAGCACGGCATCCTGGCCCGCGGCATCGAGCTTGGTGAACGGCTGAAAGCGCTCCAGGAAGAGCGCTCCGGACAGCGCGTTCTCCAGCATCATCAGCGCGCCGACGATCTGCTCGCGCACGCTCTCGTCCGGGCTGGCGAGCAACATGGCGTCGATCTGCTCCGGCACCTGCAGCGCGAGCGCGCCCGGGGCACCCTCGCCGAGGGCGGGACAGAGCCGGTCCGCGAGCGCGCACAGCACCGCGTAGGCGCTCGCATCGAGCGCGACCAGCTTGGGTGTGAGCTCACGGAGCTGCGTCTTTTGCAGCGCCAGCGCCGCGCCACCGCCGAACGCGAGCACGCCGGAGGCGAGCGTCCACTTGAGCACGGAGCGCCGGGAGGGGAGGGCCATGGTCGGCCAGTCTTGATTGCTCCGGGCGAGCCCGTCAATGAGGTTGCGCGCCGCGCGCTTGCGCCCCAGGCCCGGAGGGATACTGTCGCGCTGCGGGGCAACAGGGACACGCCGCGCAAGGAGGAGCTCCACGATGGCTCAGAAGACCTACAAGGGCAGCTGTCACTGCGGCGACGTGCGCTACAGCGTCGAGGCCGACCTCAGCGGCGAGCTGATCACGTGCAACTGTTCGATCTGCGGGCGCAGCGGCACCGCGCTCGCGTTCGTGCCGGCGGCTGTGTTCAAGCTCGAGCAGGGCGAGGGCGCGCTGACCGACTACCAGTTCGGCAAGAAGAAGCTGCACCACCCGTTCTGCAAGACGTGCGGCATCCGCTCGTTCTCGCGCGGCCAGAGCCCCGATGGGACGCCCATGATCGCGATCAACGCGCGCTGCCTGGAGGGCGTAGACATCGATAGCCTCAAGACCATGAAGTACGACGGCGCCAGCCAGTAAGCCGGGTCGTCCGCGTCAATCGACGCGCACGACGACCTTGCCGAAGTGCTGACCGCTGGCGAGGTACTCGTAGGCGCTGCGCGCGTCGTCGAACGAGAACACGCGGTCGACGATCGGGTGGATCTGGTGCAGCGACAGCGCGCGGTTCAGCATCTCGAACATGCGCACCGAGCCCACGTAGACGCCGTGTACGCGTAGCGCCTTGTGGAAGATGCCAAAGGTGTTGACCTCGCCCTGCAGGCCCGAGAGCGTGCCCAGGATGCTCATGGTGCCGGTGTAGCGCAGCGCCGCCACCGACTGATCGAACGTGCCGGGCCCGCCGACCTCCACCACGATGTCGACCCCGCGGCCGCCGGTGAACGCCAGCGCGGCCTCGCCCCACGCGGGCGTGGCCTTGTAGTCGATGGTGTGCACGGCGCCGAGCTTCTTGGCGCGCTCGCGCTTGTCCGCGCTCGACGAGGTGACGATCACCTGCGCTCCGGCCGCCCGGGCGAGCTGCAGGGCGAACATCGAGACGCCGCCCGTGCCCTGCACCAGCAGCGTGTCGCCCGGCTTGAGCGAGGCGCTCTCGAACAGCGCGTTGTAGGCGGTGACGCCCGCGCACGGCAGCGTGGCCGCTTCCTCGTACGACAGGTACTTGGGGAACAGCACCCACGCGCTCTGATCGAGCACGACTTCCTCGCGCAGCATGCCGTCGATGGTGCCGCCGAGTGCGTTCCTGTGCATGGTCGCGTCGGGCTCGCCGTCGCGCCAGTGCGGGAAGAAATTGGCGGCGACGCGATCGCCCAGCTTCAAGCGCCCCACGTCGCTGCCAACCTCGATCACCTCGCCGGCGCCGTCGGAACAGGGCACGACGGGCGGCTTCTTGGAGTTCTTGGCGCTCTTGGCGATCGCCAGATCGCGGAAGTTCAGCGAAACGGCGCGCACCCGCACACGCACGTCGTGCGGGCCGAGCTTCGCGCGCTCCCGCTCGCAGGGCGCCAGCGCCGAGAAGCCGTCGCGCTTCTGCAGTTCGTAAGACTTCATGCCCATTTCTTACCGCGTCGAGAGTGGCTCCGCGATTTCTTCGAGCCCGCGTCGCTCCGCCGCGACGCCGAGCCAGAGCGAGACGAACGCGGCGATCAACATCAGCGCGCTGCCGATCGCGTAGCCGGTGAACACCTCGCGTCGCTCGCCGGTCTCGATCAACGCACCGAACAGGGCGGGGGCCGCCAGCCCGCCTGCGGCCGTGCCGACGCAGTAGAACAGTGCGATCGCGAGCGCGCGCAGCTCGATGGGGAACAGCTCGCTGACGCTCAAATATGCCGAGCTGGCGGCCGCCGAACCGAAGAAGAACACCAGCGAGAAGCCGATCGCCTGCGTGGTCGCGTCGAGGTGTCCCTGCCGGAACAACCAGCCAACCAGCAACAGCAGCGCCCCGGACGCGCCGTAGGTGAACGCCATCAGCGGGCGCCGGCCGATGGTGTCGAAGAAGCGGCCGAGCACGAGCGGCCCGAGGAAGTTGGCGATCGCGAACGGGATCAAATACACGCCCACCCGCTCCGGGTGCACGTCGAAGAAGCGCGTGAGCAGCAGCGAGTAGGTGAAGAAGATGGCGTTGTAGAAGAACGCCTGCGCCACCATCAGCACCAGGCACAACACGCTGCGCTTGCGGTAGCGGTGCACGATCACGTGCCAGACGTCGGCGAAGGTCACCTGGTGCGCGCCGTCGATGGTGAGCTTGCGCTCGATGGGCTCGAGCGTGATCCCCTCGCGCTCGGCGACGTCGCGCTCGATCTGGCTGACGGTGCGCTCGGCTTCCTCGCCGCGTCCGTGCAAGATCAACCAGCGCGGGCTCTCCGGCACGTGCCGGCGCACCAGCACCACGGCCACGGTCAGCAGCGCCCCGATGCCAAAGGACAGCCTCCAGCCGAGGTTGATGGGAACCAGTCGCGGGTCGAGCAGGTACAGCGTGAGCACGCCGCCGAGCGCGGTGCCGAGCCAGTAGGTGCCGTTGATCGCCAGGTCGGCGACGCCACGCACGCGCGCGGGCAGCAGCTCGTCGATGGCGGAGTTGATGGCGGCGTACTCCCCGCCGATCGCGGCGCCGGTCAGCCCGCGGAAGACCGCGAAGCTGGTGAAGCTCCAGGAGAACGCGGTCGCGCTGGTCGCCATCACGTAGAGCGCGAGCGTCAGCAGGAACAGCTTCTTGCGTCCGTAGCGATCGGTCAGGTGTCCGAACACGAGCGCGCCGCTGATCGCGCCCGCGAGGTACGCGCTGCCCGCCATGCCGATCTGGCTGCTGCTCAGCGCGAGCGTGTCCGGGCGCTCCAGCACGCTCGCGACGGCGCCGACGATGGTCACCTCGAGCCCATCGAGCACCCAGGTGATGCCCAGCGAGATCACGACCAGCCAGTGGAAGCGCGACCAGGGTAGCCGGTCGAGGCGCAGCGGGATGTCGGTGCGGATCAGCGAGTCGCTCAAGATGAACCTCCGGGGCCCCACCTAGGTAGGCGCTGGGCACGACCGCGCGTGCCCGGGCACCAGGCTGCGTTCCGCGGCCGAAAAGCCTGCGATTGTCGAGGCTCCCGGTGCGCACGCCGCTTGCTCCATGCCCCGGCGAACGGAGGCGACATGGGTGAGCACGCGGTGGTCCTCGGGGCGAGCATGGGCGGGTTGTTGGCGGCGCGGGTGCTGCGCAATCACTTTCGGCGCGTGACCGTGCTGGAGCGCGACCCGCTGCCGGAGCTCGGCCAGCACCGCAAGGGCGTGCCGCAGGGCCACCATGCGCACGCCCTGCTCGCACGTGGCGCCCAGTCGCTGGAGGCGTTCTTCCCGGGCCTGATCTCGGATCTCAAGATGATGGGCGCGCAGGTCGCGAACGTGCTGCGCGATGGCGACTTCGTGATCGATGGCCAGCGCCTGCCGCGCCAGGGCGGCGACGACATGATCAGCGTGTTGTGCTCGCGTCCGCTGCTGGAGGGCTACGTGCGCCAGCGCCTGATGGAGGAGGGCGTCGTCCGGTTTCGCGGGCGCTGCGAGGCGAGCGGCCTGCTGGGTGATCTCGCCACCGTGCGCGGCGTGCGCCTGCGCGACCTCAACGCCGAGCACGGCGAGGAGTTCCTGGAGGCGGAGCTGGTGATCGACGCGATGGGGCGCGGCTCGCGCTTCCCGACCTGGCTGGCGGAGATGGGGCATCGCCTGCCGACGCAGCACAGCGTGCAGGTCGACCTCGGCTACGTCAGCGCCAGCTATCGTCGTGCGCCCGGGCGTATGAACGACCGTCTGGGTGCGCTGCTCTCGGTGTCTCCTCCCGGGCGTCGCTCGGGCGTGGCGCTGGCGCTCGACAAGGACAGCTTCGTCGTCACGCTGTGCGGCTACCTCGGCGAGCACCCGGTGGCGGATCACGCCTCGATGCGCGAGTTCGCGCGCGGCTTGCCGGTGCAGGACATCGCGCAGCTGCTCGAGGGCGCGGAGCCGCTGAGCGAGCCGGTGCGCTTCAAGTACCCGCGCAGCCGACGTGTTCGCTACGAACGTGAGCGCGGCTACCCGGCCGGTGCGATCGCGTTCGCGGACTCGCTCTGCAGCTTCAACCCGGTCTACGGGCAGGGCATGACGGTGGCCGCGCTGGAGGCGGAGCGGCTCGATCGTCTGCTCGCGCGCGTGGAGCCGTTCGAGCTGCCGCGTCGCTTCTACAGCGAGGCCGCGCGGCTGCTCGACGGGCCGTGGGACATGTCGACGGGCGCGGACCTGCGCTTCGCCGAGGTAGAGGGCCCGCGCTCGGCGCTGGATGCCATCATGAACGGCTACTTCGCGCGTCTGGTGCGCGCGGCGCGCCAGCATCCGCCGACGGCGCGCCGGCTCGTGCGCGTGTTGCAGCTGGTCGACGCGCCGAGCGCACTGCTGGCGCCGGCCATGATCGCGCGTGCGCTGTTCGCGGGAGGGGCACCGCGCGCCCCGCTGCGGCTACCGGGCGAGCTCTCGATCAGCGGCGTGCGCTGATCACTGGTCGCCCAGGTTGTTGAGCAGGCCGCTGGCGGGGCTGAGGCAGTCGTAGAGGTACTCCAGCGCCTCGCGGGCGGGGCAGCCGAGCTCCCAGCGGTACTGCGGGTGGTTGCAGATGGCGGGGATGACGACGCCGCCGTCCTTCTCGAACTGCATGCGGAACTCCTCGGCGCGTGCCTCGAAGTCGCAGGCGTCGATGCCCAGGGGCGGGGTGCGCCCGTCGCTGCCCGCGTCGGCGAGGTCGATGCCGATCACGGTGGAGCTGATCTCGCTGCAGCCCGCCAGGCAGGCGAGCAGCGAGACCACGCTCAGCGCGCGCGGCAAGCGGTGGCGACGCGTGCGCCGAGCACGGAGTTCGGGTACTGGCGCGCGAAGCGCTGGGCGGCGTCCTGGCTCGGTTGCTGATCGCGAGTGCACTCTGCGATCGCCCGTAACCCATCCCGCTCCTCACGTAAACTGCCACGTGGATAGCGCTTGGCATGCGTGTGCAGGTGCACCAAAGCGCCGGCCTCGTCGCTGCGCGCCAGGGCCTCCGACGCACTGCGCAACAGCGCCATCTCGTCCCCGAGCGTGTCCGCGACGGGCGCGGCCTTGCGGGGCTTGAGCTTCAGGTCCGGCGCGACCGCCGGCTCTTGCTCCTCGACCGCGCGCTGTTCGAGCGCGGGCTCCGCGATCGTGGGCTCCGCGACGACTGGCGCCTCGATCGTGGGCTCCGCGGCGGGCGCGGCTTGCACGACCGCGGGTCGCACCGAGGTGGGCTCGGCGACCGGCGCCCGAGACGTGTACACCGCGTAGCCGATGCCCGCGGCGGCGACGGTACCCACGGCGGCTGCCGTGAGCTTGCCGCCGAGCGCGAGCCAGCCGGACTTGCCCGCCAGCGCCACCGGGGCCTGGCTGCCCATCGCGGCGGCCTTGCCCCCGGTCAGGACCGCTGCGCCAGCCGGGGCGCCGATCGCAGCGGCGAGTGCCATCCGCACGCGGCGCTGGGCAGCGTCGTCGGGCGGGTCGTACCCATCGCGAGCGAGATCGAGCATCTCTCGCAGATCGTTCGGTAACTCATCCATGGCTGGCCCCCTCGGAGGCGAAAGCGACAAAACGTTCACGCGCACTACGCAAGCGTGAGTAGACGGTGTTTTGGTTGGCGCCGAGCGCCTGGCTGATCTCAGGGGCGGTCATGCCCTCCAGCTCGGAGAGCACGAACACGGCGCGCCGGTCGTCATCGAGGCTGTTCAAGAAGCCCTCCAGCTTGCGCATCGCCTCGGCCTTGGCCGCGCGTTCGTACGGGCCGCTGGCGTGAGAGATCTCTTTCTCGACGTCCAGGCTCTGCGCCTGCTTGCGCTGGGCGCGGCGGCGGTAGTCCCGCGCGACGCGCAGCGCGATGCCGAACAGGAACGCCTTGGCCGACGCGTCCGGGCGCAGGTCCGACAGGCGCCGGTGCACCACCAGGAACGTGTCTTGCGCCGCGTCCTCGACCCATGACGGGTGTACGCCGAGGCGGCGCAGACTGCGCCACACGAAGTTGAAGTACTCGCCGTAGAGCGAATCGAAGTCGTGCGTCACGGGAGCCTGCGTCACGAAGACCTCGGCGCGTGGGCTCGCAGAGCCTGCGAAGGAGCGCGCTTGGATGCCGAGGGCCGAAAGCATGGTTCAGCTCGATCATGGCCGGGCGGGTTGGGATCCGTCATGGCGCGTGTTCTTATCGCCGCCCCGAAGGTGAAAAAGGCCACCGAAAACGAAGGCCGAGCCGAGCATAGACCGTGAGCCGCTCGGAGCGCAGGGGCTCGGTGTCGCCGGTCACGGCGAAGCTGGGTCGGGGCGTGACCGGCGTGCCCACGCCTCCCTCCACGAAGGCATCCACCGGCCAGGCAAGTCGGGCTGCGATCTGGGCACCCACCCGGGCGTCGAGCCAGTACTCGCTCTGCGTGCCGAAGGCTTCCACCAGCAGGTCGCTGGCGTGGGCATGCGAGCGCACCCCGTGCACCCCGACGCAGGGGCCGGCGCGCAGCCAGCCGCCCCAGAGCCCACAGGCCGCGAGTCCCAGGGCCTCGTTCGATGCCTTCACGCGCCCCTGTTGGCCGATCTCGCTCTCGCTCGGGATGCTGACGTCCGCGCGCAGCTCCGCCAGCAACCAGTGCCAGGAGGCGCCCAACGACAGACCCAGCGCCCACTGCGCCGACGGCCGCTCGAGCAGGCGAAGAAAACCCCCGTGGAGCGAGGCGTGCAGGACCCAGGGCGAGGCCGGCTCGACGATGGGTGCGGGAGGCGGCGGGGGAGGAGGCGGCGGCGGGGGAGGCGGAGGCTGCGTCGGCTCGGGCGTCGGCTCGGGGGCCGGCGGGAGCAGGCTCAGTCCGGGATCGATCGCGGTCGCCACCAGCCAGGCGGCGGCGTCGGCGAGCGCCGCGCAGTCGCTGCCGGTCAGCACGCGCGAGCCGCGGATCCCTTCACCGTCCAGCTGCAGCGTGAGCTTGTAGCCAGCGCGCTGGGGGTCGACCTTCACCTTGGCGTGCAGCGCGCTGGGCTCGCTGCGCTTGCCGAGCAGAGCCTCCAGCCGCGCCTCGAACACGCTGCGATCTGGACAGGACGCTGGCGCGCTCCAGCTCAGCTCGAGCGCTGCCGCCGGCGCCGCCGCGAGGGCGAGCCAGGCCCACAGACAGATCGCGGCGCAGGTTCGCAAGGCAAGCAGCACGGGAACACGCTTCGTAGCAAAGCTCGACCTCCAGGCGATAGATCGCTGCGCGCACAATTTCGTGCGATCGCCCGTGGATGCACCGCCGGCTGACCCGCCTGACCGGCGCCGATGCAACGCGAGTGCGACAAACGACCGCATCGGATGGCTCGGTTGGGGAGGCTACGGTCCGGGTCCAGCTTGGAGGAGGTCTTGGTGATGAAGAATGGTTTGAGCGCGCTCATCGCGGCGGGATTGACGCTGCTGGTCGGTGGCACCGCTTCGGCGCACATCTCGGTCGACGCGACCGGCACCGCGGACGCCACGACGGTCGCCACGTTCGGCGTGGGCCACGGCTGTGAAGGCTTCGATACCCTCAGCATCGAAGTGAAGATCCCCGCGGGCGTGACCTCGGTGCGTCCGCTGTTCGGCGGCGCGTTCGGCAAGCCGGTGGTCAACAAGGACGCCACCGGCGCGGTGGCCAGCGTCAAGTGGACCAAGGCCGACGTCGAGACGGCGGACACCAACTACTACCCGCTCCAGATCCGCATGAAGCTGCCGAACACGCCGTTCGCGACGGTCTTCTTCCCGACCACGCAGGTGTGCCGCGATCCGGCGACCAACATGACGTACACGACCGAGTGGGCCGCGCAGGAGATTAACCACTCCGAGGACGGCCCGGAGCCGGCGCCCGCGATGTTGATCCTGCCCGCCAAGGGCAAGGGCTGGAACAAGTTCACGACCCCCGTCGCGATCAAGGATCTGGCCGTCTTCAACGACGCGCAGATCGTGTGGGCCGGCAACGCCGCGTTCAGCAGCAACGCGACCACCAAGGACCTGATCGGCAAGGAGCCGAACACCACCGTGCTCAGCGAGATCCCGGCCAACACCGAGATCTGGGTCAAGTACTGATGAAGCGCTGGAGCATGCTGCTGGTGCTCGCCTGCCTGGCCAGTGCCTGCAGCGACGACGACGAGAAGTTCGTGCCGACCGATGGCTCGGTGCCGACGGATTCGAGCGTGCCCACCGACGCTGGAACTCCGCCGCCCGCCGATGCCACCGTTCCCACGGATGCGGCCGCGCCGCGCTCGCTCCTGGAGCGCCCGGGCGCGCTGGAGCGCCCGCCCACCGCGCTGCCGAACGACCTCAAGCCGCCGCGCTAACACTACTACGCGCGAATCATGCGGTAGAGCGTGCTGCGCTGCGAGTCGTCGAGTCCGACGCTCGCCTCCTGCGCGCGGATGTTCGCGAGCTCGGCGTGCTCCTCGATGCCCTCGAGGGGCTCGAAGCCGAGCCGGCGGTAGTACGGCTCGTTCCACGGCACGTCGCGGAACGTGCGCAGCACCATGCGCTCGAAGCCGAGCCGTCCGCCGAACTCGGCCAGCGCGTCGAGCAACTGGCTGCCGAGCTTCTTGCCCGCGTGGTCTGGGTGCACGTCCAGCTCGACCACGTACATGTCGAAGGCGAGCGGGATCCAGTCGACGAAGGCGGCGATCTCACCGCGCGGACTCTCGGCGACCCAGACGCCGTCGTGCATCAGCCAGCGCGCGTGCAGACCCTCGGAGATCGGCTGGCCATCCGCGGCCGCGGGGTGCATCGAGTTGTGGAACCGCTGGGCGGACGCCATCTCGATCGCCGGCAGGATCGAGACCTCCTGCGGCGTCGCGATCCGGAGCGCGTACGGGATTGTCTTTGCCTCCGCCATGTCGCGGAGCTTGCCCCATGCTTCTCGATTTTTCATTCGGGTCGCGCTCGAAAGAGGTCAATGCAGCGTGAGCCCGACGATGGCGCCGAGCAGCACCAGCCAGCTGGTGTTCATGCGCACTGTGATCGTAAGCACGCAGCTCACCGCGGCTAGGGCCGCGCTCGGCAGGTCGACCACCGCGCTTTGCACCGTCTGCACCAGCACCGCCGCCATCAGCGCCACGGAGGCCGCGTTGACGCCGTCCAGGAACGCGCTCAGCGCCACGGAGTCGCGCATGCGCGAGACGTACGGCGTGCTCGCCGCGACCAGCACGAACGCGGGCAGGAAGATGCCCACGGTCGCGAGCAGCGCGCCGGTCGGACCACGCAGCAGGTAGCCGATGAACGTGGCGCTCGTGAACAGCGGACCCGGTGTCACCTGCCCGACGACGATCGCGTCGAGCAGCGTCGGCTCGTCGAGCCAGCCGCGCTGAACCACGAGCTCGGAGCGCAGCAGCGAGACCAACACGTAGCCGCTGCCGAACAGCGCCGAGCCCACCTTCAAGAACACGCCGAACAGCGACGCGCTCGGCACGCTGCCGAGGGCGACGAACGCGAACACGCCGCGCTGGAGCGTGATCTGCGCGAGTCCCGCGGCGAGCAGGATCGCGAGCTCGTACACGCCCGCGAGCGAGGCCACGAACGCGAGCAGCGCCAGCACGCGCAGCTTGGGCGTGGGCGCCGCCTTGGGAGCGAGGCCCCAGATCGCCTGCACGATGATCGCGAGCAACACGGGCCGCATGCCGTACAGGATCTTGGCGGCCGCGGGGTGCGTACCGTAGCGGGTGTAGAGCGCGGCGAGCGCGCTGCACAGCAACGCCGCCGGCGCGATGAAGCACACGCCCGCGGTCCACAGCCCGCGCCAGCCCTGACGCTCGTAGCCAATGTGGATCGCGAGCTCGGTCGAGTTGGGACCGGGGATCAGGTTGGCGGCGCTGAGCAGGTCGAGGAAGCGCTCGTCGCTGAGCCAGCCGCGCGCGACCACCAGCTCCGCGCGCAAGATCGCGATGTGGGCCGCCGGTCCACCGAACGCGGTGGCGCCGAGGCGCAGGAACAACAGCGCGAGCTCAGCGAGGGAGCCCTGTCGCGGCGATCTCGTAGGTGCGGAGCCGCGCGCGGTGGTCGTAGACATGCGCGGTGAGCATGAGCTCGTCGGCGCCGGTGCGCTGCTGAAACGCGCGCAAACCTTCGGTGACGGTGTCCGCGTCGCCCCAGACGGAGCACGACAACATCGAGTCGACCATCGCGCGCTCGGCGCCGTTCATGGTGCCCTCGAAGTTCGCGTCCGGCGGGGGCAGCTCGCCGGGGCGACCGCGCCGCAAGTTCACGAACGCCTGCAGCAGCGATGTGCGCAGCAGACGCGCCTCGTCCGTGGTGTCGGCGGCGACGACGTTCACACCCAACATCACGTACGGCTTCTGCAGACGCTCGGAGGGACGGAAGCGTGCGCGGTAGATCGCGATCGCGTCCGCCAGCTGCGCGGGTGCGAAGTGCGAGGCGAACGCGTAGGGCAGGCCGAGCTGCGCCGCCAGCTGCGCGCCGAACGTGCTGGAGCCGAGGATCCAGATCGGCACGTCCTGGCCGTTGCCGGGCACCGCGCGCACGGCTTGCTCGGGCGGCGCGGGCTTGAACCAGTGCATCAGCTCCACGACGTCGTCCGGGAAGCTGTCGGCGCTCTCGTAGCTGCGGCGCAGCGCGCGCAGCGTGAGCATGTCGGTGCCAGGGGCACGGCCGAGGCCGAGCTCGATGCGGCCCGGGTGCAGCGCCTCCAGCGTGCCGAACTGCTCCGCGATCACCAGCGGCGCGTGGTTGGGCAGCATGATGCCGCCCGCGCCCAGCTTGATGGTCTTGGTGCCCGCGGCGACGTGGCCGATCACGATCGACGTGGCGGCGCTGGCGATGCCCGGCATGTTGTGGTGCTCGGCCAACCAAAACCGGCGATAGCCCCAGCGCTCGGCGTGCTGGGCCAGGTCGAGCGTGTTGCGCAGCGCCTCGCCGGCGCTTCCGCCCTGACGGATCGGTGAGAGATCGAGCACGGAGTAGGACATGAAACCTCGCGTCGGGGTCGGCTGCCGGAGCCGCGCCGTTACGCTCGACCGAGCTGGTCGATGTCCCAGTTCTCGAGCAACCGCTTGTCCGCGCCCTGCCGGGCGACGCGCAGCATGGCGCGGCCGACGGTGTCGGTGGTGGTGAAGTACTTGGGGAACAAGCGCCTGAGCACGGGCACCAGGGGCGCCATCAGCGCGTACAGCACGCGGTACGAGGTGGTGCGCGAGCGAACGCCGTGGGTGGGCTGCACGGCCGCGGGCCGGAACACGTACACAGCCTTGAAAGGCAGCGCCATCAGCGCGTTCTCGGCCTTGCCCTTCACGCGCGCCCACATCACGGGGCCGCGCTCGGTGCTGTCGGTGCCGGCGCCCGACACGAACACGAACGTGAGCTCGGGGTTGTGCTGGAGCAGGGCGTGCGCCGCGGCCATCGCGTACTCGTAGGTGACCTCGGTGTACCGCGGCTCGTCGAGCCCCAGCGAGCTGATCCCGAGGCAGAAGAAGCAGGCATCGAAGCCGACCAGCTGGCCGTGCACCGACGTGTAGTCGAGCATGTTGGGCAGCGTCAGCTCACGCAGCTTGGGGGCGCTCTTGCCGCTCGCACGCCGGCCGATCGCGACGACCTCACGCACCTCCGGGTCGAGCAGACACTCGCGCAACACCCCGCTGCCGATCATCCCCGTCGCGCCATACAGTGCGACCCGCATCGGTTCCCTCCGTCAGGAGGGTCTAACGCGCAGGGAGCCGTGAGTCACGAGCTCGCGCAGGGTGCGCACGTACCACACGGCGCCCACCGCCATGAAGCGTCGCTGGCGCGTGAAGCTGGGCTTGTTGCCCTCGATGCGATGGCCCACCAGCTGAGCGGTCCAGCCGCCGACGAACGCGGCCAGCGAGACCGGGGGCAACCATGCCAGCGCGACCGAGCTGCCGATCAGCGTGATGCCCAGCAGGTGCAGGGCGCGGTTGGTCGGATCCTGGTGATCCTGGTCGTACTCCGCGAGCAGGCGGTCGAGCTCAGACATGCGAGTCCTCCAGCGTGGCGCGTACCCGCTCCAGCGTGCGCTCGGCCTGGCTGCGCGACACCACCTGCGGTGCGTAGATCAGGTTGATGGTCAGCTTGCCGTGCAGCGTGTTGCAGAAGTACGCGTAGTCGGCGGACAACATCGGCGCCGAGGTGCCGGTGTGGAACGCCACCGGCTGGAACGCGCCGTAGTCGCGCGCGAACGGGACCAGGCCGCTGTTGCTGATCATCGCCCGCGCCAGCGGGCGCTGACGGCGCACGAACAGCGTGCCGGTGCGGTAGACCAGGCTGGTGGCGGCGAGCAGGTTCTGCGGCTGCACCGCCTCCGCCAGGGCGCGCTTGAGCGTGCGCGCGTTCGCCCAGAAGTCCGGACACGGCTGCGCCTCCAGGTAGGTGGCGCTGGTGTAGTTGGCGAGATCTTCCGCGCTCAGCTCCGGCAGGTGCGGGCGCAGGTTCACCGGCAGACTCAGCGCGTACCGCTGTCCGTTCGCGACGGCGGCCATCAAGGCGCCGGTGACGGTGGTGTCTTCCTTGCGCGCGCGCTCGATCAGGCGCGTGGTGGACTCGGCGCTGAGCTCCGCGTGCAGGTAGGCCGTGCTGAGCGCGCGCGGGGAGCGACGGCGCAGCGCGAAGCGGGCCATGCGCAACAGCGAGCCGGTGAAGGCGCGCGCGCGCTGGCGCTGCGAGAACGCGGGTAGCATGCGCTCCAGCACCGGGCGCAGCGGACGGGGAG
The DNA here is from genome assembly GCA_040508235.1 of Polyangiales bacterium. Lineage (GTDB taxonomy): Bacteria > Myxococcota_A > Polyangia > Polyangiales > DASUME01 > DASUME01. The sequence goes on along the minus strand of JBEVNG010000177.1, from coordinate 1,690 downwards.
GGCGCGGCGTCTGCTGTGCGCACAGTGCGAGCAGCTCCGCGCACAGGCTGTTCATGCTGACGCCGTCGGAGAGTGCATGCTCCGCGACCAGGATCAGCTCGCTGCGCTGGCCGAACTCGCCGATCAGGTAGTGCAGCTCCAGCGGCGAGCGCAGCGGCGTGTCGAGCAGGCGGGGCAGCGCGCGCTGCCAGTGCAGATCGTCGCGGCGCGCCTCGCTGCGCAGCACCAGCGCCGGGCTGTCCTCCAGCCGGCTGTGCACGAAGCGCGTGCGCTCGATGCGCGCACGCAACAGCGGATGCCGGGCCTGCAGCTGACGTAGCGCCCAGGCCAGACGCTGGGCCGGCAGCACACCTTCGATGGTGATCACGCGCGCCAGGTTCGTGGGCGCGATCGCCCGCAGCGACACGAAGAAGCGCTCGCTGCTGCCGAGCGTCTGCGGGAGCGCGGCGAGCGCGGGAGCTGGGACGGATGGTAAGGCGTGTTCGGGGTGACCCATCGATGCGGCCATGCGGCTGCAAGAGCGAGACCAGACAACGAGTGCTGGAAAACCAGCAGTCGGCGCGCACCGGTCACGGCCGGCGCGCACACTTCCTGGTCCACCCACGAGCGATGCTGGGCAGACCGTCTGCAGACAGACAAAGGACGGCGCAGTCAGGCCCTGACGGTTGGACTGTCGCTTGCTTTGTCGACGGGCCATGACGACGGCGCTCTCGCTTCCTGTCCTCGAGTCGACTGCTTTCCCGGCCACCTTCACGGGCCACGGTGCCCTGCCGCGCTTCGTGCGCCGCGAGCTGCCGCGCTTGCACGAGGCGCTGCTGCGCTCGGGCGCGGTGCTGCTGCGCGGGTTCGACCTGCGTGAGCCCGCCGAGTTCGCGGAGGCGGCGGAGCTGGTCGCGGGTCCGCTCGACGTCGAGTACGAGGGGCCGAGCCCACGCACGGCGCTGAGTGCGCGCGGCGTCTACACGGCGAGCGAGGTCAGCGGCAAGGTGGCCATCGCGGAGCACGCGGAGCTCAGCTACATGCCGCGCATGCCGCGCCACGTGCTGTTCTGGTGCCGCAAGCCGGCCTCGTTCGCGGGCGGCACCACCGTCGTCGACGGGCGCCGCGTGCTGGCGCGGCTCGACCCGGCGCGCATCGAGAGCTTGCTGGATGGATTGCGCATCCGCCGTCGCCATGCGCGCGCCAGCGGTCCGCACGATCCGTTCGAGCTCAAGCGCTGGACGCTCAGCTTCGGCGAGACGCGTGAAGCCGCGACGGCGCGCGTGCGCGAGCTGGGCTTCACGGCGCACTGGGAGCGCGATGGCGCGCTGACGCTGGAGCACACGCAGCCGGCGCTGCGGCTGCACCCGGAGACGGGCGAGCAGGCCTGGCTCAACCACCTGCTGGTGTTCCATGCGTCGGCCCCGGCGGCGGTGCTCGACCAGCCGCTCGCGAGCCCGGCGCTACGCCGCCTGGCGCTGCTCTATCGCGCCGCCATGCCGCGGCTCGGCCGGGAGGTCGCGACGGACGTCACGCTCGCCAACGGCGCACCGATCGACGACGCGATCGTCGCCCACGTGCGTGAGGCGGTCGCGGACGAGACGGTGGCCGTGCGCTGGCGGGCCGGCGATCTGCTGATCGTCGACAATCACATCGCCCTGCATGGGCGCCAGCCGTATCGAGGGGCACGCGAGGTGATCGCGGCCTGGTC
>JBEVNG010000095.1:0-23692 GCA_040508235.1 Polyangiales bacterium | reverse complement strand
GGGTGCAGGCTGTTGCTGAAGTACTGCTCCTTCTCGTTCGAGAAGTGGGTCGAGAACTGGGTGAAGTTGACGTTCGGCAGCATGGCGTACATGCCGAGCGCGAGGCGCTTCTCGAACAGGCTGACCACGAGGCCCACGGCTTCGTAGGTGTTCGTGCCGTGGCCGCTGCCTCCACGCTGGCGCGGCCGCGCCGGCGTCTCCGGGTTCTGACCGTCGGCGGGGCGCCCGTTCTGCAGCAGGTCGGTGGCGATGCCGTAGGAGGGCAGCCGCGTGCCGTTGGCGCGGAAGGACTGCGACAGGTTGTCGGGCAGGTCCGAGCCTGGCGGCCGCGGGTCGACGCTGATGCCGATCTCCGTGTTGATCACCAACACGCCCGCGCTCAGGCCCGTGGGCGCATCGACCAGCAACGCCGGGTTGAAGTAAGCCGACGCGGCGGACGGTCCGGCGTGGCGTGCCTGCAGACCACCCTGTCCGCCGAACCCGCCCACCATCTCGAAGAGCGGCGTGGCGTGCGCCGGTTGCGCGACGCTCGCGACGCCGAGCACACAGAGACCAAGAGCGTACGAAAAGCGCATGCGGTTCAAATCTTCGAGGCGTTGGGCGTGATGGTCGGCGCCAGGTCACGCACGTTCTTGCAGATCGCCTCGTTGTCACCCGAGGTCTGCTCGTTGGTCAGCTTTCCGAACTCGACCACGTGCTTGCTCTCGTCCGGGTCGCGCGCCGCGTCCGCGGTCAGCAGCTGCGAGCCTTCGTAGCTCAACGTCGAGCGAGACTGGCCCCAGTTGAGGCTCATGGTCAGCGTCGTCGCGCCTTCCTGCACGGTGCCCGAGTACTCGGTCCAGTTGCGCATCACCGCGTGCAGGCTGCCCTGGGCGATGCCGCTGATCTTCAGGGTGACGCCAGGCTTGCCGTCGTTGTCCCAGTCTTCCCAGCCCGGCTTGTCGGGTGCGGCTTGCTCGGCGAGCTTGGGCAGCGGCTTGGTCAGGTCGCGGTAGTACTCGACGGTTCCGCCGCGCACGATGGCGTCCTTGTCGAACTTCACCGAGCAGCCGTCCGCGGTCATCTCCACGGTTCCCTTGCGTCCGAGGTACGCGGGGTTCGCGGCGTACGCGGGCCACGCAGCCGTGTCGTCCATCTTGACCTCGAACGGGAAGGCGCCGTTCACCTGCGCACCACATCCGAAGCTGTTGGTGAACTCGAGGTCGTTGCCGTTCTGCTTGAGGTCGACGTAGTACCAGTTCTGCACGATCTGCTTGGCGCCGAGGCCGTCCATGCCAAAGCGCTCGGTGATTGCGTAGCGGCCCGCGAGGTTGCAGGGACCCGTGGGCTGCGGCTCTTCACCGCCGCCATCGTCGCCGCCACCAGGCTGGGCGCCACTATCATTGGCGGCCATCATCGCATCGTTGCTGGGCGAGGTCGCGTCGCGCGTGCCACCGCTCGCGTCACGTGAACCACTGCCGCCATCCGATCTGGCGCCGCCGCCATCGCTGCCGCCGTCCGCCGTCGCTTCGTCGAGCTCGCTGTTGATGGGGTCGGGCGAGAAGTCAGGCAGACAACCCGCGGTGCCGAGCAGCGCGCTGCTCGCGAAGAGGAGGTGCGTAAGAGGCCGCATGGTGGACCTTCGGGGGTAGCGAGCAAGGTTCAATCCTTGGCTCGGTTCCGCGACCCTAAGCGAGCGTCGAGTGCGCGCTCAAGCGTGAAACAGGCGCGCAAAAGGCGGTTCCGCGCACGGCAAACACATGGCCGTTCGCGGTCGACTTCGGTGAGTTGCGCGTCTCGAATCTCGTTGTGTGCGGCAAGCCTACATGAGGACAGGTGCGCGCCGTGATCACAACCAGCCAAACGCGTTGGCTGTTCGGTAACACGGCTGCCTGGGTGGCGGAAGACAAACAGTTCCAGCCATCACGCGCGTACGCCGCGGATAACGCGACCCCGCGCGCACGCGCCGACGGCCTGCAACCTTACTCTTTGGCTGAGACCGGTTCGCATGCGACGGCGAGTGAGCTGGGTGCGCTCGCACGCAGCGCGCGCCACGCAGGCACGAACAACAACCAACAGCCCGAAGCCGGCATCAGCAGCGAGCCGAGCACGCTCAGCGCGAGCAGCGAGCGCGCGAACCAACGCGCGGGTGGTACGCCGGCGAGCTCGCTCTGCCGCGAGAGCAGGCCCAGCTGCATCAGCACGAGGCCGCACAGCGTGTACCACGTGATGGCGAGGCGCCACGGGTCCACGCCGACGCTCGCGATCAAGCCGTCGCGCAGCATCGCGGGGAAGGGCGGCTCCGAGACCGGCAGGGTGGGGTCGAACCCGAGCCCGCCGAGCACAGCCACCGCGAGGTGCAGCGCCGCGATCCCCACCAACATGCCTCCGACCGTGTAGCGAGGGTTCTCCATACGCTAGCGTATGGTCCATACGGTGGCGTATGGCAAGAGGACGTTGGGCAAGCGAGTAGAGATCAAGGGTGCGCTCGACCGCGAGCGCTGGGCGGAAGCGGCGCTGCAGGCGCTGATCGGGGGTGGACTGCGTGCGGTCTCGGTCGAGCGTATCGCCGAGCAGCTGTCCGTGACCAAGGGCAGCTTCTACTGGCACTTCGCGTCGCGCGCCGAGCTGCTGGCGGCGATGGCGGCGCGCTGGGAGGCCGTGGCCACGGAGGCGATCATCGCGGAGGTCGAGGCGATCGTGGACCCCAGGGAGCGCCTGCGCGCGCTGCTGCGTGCCTCCTTCGACGACGTCGCCAACCTGCGCGCGGAGGCGGCGCTCGCAGCCGCGGCCCAGAGTGATCGCGCCGTCGCGCGGGTGGTGTTGCGCGTGATGAAGCGGCGGCTCGCGTACACGGAGTCGGTCTACCGAGCGCTCGGACAGACGCCGGCCGGGTCACGCCGGCTGGCGATCGCGGCCTACGGCGCCTACCTCGGCACCGTGCAGCTCGCGGGCGTGGGGCTGCTCGGCGAGGAAAACCGCTCGCTCGCGGATCAGGCACGCCTGCTCGGCGAGCTGCTGATGCCGGCCGAGAGGTGAGCCTACGGGTTGCTCGGGCTGAGCGTGTTCAGGCTCGCGTTCGGCGTGAGCGTCGGGGCCAGCTCGCGAACGCGCTGGCAGCGCGCTGCGTCGTCGCCGGCGGCCTGCTCGTCCGTGAGCCGCGCCAGCTCGACAAGCTGCTGCGATGGATCGGGGTCGCGCGTCGCCTCGGTGACCAACAGCGGCGAGCCCATGAGGCCCAGGTTGGTGCGCGACTGCCCCCAGTCGAGCGCGAGCGCGAAGCGGGACGCGGCCTCGTCGATGGTCCCCGCGTACGCGGTCCAGCTGCGCAAGGCCGCGTACAGCTCGCCCTGTGCGATGCCGCTGATGCGCAGCGTCACGCCGGGCTTGCCGTCACCGTCCCAGTCTTCCCAGCCGGGGCTGCTCTCGGTCGCGGGCTGCTCCAGCGTGGGCAGCGGCAGCGTGAGGTCCTGGTACGCGGGTACGCTCGCGCCGCGCACGTAGGCGTGCTTGTCGACCGCCACCTCGCAGCCACCCGCCACGCTGCGCACGGTGCCGCGTCGGCCTTCGTACGAGCCATGCTCCATGTACGAGGGCCACGCGCCGGAGTCGTCGAGCGTCAGCTCGAGCGGCGCGAGCCCACGCACGCCCACGCCACACGCGATGCTCTTGGCGAAGGTGAGCTGCTCGCCGGCCTGGGTCAGCTCGACGAAGAACCAGTTGTTGGAGAGCTGCTTGGCACCGAGCGCGGTCATGTAGAAGCGCTCGGTGATCAGGTAGCTGCCCGCCAGGTTGCATGCCGGGGGAGCTGCGTCCTGCGGCCTAGCGGCGTCGGGCGCGGACGCTTCGCGCGGGGCGCTCGCCTCGCGCATCACGCTCGCGTCGAGCGCGGCATCCACGCCGGCATCCGTCGCATCCGCCGCCGCGACGTCCTCGCGGTTGAGCGGCTCGGGCGAGAAGTCGGAGATGCAGCCCGCGACGGAGAGCGCGAGCGCGATGAGAGTGCGCCAGGGCAAGCGGCACGCACCATACCGCGCCTTCGCGACCAAAGGTGGACAGTCGTGCACTGCCCCGACCTGGCTACAGCGCCAGTGTGAATTCCAGCTCGGCGTGGACCTTGCCGTTGAGCAGCAGCTCCAGCTTGTGCTTGCCGGCGCGGTACACGCGCGTGGTGATCGGGCGGAACGAGTGCTGTTTGCGCAGCGTCAGCCTCTCGCCCTCCTCGATAGGGCGCTGCACCAGCTTGAACACCTTGCGCGATTGACGGTCGCCGGCGCCCGGAAACGTGAGCGCGTAGTCGACCACCAGCAGCTCGCGCGCCTTGCCCTCGAGCGTCGCCTCGAACACCAGCTTGTCGCCCACGCGGATCTTCTTCTTCTCGAGTCGCAGCTCCTTCAGGGCCGCGTGCACCTTGGTGCTGACGCCGAACACCGCGAGCGCACCCGGGTGGCCCGCCTTGACCAGGTTGCGCAGCGCGCGCTTGGCGATCGCGGGCGCATGCGGCAGGCCCTCGTCGATCCATGCGCGCACGGTATCGACCACCAGCGTCGCGTCGAGGCGCGCGAGGTCGTTGAGGTGGTTGGCGAGCGAGGTGCGCACGTAGGCGGACTCGTCGGCGCGCAACGCGTGCAGCAGCGGCAACGCGGGGAAGGGCTTCTGCAGCAGCGGCGCGGCGCGTGTGCCCCACGGCAAGAACGGGCGCGTGCCCTCGCTGACCCAGCGTCGCACATGCTCGTTCTCGTCGCTCGCGCATGCGCTCAGGAACGTGAGCACCTCGCGTGGCGACTGCGCGAGGAACGGCCGCACCGCGAACTCGGAGGTGGAGCGCTTGGTGATCTCGCGCATCGCGTCGAGTGACTCCGGCACGTGCGCGAGGCCGTGGCGCTCCACGAAGCTGGCGTGGATCCAGTAGTAGAACAGACCGGAAGAGACGGCGTCGTCGCTGCCGAGCTCGGGGCCGAGCGTCTCGAGTACGATCCGCAGTGCGCTCGGATAGTCAGAGGGCAGGCGCTTGGCCATCGCGTCGCTCAGGAACACGATGCGCGGCTTGAGCTCCAGCGGCGGCAGCGCCTTGCGCGCCTCGCGCACGAAGCCCTTGGCGTCGAAGGTCGGATAAGCCTTCACGAGCGCACCGGCCAGTCGCTTCGCGGTGGCCTCGCTCACCGCGTGCTTGAACGCGTTCGGATTGTCCGACTTCTCCCCGCTATCTTTGGCCATGCGCGTTGAGTGTCGCTCCGCACCGCCTCAGCGTTATCTCTTTCGTCGCGCTTGCCTTCCCGTCTGCATCTGACGAGGATGCGGCCCCCAGGGGAGGTGTCGGTGAACGCAGTCGCTCGGCTGGTCATGGTGTGCGCGCTGTTGGCGGCGTGTGGAGACGATGGAGACGAGCCCGCGCCGCAGGAACGGCCGGATGCCAGCACACCCGTGCGCGACAGTGCCGTGCCGATGGACGCGCGCGCGAGCGACGCCGCGATGAGCGCTCCCACGGACGCCTACGTGCCCGAGGAAGAGGCCGATGCAGGCGGCGATGCGGCGACCGACGCGGCGAGGACGGACGCGGGCCAGGACAGCGGCGTGCGCGACCCGGGCACCCAGGGCGACGGCGACCTCACGGTGGGCCCGACGTACACCAAGGACTCCGACCTGACCGACAAGGGGGCGCCCAAGGGTCGCCTGTTCGGCGGGCAGGACGCGCCGATCACGCTCAAGTCGAGCGACAGCCAGATCTTCAAGGGGGACGACACCACGCTCAACACTCCGCGCTCGTTCACGCGCGGCATCCAGGTCTACGTGCCCGCGGCCTACAAGGACGGCACCGCGGCCCCGTTCCTCGTGATCCAGGATGGGCCAGGCCAGATCGGACTGGTCAGTCGCGCGCTCGACAACCTCACGCGCTCCAGCGACCCCGATCGCAAGCTGCCCGCGTTCATCGTGATCGCGGTGCAGAACGGTGGCGGCGACAGCAAGGGCAGCCAGCGCGGCCTGGAGTACGACACCATGTCCGACCGCTACGCGCGCTTCGTGCAGACCGAGGTGCTGCCCGCGGTGTTGTCGAACGCCGCCATCAAGAAGGTCTACCCGAACCTCCAGCTCACGGACGATCCGCAGGGGCGCGCGACCATGGGCTGCAGCTCCGGGGGCGCCGCGGCGCTGACGATGGCGTGGTTCAAGCCGGCGTGGTTCGGTCGCGTGATCAGCTACTCGGGCACGTTCGTCGACCAGCAGGACGACGACGCGGCCGAAGAGAAGACGTATCCGCTCGGCGCGTGGGAGTACCACTCCGGCAAGAAGCTGATCGCCAACAGCCCCAGGCAAGAGCTGCGCATCTTCATGCACGTCTCCGAGATGGACAACGGCTTCAGCGCGCCCGAGAGCGGACACCACAACTGGGTGCTCGCGAACCAGCGCACCGCCGCCGCGCTGAAGGACAAGGGCTACCACTACCGCTTCGTCACGGCGAAGAGCGCGGGCCACTGCGACGGCAAGGTGTTCGACGCCACGCTGGCCGAGACGCTCGCGTGGACGTGGCGCGGTTATCCGACCGAATGACGTGTTGCAGCTCGAGCTCGACGGGCATGGGCCTGACGAGAACAAGCTCTACGGAAGCGTGACCTCGGCCCCGCGCTGCACCGGCGCGCCCTGCAGCACGCGCGCGTAGATGCCGACGCACTGGTTGGCTTCCCGCACAATCGTGCGCAGCACGCTGGTGTCCTTCTTCAAGTTGGGCGTGGGCTGACCGACCATGCTGCAGCGCGGCGTGGCGACCGTGCACTCCAGGCGCAGCCCTCCCACCGTCAGGATGCGACCTTCCCATTCTGTTTCCGCGAGCCCTTGCAACGAAGGCTCGGTCTCGATCACGAAGTTGGGCCGAAAGCGGCGCGCGTCCCAGTCGCCGTCCGGATGCTTCGCACGCAACGTATCGAGCGTCGCGGTGGTGACGATGTGGATCGGGTAGGCGTCGAAGTAGGTGCCGAGCGGCGACACGAACTCGAAGATCTCGGCCGGGAACACACTCAGGTCCGGCAGCGGCTCGTCCTTCGTGCGCCCAAAGTCCTCGCGCAGCTCGCGCCCGGAAGGTCCGACCATCGCGAGCTTGGAGACGGCCTTGCGCAGGACGTTCGAGCGCGCGAGCACCCCCGCCACCGCCGCCCCCGGCTGCACCCGCCGGTAGTGCTCCTTGTTCGACGCCGGCATCAAGGGCCACACCGTGACCTCACGACCTAGAAACGTGGAGATGCGTCGCGCCAGCTGGGGATCGTCCGTGTTCGAGGTGCTGCCGTCGGGAAACTCGACGATCGCGCGCTTGAGGTCGTGATCCGCGTAGCGCGCACTGCACATCATGACCTTGGGGAGTCGCTTGCCCCCGCGGATCTCGGAGGCGGCTTCGTCCCGGATCGCAAAGCCGCGGTCCCCCGCCAGGCCCTCCAGCCCGACCTCCACGCGCTCCAGCTCCTCCCCCGCCATGGACTTGACCGGAAACCGATGAATCGACTGAACTCGACCGATACGCATCGCGCCGAGTCTTCCCCGAGATGAGCGCTCGTTCAACCGGGGATCGTGAGCCCCTTGATCACCGCGGGGCGGGCGACGAAGGTGGCGAGCACGCGCTTGACGTTGGCGAACGAGTCGAAGTCGACCAGCTCGCCGGCGCCGTAGAAGCCGTTCAGGTTGCGCACCCAGCCGAAGGTTGCGACGTCGGCGATCGAGTATTCGTCGCCCATGATCCAGGCGCGATCGGCGAGCTGCGTGTCGAGCACGCCGAGCAGGCGCTTGGACTCGTCGACGTAGCGCTGCAGCGGGCGCTTGTCTTCGTAGTCCTTGCCGGCGAACTTGTGGAAGAAGCCCACCTGGCCAAACATCGGACCGATGCCGCCCATCTGGAACATCAGCCACTGGATGGTCTGGTAACGCAGCGCGGGATCCTTCGACAGCAGCTGACCTGACTTGTCGGCGAGGTAGATCAAGATCGCGCCCGACTCGAACAGCGCGAGCGGCTTGCCGCCCGGACCCTGCGGATCGAGGATGGCGGGGATCTTTCCGTTCGGATTGAGCGAGACGAACTCGGGCGACTTCTGATCGTTGGCATCGAAGCGCACCAGGTGCGGCTCGTAGGGAAGGCCGACCTCCTCGAGCATGATCGACACCTTTACGCCGTTGGGCGTGGGCAGCGAGTAGAGCTGGATCCGGTCCGGGTACTGCGCGGGCCACTTCTTGGTGATCGCGAATGTGGAGAGGCTCATGCCCCAGAGGCTAGCTCTCGCGCGCCTGCTCCGCGAACCACGCGACGGCGTCGCGGATGGTCTCCGCCGCGGGCCGCGGCTCCCAGTGCAGCTCGCGCCTCGCCTTGCCGTTGTCCATCGCCTGGAACGCGTTCGAGAGGAAGACCGCGTCGGTGCCCAGGATCGCGTCCTTCTTTCCGATCAGTGCGAATATCCGCTCCGCGATCCATGCGACCGCGTGCGCGAAGCGCAGAGGGATGACGCTGGGTGGCTTCTGGCCTCGATGCGCGACCGCGGCGCCATAGAAAGCGCGGTTGCTGAGGAACTCGTTGGCGATGATGTAGCGCTCGCCCACGCGTCCGTGCTGCTCGGCGAGCAAGGCCGCCTCCGCGACATCGCGGATGTCGACCATCGGGGCACCCGCATCGAGCGCGAAGCGGACCTGACCATCCGCCACCTTCCACAACATCTCGTTGTGCGGCGTGGGCTGGTAGTCATCGGGGCCGTACGTGTTGGCGACGCACAGCGCGATGCCGGGCAGCCCGCGCTCGCGACAGTACGTCAGCAGCTTGGTCTCCGCCTCGAGCCGCGCGCGAATGTACGGCGACGCGCGGTCGAGCCAGTTGAACGGGAGGTCTTCGGTGACGGGACCGTGCGGGTTGAGCCCGAGCGTGCCGATCGAGCTGGTGAAGACGAAGCGCTGCACGTCGCAGCACAGCGCCGCCTCCATCGCGTTGACCAGGCCCTCGACGTTGTTGCGGTAGACGGGCGTGGGATCGCTGAGCCAGAAGCGCGGATCGACCACGCTGTAGAACACGCTGCCGCAGCCCTCGAACGCGCGCAGCAGCGACTCCGGGTCGAGCACGTCGCCGTGCACCACCTCGACGTCGAGACCGCGCAGCGCGGCTGTGTTGCTGGTCTTGCGCAGCATCACGCGCACGTTGCGGCCGCGCTGCACCAGCAGGCGCGCGATGTGACTGCCGACGAAGCCGCTGGCTCCTGCAACGAGCGTATGCATCACGCAGTGATGCCAAACTCGCGCGCGTTTTGGAGCGCCCCATTCGCGGCCAAGTCGACCGCGATTCGGTCAGATCAGGACGATGTCCGGCGGGCATCCGAGCACGATCTGGATCGTGCCACCCGTGCGCACCGCCTCGCATGCCGCGGGGCACAGGTTGACGGTGGTGGGGTTGGTCTCGTCGTCGTAGTGCCAGCCCGGCTTGTCGCCGCATGCCTCGCGCGAGCTCGCCTTGGGGAACTGGCTGGGCTCTCCACCCTCGGGCGTGTGCACCATCTGCACCTTGGTGGCATCGAAGTCGCCACCCTGTGCCTCGGCCAGCGTGTAGTCGCAGGGCAGCGGCACGCCGTCGACGATGCCGTTCTTCAGCTGGCCAAAGACCTCGCTGTAGTCCTCGGTGCAGATCTCCAGGTTCATGCCGCCGGTGGCTTCCGCGAGCGACGTGTAGTTGGTGCCGATGGCGCCGCCGAACGACAAGCCGCTGCAGCCGCCCTGCGGCGTGCCGACGATCGCATGGAACGTGAAGGGATGACCGAGCGTGTCTTCCATGGCCGCCTTGAACGCGTCGCCGGGGAAGATGTCGTTGTCGTCCGAGATGAAGATCATGTGCGTGACCGCGTTCGGGCGCAGCGAGTCCGCGTAGAGCGGCAGCGTGGCGCCGGCGACGGTGTAGAGCAGCTTGCTGTCGACGCGCGCGTTGACGAAGCGGTACTTGCTGCGGTCGACCGTCGCGCTCGCCGGATCCCCTTCGGTGACCACGACCACGTGCATGTCGGCCGGCGTGCTCTCGAAGTCGGCCATGAACGCGGCCAGGTTCGCGCGCACCTTGTCGCGCTCGTCGCTCATGCTGCCGGAGGTGTCGATCACGAAGATCACGTCGACCGCGGTGCGACCGGCGGGCGTGGTCTTCTCGATCGCGGCGCACTCCTCTTCCATGGGCTCGTCGGGCGGCGGCTTGGTGGAGCCGGCGTCGGGCCGCGCTGCGTCCGGCTTCTTGGTGCCCGCGTCGGGCCGCGGCTTGGAGCCGGCATCGACGCGCTCGCTCTCGGGCGGCTCGCGATCCTCGTCGGCATCCGCGGACACCGTGGTGTCCGAGCCCCCGCAGGCCGGTAGCGCGCAGGGCAGGGCGAGCGCGAAGACCAACCGCAGGCTGTGCAGCGTGCGCGTAAGAGAAGTGGCGTACATAAGCGAAACTCCGGACGACTTTCGCGGAGCGTCGCGCAGTTGGTCGGCCGCGTCAACACGATTGGTCCGACCTCTGGAGCTGTAGGACTAACTCAAGCGGTCGCGCTCTGCGTGGCCTCCGCGAGCGGTGCGCGCGTCCACACGTTGTCCCAGACCAGACCGCTGCGCTTGAACAGCTGCGTGATCGGGCAGCGCCGCTCGGTCTCGCTCACCAGCTTGCGAAACGTGTCCTCGCTCGCGTCCGTCTCGACCACCGCGCGTACCTGCACGCGATCGAAGTTGGCGTTGCCTTGCTGGCCGAGCGCGAGCACGCGCGTGTCGAGGTCCGCCTGCACGTCGAGCTTCCACTTGCCGAGCCGGATGCCCAGGTCGCGCGCGACCACGCTGGCCGTCACCTGGTTGCATGCGCTGAGCGAGGCCAGCGCGTAGGCGAGTGGACTGGGCGCGGAGTCCGAGCCGCCAAAGGCCGCGTAGGCATCGGCCGCGAAGCTGTGCCCCGCGGGGCTCTCCGCGCGAATGGTCTGGTAGACGCCGCGACCCTCTGCATGGACGATGAACGGCACGATCGATGTCGACATGAGACCTCCACGCTCGCGTGAGCAGCAAGCGTGCCTCGACGAGATCACTGCGCTTGTGCGCGTTGCGTTGCGCGCACGGCAGCAACGTTGCGCGGTCGTTGGTGCTCGGGCAGCAAAGTGGCCGTGACCTGCAAACTCGGGCAGAAACGAGCCATGTCCGTACGCTGGCTCCCGATCGCGCTCGTGCTGCTCGCTTGTGACAAGCCGCAAGCAGCACCCGCACCAACACCCGAACCTGCGCCTGCTCCCGTCGCGCCCACGCCGCCTGCTCCTGCCGTGGCCGCGATCCCGGAGGCCGACGTGATGGCGTTGTTGGCGCGCTGGGTCGAGGCGCAGAACAGCGGCGACTTCGCCGCCTACGAACCGCTCTACGCCGCCAGGTTCCTGGGCATCAAGCGCGCCGGCGAGCGCGTGACCAACTTCCACCGCGAGACCTGGCTGGGCGATCGCAAGCGCATGTTCAGCAAGCCGATGAAGGTCGAGGCGAGCGAGCCGTTCGTGCGCGCGACGGGCGAGTCCGCGGAGCTCACGTTCACGCAGCACTGGTCGTCGGGTACGTTCAGCGACGTCGGACCCAAGCGCTTGTTGGTGGTGCGGGAGGCAGGCGCGCTCAAGATCGCGCACGAGGAGCTGCTGCACTCGCAGCTGGTCGAGCAGACCAGCAAGACGGTCGACGTGCACTTCACGCTGGCGCTGCCCAGTGGTCTGTATCTGGTCTTGCCAGAGGCCAAGGCACCGGAGAAGCACGGCGCGATCACGAGTGAGGGCGCCAGCGAGACCATGTACACGCACACCGCGCAGGTGGACGAGGCGCAGCTTCCCGCGGCCGCCACGGGCTGGAAGAAGCGCAAAGTAAGGTTGGACGACGGCTGCATCGCAGAGGTCGAGAGCTTCGTGCTGCTCTCGCGCGTGGAGCCGCACTTCGGCACCGTGCAAGCCTGGAAGGGCGACGACGAGCACAAGCCGCTGACGCCCGCGCAGATCGCGCAGGAGGCATTCGCGCTCACCGAGCCGCAGGTCGCGGCCAAGCTGAGTGGCTGCAAGCAAGGTGTGATCGCGCAGCGCGAGGAGGCATCCGCACCCGTCGCGGGCGAGCGCGTCAGCGACGATGCGTTGCTGGCCAAGGCACGCGCCGCGTTCATCAAGCTACCGAGCGTGCAGGCGCTGCAGAAGCGGCACCTCAAGGAAGCAGAAGATCCGAGCGGCGTGTGGTGGGAGTCGAGCCTCAAGGCCGAGGCGTTCAAGCACCCCGCGTCGGGCCAGACGCTGCTCTCCGTGCAGGCCGACAATGGCGGCGTGTGCGACGAGTTCGCCGCCTCCGAGTGGGTGTTGTTCGAGCTACGCGACGGCAAGCTCGTGAAGCTGCGCGACGGCATGGCGCCCGCACGCGTGAACCGCGCGCTCGATCTCGACGGCGACGGTCGTCTCGAGCTCCTGGTCGAGCAGCCCGACTTCAGCACCGACTACGCGCTGGTCTCCCCCGACCGCGCCTGGACCGAGCCCCAGCTGACGCACAGCTACCAGGACTGCCCTTGCTAGGGCGCGCAGACCACGCCGTCCTGTAGGTACAGCGTGCGCACCTCGCCCGGGCCGAGCGCGCGATCGAAGAACGCGACCTCGTCCAGCTGACCCGTCAGCGGCGCCACCGTGCCCCCGAGCGCGCTCGCGAGCTGCACCGGCACCGTGGTCAAGCGCGGCACCACGAACTGCGCCTCGTCGCGCACCAGAGCACCGTCGAGGTAGAGCCGCGCGCGCGTTCCGTCGAAGCTCGCCGCCACGTGTGCATAGCGCTCCAGCGGGAACGGCTGATCGGTCAGCATGACCTGCTCTTCGCTGCCGCTGGTGAGCCCAAAGCCGAGGTGCCCGAGCGCGGTCGAGCCACTCAGGTACTTCACGTTCTCGGCGCGGAACGACGGCCCCGCGATCACCAGCCAGTAGTTGGTGGTCAGGTCCTCGCCCGAGTTCTCGCCCTTCCACAGCCAGGCCGCGTTGAGCGACTCCGGGTAGCTGGTCAGGCGCAGCCACGCCGAGATCGTCAGCGCCGCCGGTGCGTCGAGCCGCGACTGGTTGATCGCGACCTCGCCCGTGTGCAGCGCCTTGCCCACGCGCCCGGTGTCGTACGTCGCGCCCTGCGCGATCACGGACGCGCCACCCTTGGCGTCGCCGGCGTTGCCCTCGAACTTGAAGTAGCTGATCAGCGACGCACTCGGATCGAAGCACGCCGGACCCGCGTCCACACCCGCGTCCGCACCCGCGTCCACACCCGCGTCCGCGCCTGCATCCACGGGCTGGACCTCGGCGTCCTCGCGGGGAGGCACCCAGCTATCGAGCTGCGCGCGCGCATCCACACCCGCATCGCGCGCCGCGTCGAGAGTGCCGGCATCCACGGCGGAGGCATCGCCCGCATCCCCGCTCTCGGCCGGCCCCGTCAGGTCGTCGAAGACCCCCGGATTGCAAGCGGCGAGCAGGGTGCACAGAGCGAAGGACGCGCGAACCAGGCGAGGCAGCACGCCTGCGCCTTAGCACTACTTGCAGAACACGGCCCACTGCCTGGTGGGATGGTCCTTGGGCAGACTACGCGCCTCGATGGCCAGCTTGATGTTGCCCAGGCATCCGGCGAGCTCGGCGTCGAGCGGGTCGCGGCTCTCCGCCACGGCATGGGCCGCCGCCACCTCCGCCAGCTCGGCGGGCGGCTCTCCGCACACCATGGCTTCGACCGTCTTGCGCGTGCACCACCAGCCGAGGAAGCCGACGGTGGCGTGGCCCTGGCGCGTCCATTCGTAGTTCTTGGCCATCCGCAAGCAGAGCCGTACGTGCGCGTCGTCCGCGAAGGTGCTGCCGCAGTGCAGATCCGGCTGCTCTTGCCCAGCTGGGGGACGATTGCACGCGAGCAGGCTCGTCACGGCGAGGCCGGTCAGAATGCGCCTACCGCTTGCGACCATGCCGGTTCCTTAGCAGCCGCGCGAGCATCACCAAGGTGGCGAGCGCAAACATCCCGAACGTGGTCGTCCGCGTGCCCTCTCGCGCCGGGCTGGTGCGGCAGCCGGTCTCGACGGGCGCCTCTCCTGGAGAGTCGTCGCAGACATTGCCGATGCCGTCCTTGTCGTAGTCGAGCTGATCCGAGTTCGCGCTGCGGGGGCAGTTGTCCTGGTCATTCAGGATGGCATCGCGATCGAGGTCCAGGTCCTCCGTGATCTCGATGCCGACGCTGCCGCGCGTGGTCAGCTCGGGCCTGGTCTTGCTCGCCACGTCGACGGCGAGCGTGGTCTCGCGGCCGAGCGCCGTATCGCTCGGTATCCACACCTTCACCAGCACGCGTGCCTCCGCGCCCGCCCCGATCGACAGCGCCTGCTCCGTGGCGGAGGTGACGAAGCCCGCGCCATCGCGGACGGTCACCGAGAACTCATCCGCCTGTCCCTTGTTCTCCAGCTTGAACTCGTACGTGCGTTCTTCACCGCGGTAGACCGGTTGCTGGGAGGGCGCGTGCATCGCGAGGTACTGCGGCTGGAAGGAGCCCTCCAGCGCGCGCTCCGCGGCCTGTCCGTCCGCGAGCTTTCCCTTCACATAGGCGACGAAGACGCTGGTGGGGGTCGTGATGTCCGCGCTGTAGCGGCCGTCGTCCGCGCTGCCCTGTCCGTCCGGGCGGGCCTTGAGCACTGCCTTCGTCAGCACTTGCCCGTCGGGGCTGCGGAGCTCCAGCTCGCCGCTCTGGATCGGCTGGCTCATGTCCACGGCCACCACGTACGACGTGCCCGCCACCGGGCTGCCGTCGATCGGGAAGAAGCTCGGATGGTCCTCGTGCTCGCCGGGCTCCAGGAAGTCCAACGCCGCGATCTCCAGCGAGGAGTTGCTGTTGACGATGACTTGGGCCGGCTCGCTCGCGGGCTGGAGCGTCCACGTGCCGGAGCTCGGGTTCTCGAGCGTGAACAGCACCTCGCTGCTCAGCACGGTCGTACGGACGCTCGCGTCGTCCGCCGCGACGGGCTTGCCATCGGGACGAAGGAGCTCCGCCGCGCGCACACCCGTCACGAGGATGGTGACCTGCGTCGAGGTGGAGTCGAGCACGACCGGGATCGCCATGGCGCCGGACTTCTCGCTCGCGTTCACGGTGGTGCCATTGGAGCGCGTGAGCAGGCGCGCGGGCTGGTTGAGCGAGAGCATCCTGCCGGCGAGCGTGTTGGCCTCCGGCCGCGTGAGCCGGTGCACTGCGCCACCCGATTCGAGCGCGAGCTGCGCGTAGTAGCCACCGACGGCGACCGGGCACTGGCTCGCGCCCGTGGGCTCCAGCAGCAAGGTGTGGATGGCGACCTTGCGGTTGCGCGACATCTCCCTGATGCGCGACACGAGGTCGGCGTTTTGGGGATCGGCGTCCGTGATCAGGAAGATGGTGCCGCCGATGTCGCTCGACTTGAGCACCTCGTAGGTTCCCTCGAGCGAGCCTTCCGGGCAGTCGCCGCCGTCACGGATGGTCGTGTCCGACACCAGGTCGGCGTAATAACCGAAGTCGTATCCCGCGTACTTGGGACCGAGATCATCCGGATCGGCAAAGCCTGCGAACACCAGCTTGTCCGGATAGTTCTGAGACGCGTAGCGCTCCTCGATCGCACTCGTGATCTGACTTGCCACCGACGCGCGTACGTCGTTCATGCTGGTGGAGAGGTCCATCGCCACGCCGAAGCTGCCGCTGGCCGAGAACAACTTCCGGAAGTGCGCTTCGTCGGTGCCCGCGCGAATGGTCGCGAAGAAGTTGCGGGTTGCATCCTTGGCGGCGTCCACGGCTTGCTGGTGCAGCTCGCCGTGGGGGGAGAGGCGGGCGAGCAGCGTGTCCTTGTTGATGCCGCCCAGCAGACCGGACTTCATCGCCGAGTCCAGCGGCCCGCCGTGGATGCACTTGCGGTCGTGAGGGCGAAGCGCGTCCAGCTCGGGCTGCTTGCCGGCGTAGTATCCGCTGGTCAAGCGCGAGGTGATCAGCGTCTCGCTGCAGTCGACGCTGCCGTCGCTCGCGATCGGACAAGTCTGGCAGGTCGCTTCATCGGGCGTGGCGAGCTCGATGCCGAGCTCCTCCAGCACCGCCCCGGGGGCGCCGAAGCGCGGGTGCCCCTTGGTGTTGTAGTTGCCGCCGCTGCGCGCGCCGAGCTCGACCCAGTTGGAGTGCGAGTAGAAGTCCTGCAGCGTGTGCAACGCCTCGCCGATCTTCGCGCGCGCCGTCTGGTAGTCATCGGCACCGATCGCCTGGAGCGCCTGCCCACGGAGCCGATCGATGCGTCGGTGCGCCTGGCGGAAGGTCTCGCCGTCGACATGAAACTCGCCGTAGTTCTGGTTCTTGTCGACGATCAGGTTGGCGACGCCGATGGCATGGAGCGCACGCTTGTTCTTCGTGCTGAGCTCGCTGATCCCCAGCTCGCTCTTCATGATCCACTTCGCGCCCTCGTCACTGATCACCGTGTGCGGGGTGCCGGCGAGCTCGACGGGGCCCCACCACGGATCGAGCTCCGTTATCACGGCGCGTTCCGCGGGAAAGGCGAGCGCCAGCTCAGGAACCAAGACGGATGTCGCAGCGAGCGCGGCGAGCGGAAGCACCAAGCGATTCATGCTTCGGTCGATACGCGAGCGGCTGGCTCGTAGTAGCCCGGCTCACCCTGATCGAGCATGCGCGCGGGGACCGATCACCCCGCGGCATGGTCGCGTCAGAGCTCCAGGTACCAGAGCAGCTGCGCCTCGTCGGGGAACAGGGCGTATGCGTGGCGTTGCACGCCGCCGAGTCGACAGCCCATACGCTGGTAGAACCGGCACGCGGGCAGGTTGATGTTTTGGGTCTCGACTTTGAGCTGCCGGCAGCCGCGCTCGCGCGCATGGGACGCGGCCGCCTCGAACAACGCCGCCCCGACGCCGCGTCCACGCCACGCGGGCGCCACCCTCAGATCCCAGAGCAGCGCGAGATCGGACCTGCCGTCCAGCATCTGAATGTCTGGCGAGTCGTGCATGACGGACGCGGCCCCCGTGAGCTGGGTACCTTCGCGCGCCAACAGCACAGTCCAGCGCTGCACACGAAAGCGCGCCGACCACCCGCGTGGCCCCTGATCGACCGCGTCGTAGTCCTTGCGCCAGGGCATCGCGACGGTGCGTTCGCGTAGCGCGATGCCGGACAGCCCCTGCTCGACGACCTCCAGCTCGCTGCGGACCTCGAACGCGATCGGGATCGAAGCGTAAGCAGACCAGTCCACCAGGTGGCCGGGAGTTCCCTCGATCTCGAAGTCAGCGCGCAAGGTCCGGATTCTGATCGATCACGTGAAGTCCGTCGACAGGGAGAGTGCACGGTGCTTGGCGAGGTCCTGGGCGACGCGGGCGCTGTGCTCCTCGTGCGTGCGCACTGTGTCGCTGCCGAGCGCGAGCTGGCGCGGGGGCTCCTTCATGTCGGCCAGCACCAGGATCGCCTTGGCAAGCTTGGCCGGATCGCCGGGCTGGTTATGGTTGATGTCCGCCACGCGCCCACGCAGCACGCCGACGCTGGCGGCGTAGTCGTCGATCACCCGCTCGCTCTTCACCAGCGAGGTGGAGTCGAGGAAGTCGGTGCGGAAGTAGCCGGGCTGCACGCTGGTGACGTGAACGCCGAGCGGCTCGACCTCCGCCGCCAGACCCTCGCTGATGCCCTCCACCGCGTACTTGGTGGAGCAGTAGAGCGAGAAGCCCGCGCCCGAAGAGAAGCCGCCGACCGACGACATGTTGATCACGTGGCCCGCACGTTGGCGTCGCATCGTGGGCAGCACCGCGCGCGTGACCGCGAGCAGGCCGAACACGTTGGTGGCGTACATCTGCTCGACCTCGCGCGCGCTCGCTTCCTCGACCGCGCTCACCAGGCCGTAGCCTGCGTTGTTGACCAGGATGTCGATACGCCCGAAGCGAGCGAGCGCTTGCTCCACCGCGGCGTGCGAGTCCGCCTCGCGCGTGACGTCGAGCGCGACCGCGAGCAGGTTCGTGTGCGTGCCCAGCGCCGCGGTCACCGCCTCCGCCTTGCGCCCGGTCGCGACCACCGCGTCCCCACGCTGCAGGGCCTCCTTCGCGATCAGGGCTCCGAAACCGCGGGTCGCTCCAGTGATGAACCAAGTGCGCATGATGTATTGCCTTTCTAGTTGGTGGCCGGCTCAGTTGGTGGCCACGAGTAGAAGCTAGCGCCAAGGCGTTGCTGAGATAATGGAGTACGTTCTCGTCAATCTGATGAGGTGAGCTCAGCAATGGAACGAGTCGAACCCGGCGCGCTGGCGCCCTTTCTGGCGATCGCCAAGCACGGCAGCTTCCGGCGCGCGGCGGCGGAGCTGGCCGTGACTCCGTCCGCGCTCAGCCACTCGCTGCGCGTGCTCGAGACGCGGCTCGGCGTTCGCTTGCTCAACCGCACCACACGCAGCGTGGCCCTCACCGAGGCCGGCCAGCGTTTGCTCGCCCGCGTGAGCCCCGCGTTCCGCGACATCGACGACGCCCTGGAGGAGCTGAATGCATTCCGCGATCGCCCCGCCGGCACGCTGCGCATCAACGCGGGGCACGGCGCCGTGCGCATGCTGTTGCTGCCGCTGGTCGCACGCTTCCTCGCCAAGCACCCCGACGTGCGGGTCGAGCTGGTCAGCGACGAGGCGCTGGTCGACGTGGTGTCCGCCGGCTTCGATGCGGGCGTGCGGCTGGGCGAGACGCTGGCCGCGGACATGGTCGCCACGCCGATCGGTCCCGCGCACGCGTTCGCGGTCGTGGGCTCGCCCGCGTTCTTCGCGAAGCACCCGACGCCCAAGGTGCCGCACGATCTGCGCGGTCTGCCGTGCATCCGTCATCGCTTCGCGAGCGGCAACCTCTACCAGTGGGAGTTCGAGCGCGACGGCGCCGAGCTCACGGTCGAGGTCGATGGTCCGCTCGTGCTCACCGACATGGACCTGATGCTCGACGCCGCGCTCACCGGCGTGGGCCTCGTGTACGCGTTCGAGCAGACCGTGCGCGCTCACGTCGCCAGCGGACAGCTCGTACGCGTACTGAGCGACTGGTGCCCCAGCTACCCCGGCTTCTTCCTCTACTACCCAAGCCGCCGCCACCAGCCCGCGGTCCTGCGCGCCTTCATCGAGCTCGTGCGCGCGGGTTGACCCGCTCTAGCCAGGCCACATGCGCGGCAACGCCTCTCATGATCACGACTTTCGCGAGCTCAGCGCCGCGCGAAGCGCGAGAGCACCACGCCGCACGACGAGGGCGTGACGTCGAGCAGGCGCAAGCTGCGCGGGCCGTCGAGCTTGTCGAAGATGCGGAGCCCAGCGCCGATGGCGACCGGGTTGCTGAGCAAGTGGTACTCGTCGACCAGGTCGGCGGCGATCAGCGACGCCACGAACGACGCACCACCCCACGCGAGCAGGTTCTTGCCGGGTGCGTTCTTCAGCCGCGTGATCGCGGGCTCGATGTCCTCGTGCGTCAGGCTGATGTTCTCGCCCTTGACTGTCTGCAGACGTTTGCTGAACACGAGCTTGGGTGCGCGCGTGATGTGTCGTGCGAAGCGCGCTCGCGGGTCCGCTTCCTTCTTGGCGACGTCCGCCCAGAAGTCGAGGAAACCCTCCGAGCCCATCCTGCGACTCAGCAACATCAAGTCGGACGACTCGATCAGCTCGGTGTGATAGGTCTGCAGCGCGGTGTCCCAGACCCAGTCGGGACCCCAGTTCCACGACATCGGCTCGGTCGTGCCCTGGGCGTCGGCGACGTAGCCATCGAGCGAGATCTGCACCTGCAGGATCAGGCGTCGCATCACGCTCTCGCCTTATCGAAGTAGCCTTCCAGGCTGTCGAGCGTGCTCTCCCAGCCTTTGACGTGCCCATCACGCGAGGCTTCGTTGCGGAAGTTGGTGTGCGTGAGCGTGACCAGGGTGCCGTCGTCCTTGGCCGCGAACTCGACCGTCACCAGCGTCTCGACGGCGTCCGGCTCTTCCCAGCGATGCGTGAACACCAGCCTCTGGCCGGGCACGATCTCGCGATAGCGACCGCGCACGGTGTGCGTCTGGCCATCCCCCTTCATCACGGCGTGAAAGTCGCCGCCCACGCGCGGGTCCGCGCTGCTGTCGGCGAGCGTGAGCCCCTGCGGGCAGAACCACTGATTCATGATCTCCGGCGTGACCCAGGCGGCGAAGACGCGCGTGCGGTCGGCGCGGATGAACTTGGTAACAGTCAGGGATATCGGCGTGGTCATGACACTCATTCCTTCTCCAAGAGGTTCTTGAGGTTGTCGAGTCGCTCGTCCCAGAGCGTGCGGTGCTTGTCGATCCACTGCTGTGCGGTCAGCAATGAGTCACTGCGCAGCCGCAGATACGAGAAGCTGCCGCGACGCTCGCGCTGCACGAGGCGCGCTCGCTCCAGCACCTTCACGTGCTTGGACACCGCGGCCAGGGAGATCCCGAACGGCTCCGCGAGCTCCGAGACCGAGCGCTCGCGGCGCGTCAGGCTCTGCACGATCGCGCGTCGGGTGGGATCACTCAGCGCGTGAAAGATCAGGTCGAGCTGCGCCTGTCGAGATTCAACCATTTGGTTGAATCGTGGCTCGCACGGCGGACACATTCAACCGTTTGGTTGAGGCTCCGTGCGCATCCGCTCTATGTCCGATGCGATGCTCACCGCGACCGCTCTAGCTACGTGGCTGGCCTTGCGGGTCAATGTCGGGCCGGGCGAACGGTCAATGCAGTTCTCTGACGCCACGAGTATTTTCGCCGGCAAAGAGGGCATTCATGTCGAGGCTACGGCTGGCGTACGGACCGATGGCGCTGTGCACGTTGATCGGCTGCTCCGACGGCGAGCCCGGCGGGGACTCGACGAAGCCCACGGCCGACGGCGGCAGCCAGGGCGCCCTCGATGCCGGTCGCTCACTCGACGGGGGCCGCGTCACGCCGGGGAACGGCGACGCCGGAGCGCGCGATGGAGGCGGCACCACGGCCGCGCTGCACAAGCTGCCGTGCGACATCGACCGCATCGTCAGCGCCAAGTGCGGCGTGTGCCACGGCGAGGACCCGAGCGCACCGATGGCGCTCACCACCGCGACCGACTTCCAGGCGATCACGGCCGACAAGGGCGCGATGTACCAGACCGCCAAGGCGAAGATCAACGCCGCCGATCCGCGCGGCCGTATGCCTCCCGTCAGCAACGACCCGCTGACCGCGGACGAGCTCACGACCTTGAATGCGTGGCTCGACAAGGGCGCGCCTGGCAGCGCGGAGACCTGCGACAAGGTGAAGCCGATGGATCCCAGCGGCGGCCCGTATGTCGACGCCAACGATCCGAACCTCACCTGCTACCGCTTCCTCGCGCATAACGGCGATGGCAAGACTCCCCTCGCCGTCGGCCTCGCGCTCGACGTCTACTACGCATACGTCTTTGCCGCGCCGTGGAAGGAGACCGTCTACGGCATGGTGGTGCGCTCGGTGATCGACAACAAGAAGGCGCTGCACCACTGGCTGTTGTTCCAGGACAACGTGCCCGGCATCCCGACCGGCGCGATCCCTCAGATCGGCGCGCACCCGACCGGGCAGCTGCTCGCGGTGTGGGCACCCGGTGGTACGCCGATGGATCTGCGCGAGGTCGCCAAGGACGAGGGCGGCGTGGCGCTGGAGCTGCCCGCGTCGACGACGTACACCGTCGAGTTCCACTACAACAGCGACGACCTCGAGGCGACCGATCAGTCGGGTGTCGAGGTCTGCGTGGCCAAGGAGAAGCCGAAGAA
The DNA here is from genome assembly GCA_040508235.1 of Polyangiales bacterium. Classification (GTDB taxonomy): domain Bacteria; phylum Myxococcota_A; class Polyangia; order Polyangiales; family DASUME01; genus DASUME01. The sequence goes on along the minus strand of JBEVNG010000095.1, from coordinate 1,988 downwards.
CATCGCGGCCTACTCCTGGCTCGGCTACGACAACGTCGGCATTCCGCTGACCAACTGGCAGGGCACCTGCCGTCCGCTCAACGTGGAGCCCATCCACATCGTCAGCTTCATGCCGCACATGCATCTGCAAGGCGTGCACATGAAGGGCACCATCAACCGCTTCGGCGCGCTGCCCGAGGTCGTGCACAACGACGACTTCGACTTCAACTACCAGAAGTCGTACCCCGTCGATCTGGTGATGAACCCAGGCGACTCGCTGACGGTCGACTGCACCTACGCACTGCCCTCCGTGTTCGGTCAGCCGACCAACCTGGAGATGTGTTACCTGTTCTCGCTCGCCTACCCCAAGGGCGCGCTCGCGTCGCCAGACATCTGGGGCACCATCGCCCACGGCTCCAGCTCCTGCCTTGGGCAGTGAGCACTCTCCGCTGCGCGTGAGGTCGAGCGCTATGCTCCCTGGAGCATGAGCGAGACAGCGAGCACCAAATCGGATACGAGGACCTGGTTCATCACGGGCGCGAGCCGTGGCATCGGGCGTGCGCTGGTGGAGCGTGCACTGAGCGCGGGCGAGAACGTGGTCGCGACGGCGCGGCGGCCCGAGGCGCTGAAGGACCTGGCAGCCGCCCATCCGCACAAGTGTCGCGTGCTGCCGCTCGACGTGCGTGATGCGCAGGCGGCACGTGTTGTCGTCGAGCAGGCGATCGCGTGCTTCGGTCAGCTCGATGTGGTGGTCAACAACGCAGGCTACGGCCTGGTGGCAGCGATCGAGGAAGCAGACGAGGCCGCCGCGCGCGAGCAGCTGGATACCAACTTCTTCGGCGCGCTCTGGGTCACGCAGGCGGTGTTGCCGCACCTGCGCGCGCGGGGGCGCGGTCACATCGTGCAGATCTCCACGGTGGGTGCGGTCGGCACCATGCCGATGTTCGGCCTCTACAACGCCAGCAAGTGGGCCCTCGAAGGCTTCAGCGAGGCACTCGCCGCCGAGGTCGCCGGCTTTGGCGTGCGCGTCACCATCGCCGAGCTCAGCTCCTTCGCCACCGACTGGGCCTGGAACAGCATGCAGTTCGCCGACAACGACCCAGCCTACGACACGCTCCGCGAGCAGACCTTTGGCACGCCCAAGCTGCCCTGGGACATGAAGGAAAAGCAGAACGACCCCGCCGCCCAGCCGTCCGAGGCCGCGCAGAGCCTGTACGCGCACGTCACGGCGGAGAGCGGCCCCCTGCGCCTGCTCGTCGGCGCCGAGGCCCCCGAGCAGGTCCAGACCGCGCTCTCCCGCCGCCGCGACGACTACCAGCGGAACAAGGGCTTCACCTGGCCGCGCTAAGCTCCGCGAATGAGCCACCTCGCCATCCACGTCCAGCTCCGCGTGCAGCCCGAGCACGTGGACCTGTTCAAACAAGCCACCCTCGAGAACGCCGCCGCCAGCCGCCGTGAGCCCGGCATCGCGTCGTTCGAGCTAGCGCAAGACCGCGACGACCCCACGCGCTTCGTGCTCGTCGAGGTCTACCGCACGCCCGACGCGCCCGCGGCCCACAAGCAGACCGCGCACTACGAGAAGTGGCGCATCACAGTAGAACCCCTCCTCGCCGAGTCGCGCACGAGGCGCAGCTTCGACGTGGTGGAGGGGTGAGCGGTACGCGGTCGGCTCGTGTCCGACGCAGCAGCGGGGGCTCTCACCTAGGCATCAGTGAAGGGCCTGTGAGAAGAACGGCTCACGGCGGGCATGGGAAGGCGCAGTAGGTTGAGCACGGGTTGCCAGCGCCGCCGCCGGCGCAAATCCTGCCGCCCGTGCAGTCTGCATTCGTGTTGCAAACCTGATTGATGTAGCCCGAGCCGGAGAAGCACGACGATGGTCCGTTGCGTAGGTGACTAATGAAGCAGGACTGCGATCCGCCACAGCACGTGTAGGCGCCACCAGGCGTGCAGTAATCGAGCGCCGGACTCGGCGTCGCGCTGCACACGGACGCTGTGCAGGTGCGACTGCC
>JBEVNG010000070.1:0-8060 GCA_040508235.1 Polyangiales bacterium | reverse complement strand
GCGTTCATCGAGCCGCTGCAGAAGGAGTTCGGCTGGTCGCGCGCGCAGATCGCGATGGGCATCACCATCGCGGGCGTGATCGCCGCGCTGTTCAGCGTGCCGATCGGCGTGACCGTCGACCGCGTGGGTCCGCGCCGCATCGCGCTGGTGGGCATCCTGCTGATGTGCGGCGCGATCGCGCTGCTCGGCACGGCCACCGGCAGCACGGCGAACTGGGTGTTCCTCTGGTGCCTGATCGCGTTCGCGAACCTGTGGCAGCAGACCACGGTCTGGACGAGCGCGGTGGCGAGCCGGTTTCAGCGCTCGCGCGGGCTCGCATTCGCGATCACGCTCTCGGGCTCGTCGATCGCCGCCAGCGTGTTCCCGCTGCTGGCCACCTCGCTGATCGGCGCCTACGGCTGGCGGCACGCGTTCATGGGCTTCGGCGGCATCTGGGCGCTGGTGGTGTTCCCGGTGCTGTTCCTGTTCTTCCGCGGCGCGCGTGACGCCGGCAAGCGCAAGGTGGCGACCCCGGCCGTGCTCGACGGCATGACCCCGCGCGAGGGCTTCCGCACCGCGGCCTTCTACCAACTGCTGGCGGCAAGTGGTCTGTTCACCTTCACCGCCATCGGCATCATCGTGCACTTCGTGCCGATCCTGCGGGACGCCGGCGCCGACCCACTGGCAGCAGCGGGCGTCGCCGGATTGATCGGCATCTTGTCGATCATCGGTCGTGTCAGCACCGGTCTGTTGCTCGATCACTTCGCGGGCAGCATCGTCGGCGCGTTCGTGTTCTTGCTGCCGATCATCGCCTGCGGTCTGCTCTACACCCACGGCGAAAACGCGCTCAGCCAGTCCGTCGCCGCCGGCATCTTCGGGCTCACCGTGGGCGCCGAGGTAGACGTGATCGCCTTCCTGATCGCGCAGCACTTCGGGCTCAAGCACTACGGCGTGTTCTCGGGCGGCATGGTCGGCGCACTCGCCCTCGGCGCGGCGTTTGGTCCACTGGTCGCCGGCGGCGTGTTCGATCGCTTCGGCAGCTACAAGCCTTTCCTGATCGTGACCGCGCTGTTCATGGGCCTGAGCAGCCTCGCGCTCGCGACGCTCAAGAAGCCGCGGTTCGCCACCAAGCACTAACCCAGCTCGGACAGGATCCAGCGGCGTTCGAACAGGTTGTCGGTGCGCGCGAGCAGAAGCTCGAGGGCGGCGCGCCTGACCTCGCGTGCGACGGCATCGTCGGGCGGCGCCAGGTCGAGCAGCTGCAGTGCGTGCAGCGGCTGCTCGTCCGCCACGAAGCGCCGCGCACGCTCGAGGAGCTTCTCCACGCCGATCAGCTCCAGCAGCGCGGGCGTCACGCTCGCGGGCGTCGCGCCGAACAGCTCGGTGGTGCCGCGATCGGGATCGAACCAGCCCGTGTACTCGTGCCAGATCGCGCGCACGTTCCACGCCACCTTGCCGTACTCCTCCGTCAGCGCGAGGGCCTCGGGCACACGGAGCTGCATCAGCTCGCGCAGCGGCACGCCCGCGTTCATGCCCTCGACGGTGCGGTCGTGGAGCCAGCGCACGGAGTCGGCGATGCGCGCGATCGAGCGATCGACCTCGTCGGTGATCACCTCGTGTCCGGTCAGCACCATCGCCGGCCCGAGCGCGCGTAGCTTCTCGACCGACGCCACGAACTCCAGCGCACTGCGCGGCTTGTCGCCACGGATGGTGTTCAGGTTGGGCTGGTTGCCGAACAGCGGGCCGAACAGGTTGCCCACCAGCGCGATGCGCTCGTCCGGCAGCCACACGAGCAGCGCCGAGCGTGTCTCGCCACCCGGCACCGAGTGCAGCTCGAAGCGGCGACCGCCCAGCTCGAAGGTGTGAACGGAATCGAACAACAGGTCCGGCATCACCTCTCGCGTCGGCACGATCTCGCTGGTCGGCCCGGTGATGCCGCCGAAGATGCGTCGCGAGCCGCGCCGGTAGTGCGCGCTGAGCGCCTCGCTGTAGCGCCTGTCCTCGACGTAGGTGCGCTGCGCGATCACGACGTTGTCCGCGGTCTTGTAGACCTCCAGCCCGCCGTACTGGTTGGCGTGGCTCTGCGTGAGCACGATGACGCGAACGGGTGCGCTGGAGACCTTGGAAAACAGCTCCTTTCCACGCCGAGCATCCGCGAGCGTGCCGGCGTTCACCAGCACGTCGCCATCGCGCGTGGTCAGCAGGTAGCTGTTGCCCACCCCGCGACTCTCGTGGATGCCTGGCGCGCGCTCGATGGCGGCGCTCTGGCCCTGTCCCGACTTGATCAGCGACGCCACGCGCGAGCTCGACATGGAGCCACGATCCTGCCAGAAGCGGGGAGCGTCAAGACCAGCGTGGCCCGACGCGAACACCATGACCTGCGCGCGACGTCGTGCCCGGTTGAGCGTGTGCGGACGGCTCCATAGACCTTACTGCATGAAGGTAGCGGTACTCCACGGCCCCGGGGACCTGCGCGTCGACGAGGCGGAACGACCGCAGGTGGCGCCCGGAGACGTGCTGATCAAGGTCGCGTCGGCGGGCATCTGCGGCACCGACCTGCACTTCCGCGGCATGGGCCCGCGCTTTGCACGACCGATGCCGCTCGGGCACGAGTTCGCGGGCGAGATCATCGAGACCGGCTCGAGGGTGCGGACCTTCCGACTCGGCGAGCGCGTCGCGTACAACTCGTACAACAGCCCGGCCGACGTCGGCCGCGGCGGCGAGTGCGGCGGCTTCAGCGAGTACGTGGTGCTGCGCGACGTCGACACGCACGCGCAGTCGCTCTGCCGTGTGCCGGAGGGGGTGAGCCTGGAGCTCGCTGCCCTGGTGGAGCCGATCTCCGTGGGTGCGCACGCCGTCAACCGCGCGGATCCGAAGCCCGGCGAGAGCGTGACGCTGTTCGGCGTGGGGCCGATCGGCCTGGGCGCGATCATGGCGCTGCGCTGGCGCGGCATCGAGGACATCGTCGCGTTCGACCTCTCGCCGCTGCGCCGTGAGCGCGCGCTGGAGCTCGGTGCGCGCGCCGCCTTCGACCCACGCGTCGATCCTCCTGCCGCGACGCTCGCCGCCCTGCGCGGAACGGCCGTGCTGTTTGGCGCCAGCTACGCGCGCACCGACGTCTACATCGAGGCCAGCGGCGCGCCGGGACTGCTCGCGGAGATCGCGACCTTCGCCAACAAGGGCAGCCGCATCATCACGCTCGCCCTGCAGCGTCAGCCGGTCACGCTCGATGGCACCAAGCTGATGAGCAAGGAGATCAGCCTGATCGGCTCGTCGGGCTACCCGACCGAGTTTCCTCAGGTGATGGAGCGGCTCGCGCGGAGCGGGGTCGACTCCGCCCGCATGATCACGCACCGGTTTCCCTTCGCGAGCTTTGAGGACGCGTTCGAGACCGCCAACGATGCCAGCAGCGCCGTCAAGGTGCTGCTCCAGTTCGACCACGGAGCGCCATGAATATCGACGACATCCTCGCGAGCGCGCGCGAGCGCACCAAGCTACCCGACCCCGACAGCGACTCCTGGCGCGAGGGACTGTCGCTGCTGCTGCGCGATCACGCCGAAGCCGATCTGCTCAGCGAGCGCGGGCACGCCATCTTGCAGGAGCGCTACATCAAGGCACTGGCGGCGCGCATGCACGTCGACGCGTACCTGCGCCAGCACTCCGCGCCGCTGAGTGCGCGGGTGGTGCGTCCGGTGTTCATCCTGGGCATGCCGCGCACCGGCACCACGATGGTCAGCTATTTGATGGACGCCGACCCCGCGACGCGCTCGCTGTTGAAGTGGGAGGCGTACGAGCTGACGCCTCCCGCCGCCCCGGGTGCCCTGCGCAGCGACCCGCGCTGTCTGGCCGAGCTGGCGCGCGACCGTCAGATCCTGGAGTCGAACGCCGGGGGCTTCGCCACGCACTTCGAAGCCGGCGATGGCCCCACCGAGTGCGTGCACCTGCTTGCACAGGACTTCAAGTCGCTGATGTTGGCTGTGTTGTCGAGCACGCCTCGCTATCACGAGTGGCTGATGTCGTGCGACATGACGTCCGCATTCGAACATCGCAGGCGTGCGCTGCAGATCCTGCAGTCCACCAACCCTGGCCGCTGGGTGCTGAAGATGCCCTCGGACTCGCTGTTCATCCGCACGCTGTTCGAGGTCTTCCCGGATGCGAAGGTGATCTGGACGCACCGCGATCCCTACGCTTCGCTGGCGTCGTCGATGAGCATGCGTGCGCAGTCGCGTCCGCTGTTCAACAAGGACGTCGACCTGGCGTACATGCGCGAGTACTTTCCGCGTCAGCTCGCGATGCACCTGACGCGGCCGCTCGCGTTCAGCCAGGAGCGCCCAGAGGACGTGTTCCACCTCTACTACGACGAGCTGCTGAAGGACCCGCTCGCGCAACTCGAGCGCATCTATGGCTGGCTCGGCGACGCCTGGACCCCGGAGGCAGAGGCCGGCATGCGCTCCTGGCTGCGCGAGAACCCGCAGGGTCGCTTCGGTCGCCACCAGTACTCGCTCGCGCAGTGGGGCTTCACCGAGGAAGACCTGACACCTTACTTCTCCGACTACCTCCGCGCGCATCCCGTCGCGGCTTAGAGCGCCTTCACCGAGCGCCCACCGTCGACGATCAAGAGGTCGCCGGTGTGGAATCGCGACGCATCCGACGCCAGGTACACGGCGGGTCCCTCGATGTCCGCGAGCTCGCCGGGGCGCCCCAGCGGTGTGATGGCGGCGAAGCGCTCACGCAGCCGCTCCCGCGCCACGTCGTCCACCATGCCGCTCATGATGAAGCCCGGCGCGAGCATGTTGGCGCGCACGCCGTAGCGACCCAGCTCCACCGCCAGACCCTTGATCATCGCGGCCAGCGCTCCCTTGGCGGCGGCGTAGTGCTCCATGCCCTGCAGTCCGTGGAAGATCGACAGGCTGCCGCACGCCACGATCGAGCCGCCCGGATCGCCGGCTTGCGCGCGCTCGCGCATGTGACGCGCCGCCTCGCGCAGCGTGTAGAACGCGCCATGCAAATTCACGCCGAGCAGCGAGTGGTAAGACTCGCTGCTCAGGTCCGCGAACGAATCCGCGCGATGATGGATGCCGGCGTTCGCGAACACGCAATCGACCCGGCCCATCACCCGCAGCGTCGACGCGAACGCCGCCACCACCGCCGCCTCGTCGGCGACGTCGACCGCCTCCGCATGCGCACGCGGGGCGCCGAGCTCCCGCAACGCGCCCACGGCCTGCTCGTTCTTGTCGGCTCGCCGGCCCCACACCACCACGTCGGCGCCGTGCTTGGCGCAGCCCTGCAAGAAGCCGAGCCCGATGCCGCTGTTGGCGCCGGTCGCGAGCACCACCTTTCCACGCAAGTTGAACATGCCCGAGCCTGCTCCGGAGCCGGCTCGAGGAGCCACTTCCATCCGTATCGCGAACCGGCCAAAACCGGGCCCAGCAGCCGCAACTCGCGCTTTTCTTAGGCTCGAACGTGTGTCTATCGTCAGCGCTGATGACGAACGAAGCGCATGCGATGGCGGTCGAGGCGGAGGTCCAGATCCCGTTCGCCACCGTGCAGATCGCGCGCTTCCATGTCGCGCGGCCCGCGGACAACCTGCTCTGTGCCCCCGAGGCGTTCTGGCTCGACCTGAGCCTCACGCCGCGCTCACGCAACGCGCGCGCTTGCTATCGCGACCACTGGGCGCCGCACCGCTTCGAGCGCCTGGGCACGTTGTTCGCGTTGCCACCGGGCCAGACCATGCACGCGCGCAGCGACGCCGGCTCGCAGCACACCTCGCTGCTCTGCCACCTGCGGCCTGAGCCCACGCGCGCGTGGTTCGAGCACGAGCTGGAGTGGACCGACCCACGCCTCAAGGCGAGCCTCGACATCGACGACACCAACCTGCGCGGTCTGTTCATGCGTATCGCCGAGGAGCTGCGCCACCCGGGCTTCGCCAGCGCGATGATGGTCGAGCTGATGGTCGCGCAGGCCGCCATCGAGCTCGGTCGCTACTGGAGCGCGATCGAAGACTCTCCCGCCAGCGGAGGTCTCGCGCCCTGGCGCATCCGCCGCATCGAGGAGCGCCTGCGCGAGCTGGGCGAGCCGCCCTCGCTGGAGGAGCTGGCCAAGCTGTGCAGCCTCTCGGTGCGCCAGCTGACGCGCGGCTTCCGCACCAGCTTTCAGCGCTCCATCGGCGAGCACGTGGCGCTGCGCCGGCTGGAGCAAGCCAAGCACCTGCTCGCCAGCGGAAAGAGCGTGAAGGAGGCCGCGTACGCAGTGGGCTTCGCGTCGCCTTCGAGCTTCATCGTCGCGTTCCGACGCGCCACCGGGCAGACGCCACGGCAGTTCCGCGCGCGAAGCTGACTACTTCTGCACGTCGATGACGACGCGGCCGCGCACCTGGCCGTCGAGGATCTGCTTGGCGAGCGCCGGCAGGTTGGACATCGGCTCCACGCGCACCACGTTCGCCAGCGTCTTGGCCGGGAGGTCGCGCGCGAGGCGCTGCCAGGCCTTCTCGCGCTTGGCGATGGGCGCCATCACCGAGTCGACGCCCAGCAGCGCGACGCCGCGCAGGATGTGCGGAAGCACGGTCGCCGGCAGATCGAGGCCACCGGTGAGGCCGCACGCGGCGACGGCGCCGCCGTACTTGGTCTGCGCGAGCACGTTCGCGAGCGTCAGGCCGCCGACGACGTCGACCGCGCCCGCCCAGCGCTCCTTCTGCAGCGGGCCGCCCTTCTCTTGCAGCGAGGCGCGGTCAATGAACGACTTGGCGCCGAGGCCCTTGAGGAAGTCGTGCGTATCGGGGCGCCCCGTGGAGGCGACGACATCGAAGCCCGCCGCCGTCAGCAGCGCGACCGCGATCGAACCGACTCCGCCAGCCGCGCCGGTGACGAGCACCTCGCCCTTGGTGATGCCGTACGCGAGCAGCGCATCGACGCACAGCGCGGACGTGTAGCCCGCGGTGCCGATCGCCATCGCCTGCTCGGTGCTGAACGCGTCGGGCAGGCGCACCAGCCACTCCGCCTTCACCTTGGCGAAGCGCGAGTAGCCGCCCCACTGCGACTCCGAGAGACCAAAGCCATTGACGATGACCTTGTCGCCCTTCTTCCAGGCCGACGAGCGCGACTCGACGACGGTGCCGGCCAGATCGACGCCCGCCACCAGCGGCAGCTTGCGTACGACCTTGTTCTTGTTGCCGCTGAGGGCGAGGCCGTCCTTGTAGTTGAGCGTCGAGTAGTCGACCTCGACCAGGACATCCAGGTCCGGCAGGTCGGCCACGGTCAGCTGCTTGAAGGTGGTGCGTGCTTTGCCAGCGTCGTCTTCGATGACGACCGCGGTGAATGTGTCTGCCATGGTGTTCTCCCGTACTTCAGTTCGAGGCTGGCTCAATCACTGCAATCGGCCATCCGCTTGCCTCAGATGCCCAGTAACGCGAGCCCGGCGCACGACAGGCTGAAGTAGGGCACCAGCGCCGCCGCGCCTGCGTAGTCCTTTGCCACGCGCTGGCCGAAGAACAACATCAGCAGCGCCAGCACCGCCAGGAGCGCGCCGAGGAACGCCGGCAGGCGATTCGAGGTGAACAGCAGCACCGGCACGCCGATCGCGGAGAGCGCACCGGCGGAGACCTCGATCAGCGTGATCACCGAGAGCATCGGCACCACCTGGCCCGCGAGCGGCGACTTGGAGAAGTGACCGGTCAGCCACTCCACGTTGCCCTTGCGATCGACGATCTTGTCGATGCCCGACTGCAGAAACAGGATCGCGAGCAGCGCCGCCACGGCGAGCCGCACGATGTCGAGCGAGGTCAGCGCGCCCGCGACACAAGGGGGCTGGAGACAAACTAGGGAATCCAACGAATACCTCTCGGCGCAGGAGTTGCGCCTGTTCTATCACGCGAACGGCTCGTCGCCCTCGAGCTTGGTGCGAACGAGCAGACGCCCACTCTTGGCGTCGTACGCCTCGGCGCGGTGCAGCGTGCCGGTGTTGTCCCAGATCACCAGATCGCCGACGCTCCACTTGTGACTGTACGAGAACGGCTCGCTGGTCGCCCACTCGCGCAGTCCGACCAGCAGCTCCGCACTCTTCATGGGGTCGAGACCGAGCACGCG
>JBEVNG010000495.1:0-10958 GCA_040508235.1 Polyangiales bacterium | reverse complement strand
CACGGACGATGCCACCATCTCGTCACCCACGAGGGCCCCACGCGGCGCAGGGCGCCGTCGAACACCTGGTGTCCGCTGAACTCGATGTGGCGATCGCTCGGCATCGCGCCGCAGCCCGCCAGACGATAGGCCTCGAACACGCCACCCTGCGCGTTGCGGAACGGGACGGCGCTCCAGACGTTGAGCACGGTACGGATGTTCGCGTCCGCGTCGCGCGCCGCCGGGCCACACGTACCAGGGCGCGATCTGCCAGACGTAGCCGCCCAAGCGACCGTTGTTTCCGTACTGGAGTACGGGCTGCACGATGGTGTCCCCCGCCGCGTTCTGGAACGACGGGAAGTAGTACAGGAGCTCGTCTCCGACGACGGCTCGATCGAAGCCCGCGCGCGCGAAGACCGGGTATGCGCAGGCCGCGATTGTTCGGGTCGCTCCGCTTGCGGCGCGAAGCGTGCGCGCCTTGTCGTCGAACTCCTTCTCCTCGCGCAGCTCGTGAATGCACGACTCATGCACCAGGCCTGCCGGGGTCTGCACGTGGTCGCCACGCTTCTCGGCGTCCGCCTGCGTGATCGCGACGGCAGGTCCCGCGAGCGCGAGGGACTCGAATTCAGCGTCCGTGTCGCTCCCTTCCGTTACCTCCGACGTGGGATCTTCTGCGCACGTAAGCTGGACGACCCGTTCCCGAGACTCGACTCGTCAACCCCGGGGGTTGACGCCAGAAAGATTCGCGCCGGTAAGGTCAGACCCGCGTGGTCCTCGACGTAGATCCCAGAGCGCGCACCGGATGTCGCGCACGAGGGGTGTCGATGACCATGCAAGACCCGCGTCCTGACGTCGTCAGGATCGACAAGACAACGCTCCGTGACTTCGATCTGACTCACTCGATGCGACGTACGATCCGTGTGCTCGTGGTGGTCGACGGCGGAGTAAATCACGCTCGACTGGCAGGCTTCGGAGTCGGCCGCTTCATCGAGTTGCTCCGCTCGACGACGCTCGGCTGCACCACCTTCTCGGTCGACGTGGCCGAGCGAGGGGAGCTGGACTTCGTCGACCACGGACCTGGCGGCGGCGATCACCTGCGTTACGAGTCGTTCCGCTTCGACAGCCAGATCGGACGCGAGCGCGTGCTCGACCGCTACCAGGAGGCCTTCCTATTTGGAATCAATCCGGGCGAGCTGGGCATCCCCGTGACTCCAATCGGCGAAGCCGAGCGGACGGCCATCCTGTCCTGGATGGACGCTGGAAACGGCATCTTCGCGACGGGAGATCACGAGAACCTCGGAGCCAACCTGGCCTCCGGTATTCCGCGCGTACGCAGCATGCGTCGCTGGACCGCCGCGGATGGCGTGCCCACGGTCGAGGGCCCGACGCGGCTCGACACCAACCAGCCCGAGACCCCCGCGGAGTACGCCGGAACGGCGCAGATCGCGCGCGATGCCGAAGAGGACGCCATCCCACAGCCTCTCCGCTGGATCCCCGTGTCGCGCTATCGCAGTGGCTGGACGGAAGTGCGGCGACCGCACGAGATTCTCTGCCATCCGTTGCACGGACCGATCGATGTCATGCCCGATCATCCGCACGAGGGTACCTGCTTCACCACCGCGGAGATCAGCGGCCACGCGAGGCGTCGTGCGGACTTCCCGGGCAGCGAACTGCCCCAGGTGATCGCACAGGGCTTCGTCGTTCCCGACCCGCCTTTCCAACATCACAAGGGCGATGTGCCAGCGAGCACCATCCAGATGGTCAGCGTGTACGATGGCTGGAAGGAAAACGTCGGACGCGTCGTCGTCGACTCAACCTGGCATCACTGGTTCAACCTGAACCTTGCAGGCATCGAGGCCGCAGGCGGCGTGAACTGGGACAAGATCAGCCGCTACTTCGTCAACGTGGCCAAGTGGATCGCGCCGCCGGGCGCGTACCGTGCACGCTGCTGGTGGGAGTTGCTCGACAGCCACTTCCGCTACCCGGGCATCGAGGAGTTCCATCCCAAGGCGTCCGTGCTCGAGCTCGGCAACGGCCTGCGCGACTCGCTCGTGCGACTCCACGGCGCCTGCACGGTACGCATGCTCGCGCTCGACTCGATCTGCGAGATCGCACCCGAGTTGTGTCATGGGCTGCGTGAGCGGTTCGAGAGGCCCGAGCCTCCCGGTTGCCTCACCTGCCCACCGATCGAGCTCATCGAGCGCGTCGTCCTGGGCGGCTTCGTGCGCGGTACGATGCCGATCGCCGCGCGCGTGCACGAGAGCATCCGCGAGGGCAAGCGGGTGGAGCTCTCCGCCAAGGACATCGGCACCGCGGCCATGGCGGGCGCCGAGGCGGCGCTGAAGGAGCTGCGCACGGAGGTGCTCGGCTCACTGCGCTCGGTCGAGAAGATGTTCGCGCCCCTCGAGGCAGCACGACAGTAAGGTCTCCTTACTGCGTCTTGCAGTTGCTCGGCCAGCCAGACGGAACGGCCGTCCACGGCTTGGCCTTCCACGAGTGCGCCTTGAAGAAGTCGCGCGCCTTGCCGCCGAGGCCGAGGCGACTGAGTGCGATGTGGCCACCGCCGTCGTTGCAGTCGATCGCGAAGCCGCCGGCCTTGACGATCTCGGCGCCGAGCGCGGGTGTGGCGCTGCCGAAGTCGATGCCGAGGCTGTCCGAGCCAGGGGCGCCATGGGCACCGACCATGGCCGGCGCGTTGCCGCCCGAGCCGACCGGGGTGCGCACGCCGAACGGCTTGCCGCCCGAGTACACGATCACGCTCGCGACGTAGTGCGCGCGCTCCGCCACGAACGCGCCGGTCTCCAGACCACCCGCGCTGTAGCCGGACACGTGGATGCGTGCGGTGTCGACGATGCCCTTCTCGATGCCGCACGCGATGATCTGATCGGCGGCCTCCATGTCGCCCGTGTACCAGATGGTGCCGGTATTGGTGCCCTTGTTGTTTGAGGTGTCCCACGACGCGGCGATGCCGCCTTCGGTCTTCACGCTCGACGACGCGCCCGGGATGCCCTGGTTGATCTCGGAGGGCGCGGTGCCGGTGCCGTGGAAGTAGAGGTAGACAGGGCCCGGCTTGGAGCCGACCCAGATCTGCACCTTCGCACCCGCGATCGTGATCGTGCCGTCCTTCAGGTCGGGGCAGGTGCCGCTGACCTTGGGCAGCTTGCTCGGATCGGGCTTGTCGGTGGGCACGTCGACGGGCGGCATGTCGTCGCCTGCGTCTTCTTCCTCTTCCGGCGGCGCGCCCGCGTCGATCACGGGCTTGCTGGCGTCGGGCTTGGCAGTGGGCTTGCTCGCGTCGGGCTTGGCCGTGCTCGCGTCGCGCTTGGTGGTCGGCGGCGGATCATCGTCCTCCTCGACGGCGGGCTCGCAGATGCACTCGAGCGCATCGTCGTTGCACTCGTACTTGCCCTCGGCGTCGTCGTCGCAGGTGCAGTCCTGGCCGACCTCGTCCTCGTCGCAAGTGGAGGCGGCCTTCTTGCCGCCGGTGTCGCTGCTGGAGCAACCGGTCACCAGCGCGACGAAGCTGAAAGCGAAGAGTGAATAGCGAAGTGTCATGCGAACCCTCGTGACGATGACCGGCGGAGCGCGGCACCGTACGAGAGATCATGAGCGGCGGCGGTGCAAGACCGCGCCTGCATTGAGCTTGAAATTCCCCAATCGCAGCTGGAATTTACGCAACGACATCGCACTTCGTGAGCGCGTCGAGCAAGTCGGGAGCGCTCAGGAGGCGAGCACCAGGTCGTAGCCGTAGCGCACGGCGTAGTAGTTGAGCAGGTACACCGGGCCCTGATCCGCGGGGCCCTGGCGCATGGTCTTGCGCGCGGCCTCGATCTGCCACTGGCGGCCCTTCTCCGCCGTGGTGAGCCACTCGATCACGCGCCGTTCGTCCGCTTCCGCCTTCGTCACCGGGGCATATGCTCCCACAAATCCCGCGTGCGTGCATTCGTTCAAAGCCACTCGAACGAGCAGGCACGGCGGCTACCCGCGAGGCATGAGCACCCTCGAACACGTGCGGACGGTGCCGATGCTGCGCAGCTTCGACGAGCGCAAGACGCGCGAGTTCTACGTACCGCCTCACGTTCGTGGAGCGCGACCAGCGCTGATGGCCAAAATCGCGAAGATCAGCGCGTACGTCAGGCTGATGTAGACGAACACCATGGTCTTGGGACCGTGGTAGAGGCGGCTGCCGAAGTCGCTGTCGGACGTGGTGAGATCGCGCCACGCGGCCAGCAGGTTGGCGGCGCCGAGCGCGGCCGCGACCAGCCGTTGCGCTGCTCGCTCGCGTACCGTGTGTCCCATCAGCACCACCAGCACGCCGACCGCGGCCATCAACTGGTAGAAGAACGAGAAGAAGTCTCGCAGCACCGCCTCCTCGGTGAGCCGAGGCGAGACCCCGAACTCGTGCAGCACCGTGGGGCCGCGCACCAGCATCGAGCACGCCATCAGCGTGTAGACCACGCCCACCACGGTCAGTGTCAGCTTGAACCCACGCTGCGGCTGCAAGGTCATGCCCATGGCGTAGGTCCTTGCGGAGCGAGCGACTTGAACGCAGCTGCTGCGACGTGAATGATCGCGCGCATGGACCCGGTGCTGGCCGCAAGCCCGTTTGCTTCGATCACGGTGGCGCCCACGCGCGGAGTACGCTTCTCGACGCGACGACCACCCGTGCACGGCGTGCTGCTCGGCCCGAGTGTCGTCGCGCTGCAGACGCGTGTGCTCCAGGGCGGCTCGCTCGCGCTGCCGGCCAACGAGCCACACCGCGTGCTCGAGCTGGCGAGCCTCAGCGGCGGCGTGGCCTACCTCGACGCGCGCTGGTATCGGTTCGAGGACGCCCAGCGGCTCGCGATCAAGTGGCGCGGGTTCGTGCCGGGCCACGACGACGTGCGTGAGTTGCTCGGCGATGCGCTCGCCGTGACGCGCCGGCGAGTCGATGCGCGCCTGCTGCGTGCACTCGGCGCGCTCGAGACGTGCGATCTCGACGTTCACGAGGCCGCGCGCCGGGCGAAGTTGTCCGACAGTCGCCTGACGCACCTGATGACCGACGTGCTCGGCGCCCCACCGCGCAGCTGGCGCACCTGGTTCAAGCTTCGCCGCGCCATCGGGTACGTCGTGCGCGAGGGCAGCACGCTGACGGAGGCTGCCCACCGCGCGGGCTTCGCCGACTCCGCGCACTTCACGCGCACCTGCAGGCAGCTGATGGGCGTCGCGCCCGCGCGCGTGATGCCCAAGACGATCTACAGCGAGCGGTCGCGCACGTAGTCGAGGGCGACGACGCCGCTGGGGTACGGCGTGGCGGCCTTGAGCTTGAAGGTCTGGTGCACGCCGTCGGGGAACAGCTTCTTGCCGCCGCCGAGCAGGAGTGGATAGAGCAGCAGGTGCAGCTCATCGACGAGGTCGTGCGCGAGCAGGGTGTGCACGAGCTGGTGGCTGCCGTCGGTCACGATGGTGCCGCCGGGCGCGCTCTTGAGCTCGCGCACCGTCTCGACGATGCGGTCGCGAACGATGGTGGTGTTGCGCCAGAGCGGCTGCTGCAGCGTCCTCGACACGACGTACTTGCGCGGCGCGTTCATCATGTCACCGAACGGCTCGCCCGCGGCCATCGGTTCGAAGGCCTCGGCGTGGATCTGGTAGGTCTTGCGTCCGAGCAAGAAGGCATCGACGCCCTCCATCAGCGCGCCGAACGCGCTACCGATGTCGTCGTGCCAGTACGGCATGGTCCAGGCGCCGTGCTCGAAGCCGCCCTCGGTGTCCTCGTCGGCACCGCCCGGTGCCTGCATCACGCCATCCAGGGACAGAAACTCGGAAACGATCAGCTTTCGCATGTTCTCTCTCTCTCTTTCGTGGGCCTTCCCGGAGGCGACGAACGAGCCCACGCCGGATCGACACGCCGACGCGAAAAAGATCAGGACACGTGCCGACGCAGATCGTCGCGCGGGGGGCGGCCGAACTGGCGGGTGTATTCGCGGCTGAACTGCGAAGGACTGGCGTAGCCGACGCGCAGCGCCGCGGTGGTCACGTCCACGCCCTCGACGAGCAGCGCGCGCCGGGCCTCCTGCAGGCGCAGCTGCTTCTGGTACTGCAGCGGCGACATGCCGGTGAGCGCCTTGAAGTGCTGGTGCAGCGCGGAGCCACTCATGCCGCTGACGCGCGCGAGCTTGTCGAGCTGCAGTGGCTCCAGGAAGTGATCGCGGATCCAGCGCGCGGCCACGTGCGCCCTGCCCTCGCCGCTGCGCGTGGCGACCCGATGCAGCATGCGCGCGCCACACGGCCCCTGCAGCAAGCGAAACAGAATCTCCTCCACGAGCAGCGGAGCGAGCGCGGGGATCTCCGCCGGGCGGTCCAGCAGACGCACCAGGCGCAGCGTCGCCTCCAGCAGCTCCGGCGACGCGCGCTGCACGGAGACACCGCGTGTACTCGCGTTGCCCTGCACGATCCGGCGCGCATCGACGCGGTCCAGCAGCGCGGCGAGCCGCCGGGGATCGAGCGCGAGCCCGATGCCGAGGTTGGGCTCACGCTTGCTGGCCTTGGTCACCTGCGAGCTCACCGGCAGATCCGCGGACACCACCAGGTAATCGCCGACGCCGTAGCGGTAGACCTCCGCGCCGAGCATCAGGCTCTTGGCACCCTGCGCCACCAGCGCGAAGCACGGCCACTGCACGCTGAAGTACGGCTCCGACGCGACCGACTTGCGGCTGATGTGCAGCCCCTCGAGCGCGGTCGCGAGCTCCCCGTCGGTCGGCGTGTGCCGCGCGAGGATGGCCGCGATCGCGGCGAGCAGGGCTGCGGAATCGTGCATGACTGACTCCTAGATAGCGTACCCGCCCGCGATTTCGATCGACTGCGCGTTGATGAAGCGGCTGTCGTCCGCGATCAGGGCCGCCACCGCCGCACCGATGTCGCCGGGCTCGCCGACGCGCCCGAGCGCGGTTTGCGCCGCCAGCATCGTCTCGAGCTCGGGAGTGAGCCCACCACCAAGGTCCGTACGGATAGCCCCTGGCGAGATGGAGTTTGCCCGGATACGCCGCGCCCCGAGCTCCTTGGCGAGATAGCGGGTCAGCACCTCAAGCCCGCCCTTGAAGCTCGCGTACGGCGCGACGCCCGCGGTCGCGACGCGGGTGGTGGCGCTGGTGATGTTGATGATCTGCCCGCCGTCGACCATGCGCGGCAAGAGCGTCTGCGTCAGGAAGAACGGACCCTTCAGGTGCACGTTGTACAGACTGTCGAACTGCTGCTCGCTGACGTCGACGATCGGCGCGTAGAGTCCGTAGCCGGCGTTGTTGACCAGCACGTCGAAGTCTTCGCGCTGCCAGGTCTCGCGCAGCACCTCCCGCACGCGCTCCCGAAACGCCGAGAAGGAAGCGCTCACGGCGACATCGAGTGCGAGCGCGACGGCCTTGCCGCCCTCGGCTCCGATCGACGCGACGACACGCGCCGCCGCCTCGGGGTTCGCGTTGTAGGTGAGGATGACGCCCATGCCGCGCCGGGCACACTCGCGCGCCGCGCTGGCGCCCAGGCCACGACTGCCCCCAGTGATGATCACGACCTTTGCTTCGTCTTGCATACCGGGAAGGTACGCAGACCGCGTGGGCCTTGCTTTCCCGTTCCTGCGAGACACTTGCCCAATCCTCCAAGGTCGAGCGGATGGATCGAGCACGCGATATAGAACACGCATGAGCACGAACGCGAACCTCGTGGCGCATCCCGAGTCCCTGCTCGTCGCGCATGGACGCGACGCGCGCCCCGGCGCGCCGCTGAACCGTCCGCTGGTCCCGGCCTCCAACTTCCTGTTCGGTGCCGACCGCGAGTATTCACGGAACGAGGGCACACCGAGCTGGGAAGCGCTGGAGGAGATCGTCGGCGGCCTCGAAGACGCGCGCGCCATCTCGTTCTCGTCGGGCATGGCGGGTGTCGCGGCGGTGTTCGATCAGCTCGCGGTGGGAGCGCAGGTCGTGATCCCGAGCGATTGTTACCAGGGCGTCGCGCAGCTGGCCGAGGTGGGCAGGCAGAAGGGCATCTGGAGCTTGCGCAGGATCGCGGTCGAGGACACCGCGGCCTGGCAACACGCCGCCGCGGACGCGGACCTGATCTGGCTGGAGTCGCCCTCCAATCCACTGCTGACCGTCGGCGACCTGCGCGCGATCTGCGCCGCCCAACGCAAGGCCGGCGCGCTGGTCGCGGTCGACAACACGTTCGCGACCGCGCTGAACCAGCGTCCGCTCGACCTCGGGGCCGACATCGCGTTCCAGTCCGCCACCAAGTTCATCGGCGGCCACTCCGATCTGCTCTCGGGCGTGCTCACGGTGCGGCACGAGGATCTGTACGCGAGGCTGCGTCGCTCGCGCAGCCTCGCGGGCGCCACGCCGGGTGCACTGGAGTCCTTCCTCGCGGTGCGCGGCGCACGCACCATGGCGGTGCGCCTGGAGCGCGCGCAGCAGAACGCGGGCGTGCTCGCGGAGCGCTTGCTCGGGCATGCACGCGTCACCACGGTCCGCTATCCGGGCCTGCCGTCGCACCCGACGCACGCGGTCGCACGCGCGCAGCTGAAGGGCTTTGGCAGCATGCTCTCGTTCGACGTGCGCGGCTCGGCCGAAGACGCGGAGGCCGTCTGCACGCGCCTGCGGCTGATCCACCACACCACCAGCCTGGGCGCCGTCGAGTCGATGATCGAGCGCCGCGCGCGCAACGTCGGCCAGGAGCACCTGCCACCGACCTTGCTCCGGCTGAGCGTCGGCATCGAGCACGTCGACGATCTCTGGGCCGACCTGCGCGCGGCCCTCGAGGCGTGAGTCAGGCGCGGTTCTGCTCGCGGAACCAGGCCACGAACACCTGCAGCTTGGGCGGCAGCTGACGGCGGCTCGGGTAGTACAGATAGAACGCCTCGCGGACCAGCGCGTGCTCGGGCAGCACCCGCTCCAGTGCACCCGTCGCGACTGCCGGCGCCGCGAACTGCTCGAACACGTACGCCAAGCCGTTGCCCGCGCAGGCCGCGCCGAGGACCGCCCGCATGTCGTCGAGCAACAACGGGCCCGTCACGTCGAGCGTGGTGCGCTCGCGGCCGCGACGCAGGGTCCACGGGATGACCCCCTGCTCGCTGTTCACGCGCTGGCGGATGCAGGCGTGGCCGAGCAGCTCGTGCGGTTCCTTGGGCCGCCCTGCTTTGCCGAGGTAGCGCGGCGCGGCGACCACGATGAAGCGCTGCACCGCGCCGAGCGGCACCGCGATCATGTCTTGCTTCACCGCGCGCCCGGGCCGCACGCCCGCGTCGAAGCCGCGCGCGACGATGTCCGACGAGACACTCTCGATGGTGAAGCTCACGCTCACGCGCGGGTGCGCCGCGAGGAAGCCGCGCAGGTGAGGCTCGAACAGCATGCTGTACGCCACGTACGAGGTGTTGACGCGCAGCTCGCCGGCCGCGCTCTCGCTGGTGGTACGTGCATCCTCGATGCCCCGCTGCAATGTCGCCAGCGCGGGAGCTGCCGCCTCCAGCAGGCGCTGCCCCGCCTGCGTCAGCGCGACGCTGCGGGTGGTGCGCTGGAACAGGCGCACGCCCAGCTGCGCCTCCAGGGTCGCGATGGTCTTGGACACCGCGGTGGGCGTCACGCGCAGCTCCGAGGCCGCACGCGCAAAGCGCAAGTGCCTCGCGACGCGCTCGAACGTGATCAACGCGCTCATGGGCACGTCCGACAGAGTCGCTCGATTCTGAACCATTGGTTCATGGTGCCATGAAGATTGTGTCGATACACGGCCGACAGCCGGGCACGTAGCTTCGGGACATGTCGATTCAGCACCTGCCCGCCAAGAACTCCGCCAGCTTCTTCGCCGCCATGCGCGGTCACCACGTCGCCGTGCGTGTGCCCGACTACGAGGCCGAGAAGCGCTTCCTGATCGAGAAGCTCGACTTCCGGGTCGTGCACGAGTGGCCTTACGAGGATCAGCGGCTCGCGTACATGGCGCCCGCCAACGATGACTCGTTCTTCCTGGAGATCCTCGGCGACGGCAGCCCGCCGCCGGTCGCCAAGGCCGGCTACGCGGACCTGTCCGAGAGCTTGCGGCACGCCGGCTTCCATCACGTGTGCCTGCAGGTCGACGACGTCGACGCGACTGTCGCCGAGCTACGACGCCGCGGTGTGAAGATTGTCACCGAGCCGTTCGATCTGCCTGTGATTCAGCGCCGTCTGGCGTTCTTCGCGGACCCGTTCGGCAACCTGTTCGAGCTGGCGGAGGTCGTGGGCTGAGCGCGCCGTGACATCGCGCGAGGATCGCGGGATGCTTGGCGCATGGAAATCCAAGAGCTCTCACGCGGTCGCCTGATCGATCACCTCCAGCTCGTGGTGAAGGATCTCGAGGCCAGCAAACGCTTCTATCTCGCCGTGCTCAAGACCCTGGGCGTGCCCTTCGGGGGCGAAGGCCCAGGCTTCTTCTGGGCGGATGAGCTGTGTGTCTCGACGGCCGACAGTCCCGCCGCGCAGGGCACCACCACGGGCCGCTCGCACTTCGCGTTTCAGGCGGGGAGCCGCGAGCAAGTCGAGGCGTTCCATCGCGCGGGCCTCGCCGCGGGCGGACGCGACAACGGCAAGCCGGGCAAGCGGCCCTACCACCCCGGCTACTACGCCGCGTTCCTGGTCGACCCCGACGGCAACAACGTCGAGGCCGTCTACCACGGCCCCCATGAGCGCTCGACGCCCGCGATCACGATCCGCTTCGAGAGCTGACCGTCGCGAGCTATCTTCCCGGCGTGCTTCCCGGCAGTCCCTACTCTTCGCACGAGAAACGCGACCGCATCCTGGCCATCGTGGCGGCGTCCTCGGGCAACCTCGTCGAGTGGTTCGACTTCTACGTCTACGCGTTCTGCTCGATCTACTTCGCGCCCTCGTTCTTCCCCAGCGCGGATCCGACGGCGCAGCTGCTGAACACCGCCGGCGTGTTCGCGGCAGGCTTCCTGATGCGTCCGATCGGCGGCTGGCTCTTTGGCCGTATCG
>JBEVNG010000482.1:0-5774 GCA_040508235.1 Polyangiales bacterium | reverse complement strand
GCGCGCGTGTGCAGCGCCCAGCCGGGCAGCTCGAAGTCGTACGTGCCGCCTTCCTTGGCCTCCGCGTTGGAGCCCTTGAGGACGGCCTTGACGGGGCTGGTTTCGAAGCTGCCCGCCTGCGCGTCGCTGAACTTGAATGCGGGCACCAGCAGCTCGCTGCGGAAGCCGCGGTCGAAGCCGATCTTGGTCACCACGCGCAGCGGCGGCTGCTTGTCGGTGAGCGCCTCGACGCGCGCCTTCCAGCCGTCGGGCACAAGCAGCGTGGTGTCGAGCTGCGCGAAGCCCACGCCGCTGGGCAAGAACGGTCCATGGCGCACGTCCGTGTGCACCGCGATCTCCAGCGGCTCGCCCGCCTTGATGGGCGGTGCGGGCGCACCCGGCACCGGCGGCACCGCCGGCATGCAGCCGAGCCGCAGCTTGACCTCGTAGCTCGAGTGGAAGAGCCCCCGCTGTTCCTTCTCGTCGACCACCTTGAACGAGGGCGACAACTCGGCGAGCTCCGCGCTCTGCGCGTGCAGCTGCTTCAGCGCCGCTCCACCCGTCCAGGCGAAGGCGCCCGTGGTCGCCGCACCGATCCCGACCACCGCCGCGACCGCGACGGCTGCTGCTTTGTTCATCGTGCTCCCCTGCGCGTTTGCGCGAGCTTACCGGAGGGGCGGGGCTTTCCGCGAACACTCGGCGGGAACTTGGGGCGAGGGTGGGACTCTAAAGGGATCTGTGTCGTCTTCGCTACCTGCCCCGAACGGGCCGGCCTGGCCGGACCTGCTGAACGTGACGCCCCAGCACGCGCTCGATGGGCGTGCGCTGGAGCGGGTGCTGGCATTCGCGTTCCTGGCCGGCGACGACGGCGGCGTGCTGGCGGGGGCGCTGGAGCAGGCGCCGCTGGCGTTCTCCACCTTCGAGCCCACGCTGTTCGCCCGCGAGCTGTTCCTGGAGGAGCTGATCCAGGGACCGCTGTCCCCGCGCGTGAATGGTCGCCCACTCGCCTTCGACGCGGCCCACGTGCTGCGTTTGCTCTCGCATCCGCCGCGGAGCGTCGAGCTGACCCGCTTTCGCGGCGAGGCCTTCCGCGAGCTGGCCATGGAGGACGCGCTGCGCGTCGCGAGCGGACGGTTGGCGCTGGGCATCGGCGAGCTGCGCAGGTTGTTCGCGGGCGAGGGCAGGGTCGGCATCCGCGGCGAGCAGGCACGTCGACGCATCGACATCCTGCGCGCGATCGAGCAGCTCTTCCTGTCGCTCGATGGCTTCGCGTCCGCGACGTCCTCGCTCGCGCGGATCGCGCGCTTCGGCCAGGAGGTGCGCGCGAGCGAGGCGTTCCACAAGCTGAGCGAGCTGCTGCGCTACGAGAACGCGCGCGCCTACGCCGACCTGACGCTGCAGCTCGGTGCGGACGGCAGCGTGCGCGGGCTGCGCGTGAACCAGCTCCGCGAGGACCCGCGCAACGCCTACCACGTGTCCGCGCCGCGCCAGTGGCTAGGGCGCGCCTGGCTCTGGCTCAAGGGCTACCGCGTGACCGACGGCGAGCTGATCGACGGCTGGCTCGACGCGGTGTTCCAGGGCGTGGTGCCGTTCCTGCCGCCGCTTATCCAGCTGCTCGGCGACCTGGAGTTCCTGCTCGCGGGCACCGCGCTGGTCGAGCGTGCGCGCGAGCGCGGGCTGGCGATGAGCGTGGCGGAGTTCGGCGACGACTGGCAGGTGCGCGAGCTGTTCAACCCGCTGCTGCTCGCCAGCGTGCAGCCAGTGCCGTGCGGGCTGGCGCTCGGTGCGGCCGGCGACACCACGCTGATCACCGGGCCCAACTCCGGTGGCAAGACGCGCCTGCTGCAGTCGCTCGGCTTGCTGCAGCTGCTGGCGCAGAACGGCATGTTCGTGCCGGCGGCGGCCGCGCGCCTGCCGCACGTGCCGGGCATCTTCGCTTCGCTCAGCCAGCCGGCGGGCGCGGAGCAAGCGGAGGGGCGGCTCGGCAGCGAGCTGCTGCGCATCCGCATGTTGTTCGAGCGCGCGCAGCCGGGCTCGCTGGTGTTGGTGGACGAGCTGTGCTCGGGCACCAGTCCATCGGAGGGCGAGGAGCTGTTCGTGCTGGTCCTGGAGCTGATCCAGGAGCTGTCGCCGCTCGCGTTCGTGTCGACGCACTTCCTGAAGCTGGCGGCGGAGATGGCGCGTGCATCGGAGCTCTCGCTGCGCTTCGTGCAGGTGGAGCTCGATGCGCGCGAGCGTCCCACCTATCGCTTCGTCGACGGAGTGGCGGCGACCTCGCTCGCCCGCCAGACCGCGGCGCGCCTCGGCGTCACGCGCGAGGAGCTGCGCGCGCTGATCGCGACGCGTCGGGCGGCGCAGTAGTCAGCTCGCGTCCGCCTCGGGCGTGACGTGCAGCGTGACCAGCCGGTTGCCGCGCAGCACCTGCAGCGCCGTGCGCTTGCCGATCAGGCTGGCATCGAGTAGCCGGTGCAGGTCGTCGACACCCTCCACCTTCTGGCCCGCGAAGCGCACGATCACGTCGCCCGTGGCGAGCTCGCTCGCCTTGGCGAGCCCGGTGACGAGCACGCCCGCGTTGTTGTCGATGCCGAGCACGCGCCGCGTACGCTGCGAGAGCGGCGCCACGCCCGCGGCCAGGCCAATACGACTGCGCCGCACGCGGCCGTCCTTGAGTAGCTGGCTGACGACCCAGCGCGCGGTGTTGGACGCGACCGCGAAGCACAGGCCCTGCGCGGACGCGATCGCGGCGGTGTTCACGCCGATCACGCGGCCGTGCGAGTCGACCAGCGGACCGCCGGAGTTGCCCGGGTTGAGCGCGGCGTCGGTCTGGATGAGGTCGTCCATCAGGCGCCCCGACTGCGCGCGCAGCGAGCGCCCGAGCGCGCTCACCACGCCGGCCGTCACGCTGAACGTGAAGCCGAGCGGGTTGCCGACCGCGATGGCGATCTGGCCGACACGCACGCGCTTGGAGTCCGCGAACGGAAGGAACGGCAGCTCCGAGCCGGACACGCTCAGCACCGCGAGATCGGTGTGGGGGTCTTCGCCGATCAGGCGCGCGCGCTGGCGTGTGCCCTGGGGAAGCGTGACGTCGATGCGCGTGGCGCCGTGCACCACGTGGCTGTTGGTGAGCACCAAGCCGTCGGGCGCGAACACGAAGCCGGAGCCACCGGCACGCGCACGCCCACGCTCGCTGCGATCGATCTCGACCTGCACGGTGGCCTGGCCGACGCCATCGGCGACGCTGGACACGGTGTTGGAATAGCTGTCGAGCAGACTCTCGTCATCCGCGCGCAAGGCGGGACGTTCTTCGTCGAGGCTCATCCGGCCCACCGTGTGTCGCCGCACGCCCGAGTCAAGGGCCGCGGGCCAGGCGATCACTTCCGGAGCGTCTCGAGGCCCTTGGATTCCAGCGTCCACGCGCCGGGCGTGCAGCGTTCGCAGACGCGCTCGGACGACAGCGCCTCGAAGGCTTGCGGCGTGCCGTAGAGCACCAGCTCCATCCACGTGAGCGCGAGCTCGGCTTCCTCCGCCTCGTCGTTGCCCTGGCGACGTTGCACCAGCAGCGCAGGGCCGGGCAGGGCGGTGTAGGCGGCGCGGTCCGCGACGGCGACCGGAACCGCGAGCTCGCGGAGTACACCTGCGCCGACGCTACCGAGCGAGCCCGACACGAACGCGCCCGCCACGCGGTCGTCGCTGGCGGCTACCTGCAGCGCGGTACGTCCGCCGCATGCGTCTCCGGCGACCATGATGCGACCGACGTCCAGCTGGCCTGCGTAGGGGCCCCGCTCGTTCTGCGCGACCACCCAGTCGACCAGCGCCGCGTGGTCCGCCTGCGTGGTGGTCTGCAGCGATGCAAGCAGGTCGAGCAAGCCGCCGCCCGTGGGCGCGGCCAGCGACAGCACCACGAAGCCGCCCGCGGCCCAGCGCTCGAACAGGGTGCGCGCTGCGTCGTCGTTGCGCTGGCAGCCCTCGTTGGCCCACACGATCACGGGCCGCGGACCCTCGAGCTTCGCCATCTCGGTGGGACGCCGCAGGTTGAACGCGGGCTCGTCGGTGAGGTGCGGCTCGGTCGTCGTCGCGAGCGCCAGGCTGGTGGCAGGCGTGCGCGGTGTCCCCGCGTCCGTGGGCATCGCGTTGCCTGCGTCCTCGACCTCGCTCGCGGGCGGTGGCTCGCTCGCATCGACGACCTCGATCGCCGCGTCGGGCTCGGGCTCGATGACGTCCGGCTCCGACGCGTCGGGCTCGGCCGCAGCCGGCGCTTCGCCGTAGCCGGTCTCCTTCGGTCCGGCCACGATGACCTCGGGGCAGCCCGCGAGGACGGACAGCAAGCTGAGCGCGCTGAGAGGCCGCCGCATCACTCGTCCTCCATCTCGCTGGAGTCCGGCTCGCTCTCGCCCTCGCTCGCGTCGGCGGCCGACGTCGGTGCTCCGCTCGCGATCCAGGCCTCGACCTCCGCGATCGCACGATCGGACAGCGGATCGAGTCCTCCCGCCGGCATGCGGCCGTGGTTGCAGCGTGGGTTCGGAGCCTTGAGCAGCTCCAGCAGGTACGAGCTCTCGGGCTCACCGGGCGTCACGAACGGCTTGCCTCCGCACTCGGACTCCGTGCGCAGCGACTCCGCGAGCGTGTCGACGTCCGCGAACGCAGGCGGCCCCGTCAGCGAGTTGTTGTGGCAGCCGCCGCACTCGCTGAACGTCGAGTTGAACAGCAACTGCAGCGTGACCTTCGAGCCGCTCTCCTGTTGGCAAGACAGGTACTGATCGCCGACCCGGCCCGCGGCGCTGCTCTTCTGCAGCTTGGCGCCGTTGGTCTCCACGAACGGTGCGCCGCACGCCAGCCAGTTGCGCAGCACCTCGCGCGTGTCCGTGCCGCCGAGCTGGGAGTACGCGTTGCCCGACGTGCAGGGCTTCTTCTCGCTGGACGCGAAGATGGTGCTCATCACCGAGCCGAGCAGCCCGCCGGGTGGCATCAGTCCGTCCTGCACCTGCTGCCAGATCGAGTCGCGCAGCTCCACGATCTGGTGTTGGCGCGTGCGCAGGCCCTCCAGCTGGCCGGGCTTGAGCTTCACGATCTGGCTCTTGCCCGACTTGGTGGTCCCGTCGGCCTTTTCCTCGTCGACCGGCATGAGGTCGAAGTCGAGCCCGGCCGGGGCACCGTGGCGATCCTCGCCGGTGGCGGTCGACAGGTGGCATCCCGTCGCGCACGCCTTGTTCATGATCGCCTGCCCGCCGTAGACGATCACGTTGCTGACCAGCACCGTGTCGCGTCCCTCGAGCGGGCCCTCGCACGGACCGATATCGCTGCACGCTGGGGCGAGCAGCAGCGCGCATGCGATCCGGACCTTACTCCACGACTTCGGCATCGACGGCTCCGCTGTCCAAGACTTCTGGAACCGGGGCCACGTCCGGCACCCCGGCATCGACCTCGGCGGGCAGCCCTGCGTCGACTTCCTCGGGAACTCCGGCGTCAACCTCGGGCACGCCGGCGTCGACTTCCTCTGGCACGCCCGCATCGACCTCGGTGGGCACGCCGGCGTCGACTTCTTCGGGCACGCCCGCATCGACCTCGGCGTCTACCGCGGCATCGACCTCCGCGTCGAGGCCCGGAGCCCCTGCGTCGCCCGCGTCACTGCCCGCGTCACTGCCGGCGTCACTGCCGGCGTCACTGCCCGCGTCGATGTCGGGCGCTCCCATGCTCGCGATCCACATGCGCAGGTTGGCGATGCCCACGGGATCGACCGTGCGCGTCGCGATCGGCGGCATCGCCTGGTTGCTGCCGCGCGTCTCCGCGAGCTTCAC
>JBEVNG010000183.1:0-5006 GCA_040508235.1 Polyangiales bacterium | reverse complement strand
CTCCGGCTTGAACACGGGCGCCGTCGACTCGACCGCCGGACGCTCGGGCTCCGGAGGCGGCGTGCCGACCGCGACGGGTGGCGCGCTCTGGACCGCGCTTGGCTCCGCGTCGCTCGGCTCCGTGGCATCAGGGGGTGCGAGCTCGGCCGCCGCGGCAGGGGGCGCGACCTCTGGCTCGGCCGGCGCGCTCTCCGGCGTCGGTTCGACCGCGGCGGGAGGCTCGGCCACCGGTGACATCAGGCCCGCGCCCGCGAGGATGGTGTGCTTGGGGCGTGCTTCAAGAGCAGGAGCGGTCGCGGCCAGCGCGGGATCCTCGCCCACGACCGGTGCGTCGGGACCGATGCCCGCCGCCGTCGCGCTGACCTCGAGCGGAGGACGCAGCCCGATCGCCGCCGTGCTCGCGGTGGCGGTCGCCAGCTGCTCGACCGCGATGCCCGTGCGTGCGCGCTCTTCGCGCTCGTACTCCGCGCGCGCGAACGCCTGGCTCGCGCGCTCGACCTGCTCCTCGTCGTCGTCTTCCTCGGACGCACGCGGCGCACCGAACAAGCGATCACTGAGCGCGCTGTGGATCTTGGCGTCCGGATCCCACTTGGCCTTCACGGCCAGGAACGCGTCGAGCCGCGGCTCCATCGCGCGGAAGTCCTCGCGCTTGGTGAAGCCGTCCTTGGTGAGGTAGATGCGTCCGCCGCAGTCGAGCACGTGCTTGTTGAGGCGATCGATCACCTCCTGCGTGCGCGACGTGATCGGGATATCGAGCGCCAGCGACATGCCCGGCCGCGGGAACGAGATCAGGCCGTCGCCCTCGGGACCACAGTCCTTGATCACCGAGAGGAACGAGCTGGAGCCGGTCTCCGCCAGCAGCTCGATCAACCTGCGCACGCCGGCCGCGCCCGCCTCTTCCGGGATCACCGCCTGATGCTGCGTCACGCCCGCCGCGCCGTACGCGCGGTTCCACGAGCCGACCTTGTCGAGCGGGTAGAAGAACGTGTCCGGATCGCAGATGTCCTGCTTGTGCGGCCCGGTGTGCGCGTAATACACGAGCCGATTGAACATGCCGATGGTGAAGCGGTTGAGCAGCCCCGAGGGCAGCGCGAACGGCATCGTCAGCAGGTGCTGCTGCGGCTTGGGCAGCTTGTCGGGTGCTTCGTTCTTCTCCGCCCAGCGGCCGACGTACAGGATGCCGCGACCGAGGTTCTTGCCGGTGGCCACGGTGTCGATCCAGGCGACCGTGAACGGCCACTCCTTGCCGGCTTCCTTGAGCTTGACCAGCAGCTCGTCGAGGTTGTCGATCTTGAAGCTCTCGCGGTAGATCCAGGGCGAGGGCACCTTGTGCAGCTTGAGCTGCACCTCCAGGATGTGCCCCGTCAGGCCCATGCCGCCGAGCGTGGCCAGGAACAGCTCCGACTCGTGCTCGCGGCTGCACTCGACGATGCGCCCGGTCGCGGTCTGGAGCAGCAGCCGCTGCACGTGACGCCCGATGGTGCCGTCGACGTGGTGGTTCTTGCCGTGCACGTCCGAGGCGACCATGCCGCCCAGCGTGACGAAGCGCGTGCCGGGTGTGACCGGCGTGAAGAAGCCGCGCGGCAAGAACAGCCGGTTCATGTCCGACAGCACCAGCCCCGCCTCCGCGCGCAGCACGCCGGTGTCGGCGTCGAAGCCGAGGATGCGATCGGCCAAGGTGCTGCCCGCGAGCTCCAACGTGTGCGCGGGGGGCAGCGATGCGTCGCCGTACGAGCGCCCGAGACCACGCGTGAGGACCGCGTTGCGCGTCACTGCCGGCAGGTTCTCGGAGCGAACCTCACGTCCGGGAACGAAGGTGCGCCCCCAGCCGCTAAGCCCTGTCTGCTTCGCCATGCCCCGCTCCTTAGCACGAAGGCTCAGCGCAGCGGCCATCTAGACTCAGCGCCAGGCGAATCGCGGCTGCTCGTAATGATGCACGCGCGTGATACGCCCCTCCAGCGCCAGCTCGCGCAGCTGGTAGATGATCGCGGCGGTCGGGCTGTACACCTCGGTGCCCACCAGCGGCAGGGACAGCAAGGGCGCATCCCCGGTGGGGGCCGGCGTGAGGATCGGGACGTCTGGCCGATACAGCTCGCCGAGCGGCACGCGGTAGCTGACCGCGACCTCCGCGGGATTCGGGGTAAGCGCCCCCACCTCAGGCCCCCACAGCACCACCGGCGTCATCACGTAGCCGCTGCGGGTCGCGAAGTCGTCGAGTAGGCCGAGCACGCTGTGTTCGTCGAGCAGCACGCCGAGCTCCTCGTGGAGCTCACGACGGGCCGCGGTGCACACGTCCTCGCCCTCGTCGACCCGCCCGCCGGGCAGCGCGAACTGGCCGCCGTGGCGATTGAGCTTGGCCGCGCGGCGCGTGAGCAAGAACGCCGGCTCCTGCGCGGGCCCGGCCACCAGCACCACCGCGACCGCCGACTTCACCAGCTCCGGCTGCTCGAAGCGCACGCGCTCGAAGCTCGCCAGGTGATGGGCGATCCTCGCGCGCAGTCGGTCGTCGAGTCGTTCCGGAGAAGGCACTGAGGCTTAGGCTACGCCAGCCCGTGGAGGCGGGCTATGGTGCTTGCTGATGGAAGGCTACGACTTCGGTCCGGCGCGCTTCGACCTCACCAACGAGCGCGATCGCGGGGTGCTCAACTTCGTGCTGTCGCAGGCGTTGTTCGGCGAGGCCACCGGCGTCTACTGCGGGCGCTCGCTGTACAACGCGGAGACGCTGGAGGCGGCGCAGTTCTACGTGAAGCAGGCGCGCCAGGAGCTCAACCACCTGACGTTGTTCGCGGACATCTTCCGCGAGCTGTCGCTCACGCCGGAGCCCGCCCACTGGGTGATCCGCGTGTTGTCCGCGCACAACGACTACTACCCGCTGAAGGTGCTGATGGAGCACGCGCTCGGCGAGGGCATGGTGCTCGACATCTTCCGCGACGTGCTGCTGCAGACGCTGCCCGAGAGCGACCCGCGCGTGCCCGCCATCAAGAAGAAGCTGCGCGTGATCTGCCGCGAGGAAGAGGAGCACGTGGCGTGGGGCGAGAAGGAGACGCGCCGCCTGCTGGCCGAGCGTCCCGGCCTCAAGCGCGCGTTCTACGGCTTGATGGAGCTGCAGCTGTGGCTGGTGCCCTACGCCGTCAAGGGCCTCAAGGATCGCGCCCCGGATCATCCCGTGCTGGCGCGCCTGGACGGCTTCGTGGAGCACGTGCAGAAGCGCGTGTGGGCGCAGGGTGTGGCGCTCGGCTTCGCGCCCGCGGTGCGGCCGGGTGCATGGCAACGCTCGCTGGCGATCAGCGCCGGCGTCGCGATGCTGGTGCGCTCGCAGTTCGCGCGCTCGCGCTCGCGGCTCGACAAGACGTACCTCAAGCAGCTCGGGTTCTGAGTGCCGGAGCTCCCCGAGGTCGAGACCACGCGGCGTGCGATCGAGCCCAAGCTGGTGGGCCGCACCATCGAGTCGGTGCGCGTCACCAAGGCAAGCTACTTCTTCCTGACGCCCCCCAAGGAGCTCGCGCGCCGGCTGACCGGGCGTCGCGTCGACACGCTGGAGCGCCACGGCAAGTACCTGATCGCCGGGCTGGATGATCAGTCGCGCCTGTTCATGCACCTCGGCATGACCGGCCAGCTGTTCACCGCCTCCGCGCGCAGCGTGCGCCTGCTGAAGAAGACGCGCGGGGGCGCGCTGACGCCCGAGGCGCAGGAGAAGTTCGTCTCGGACATCCACACGCACCTGGCGCTGCACTTCGCGGACGCGGGCGAAGAGGTGTTGTTCCGCGACGTGCGCAAGTTCGGCAAGATCCGCTGGCTGCCGCCGGGCAAGAGCGACAAGCGGCTCGACAAGCTCGGCCCCGATGCGCTCACCGTCACGGGCGAGCACCTTCACGACGAGACGCGCAAGCGTCGCACCGCGATCAAGACCGTGCTGCTCGACCAGGACGTGCTCGCGGGCGTCGGCAACATCTACGCGGACGAGGCGCTGTTTCGCGCCGGCATTCGCCCGCGCAAGAGCGCCAAGTCGCTGACCCGCGCCCAGTGCGCCA
The DNA here is from genome assembly GCA_040508235.1 of Polyangiales bacterium. Lineage (GTDB taxonomy): Bacteria > Myxococcota_A > Polyangia > Polyangiales > DASUME01 > DASUME01. The sequence goes on along the minus strand of JBEVNG010000183.1, from coordinate 975 downwards.
AGCTCGCCGACGAGGTGCGCGCGGTGTTGCTACGCAGCATCGAGACCGGCGGCTCCAGCATCAGCGACTACGTGCGCCCCGACGGCAGCGACGGCGGCTACCAACACGAGCGCAAGGTCTACGGCCGCAAGGGCGAGCCCTGCTCCGTCTGCGGCACGCCGATCACACGGATCGTGCTGGCGGCGCGGAGCACGCACTACTGCGCGCACTGCCAGCGCTGACGCTCAGTAGCGCGCGACCTTGGAGTCGATCTGCGTCGACCAGGCGTCGATGCCGCCGGCGACGTTGTGCACGTTCTTGAAGCCCTGGCGCAGGTAGTGGTCGGCGGCTTGCTGGCTGCGGCCGCCGTGGTGGCAGTGGAAGAAGATGGGCGTGTCCTTGTCGAGCGAAGCGAGCTTCTGCTGCGCGGCGTTGTCGAAGTGCTGGGCGCCCTCGATCACGGCCTTGGCGCGCTCGTCGGGCGTGCGCACGTCGAACAGCTCGATGGGGCCCTTGTCGAGCAGCGACTTGAGCGTGGCGACGTCGATCTGCTTCACGCGCGCGGGCTCGTTCGGGTTCTCGATCTTGAAGCCGCCCTCGCCTTCCTCCGCGAAGTCGATGCGCAGGCCGTCGGCGCGCGCCGCGCTCTGGCGGTCGAGCAGCACCGTGATGCCACCCGCCTCGACCTTCACGTCGCCCGGGCCGGCCTCGTCGATCGAGAGCGCGTACTGGTACTGCGGCGAGATCTCGATGCGCAGCGCGCCGGCTTCGTCTTCCGCGGCGGCGGCGATCGCCTTTTGCGCGGCCGGCGTGACGGTGATCGTGGGCAACGTGATCTCGGGCGCCTTGGTGCCGAGCACGTCGAACAGCTCGCCGCTCGCGAACAGCTCCTTGACGATGTCGCAGCCACCGACGAACTCGCCGCCGACGTACAGCTGCGGGAAGGTCGGCCAGCTGGAGAACTCCTTCATGCCGTCGCGCAGGTCCGCGCGCTGA
>JBEVNG010000432.1:0-5140 GCA_040508235.1 Polyangiales bacterium | reverse complement strand
CGAAGGCGCGCATCGGAGAGATGCATGGGCACCGTGCTCGGGCGCGTTTTGGTCATCGATGACGATCCGTTCATGCTCAAAGTCATCACGGACCTGCTCGAGAAGGCCGGCTACAAGGTCATCACGCGCGACTCACCCACCGGCGCCACGCAGGTGCTGGTCAGCGAGCGCGTCGATGCGGCCGTGATCGACTGGAACCTGCCCGGCTTGTCGGGCGACTCGGTGATTCGGCTCCTGCGCACCTGGGAAGAGGTGCGCGATCTGCCGGTGCTGCTGGTCACGGGCGCACCCAACGAGACCGTGGAGACGCTGCGCGATCAGCTGCCCGGCGTGCGCGTGCTGATGAAGGACGACCTGCGCACGTTGCTGGTCCCCACGCTCGGCAGCATCACCGGCAGCAACAAGACCGTGCAGGGCCTGATGCCCATCAAGCTCGGCGCCGAGCCCACGCCACGCCGACGCGCGGAGGATCTGGTGCCGCAGCTCTTGGCGCAGCTGGCGGAGACGCTGCCGCGCGCCAAGGCGATCTGGGGCGAGGCCGCGCTGGGACGACGCGAGCGCGTGCAGACGCTGGTGGAGTCGCTGAGTCTGCTGGCGGGCCAGGCGCGCCTGCTCGCGCTGGAGGAAGCGGCGAGCCTGCTGCAGGCGCTGACCGATACGCTCGATGCGCTGCCCGGCGAGCGCAAGATCCCGCGCGACGCCAAGCGCGCGATCGAAGCCGGCATCGAGGCGCTGACCGCGCTCGCGGATCACGGCGATGGCGCGTTCACGATCCCGCCGGAGCCGCTGATCGGCGCGCTGCGCAAGGCGCGCTCGGAGCTGCCGCCTCCGTCTTCCGTCACCTGAGTTTGACGTAGCCCGACACCTGGCGCAGGTTCGAGCGTGCTTTCTTGGCGCGCGTCGTTGCTGCTGCTCGTCGCCTGCGGAGTGGGTGGCGTCGACAAGCCGACGGCGCCCTCGACCGCGGCCGTGTTGGCATCGTTCGTCGCGCCGACCGGGAGCCTCGCGGGGCAGACCGCGGCCCAGCAAGCGCAGCAGCTGGCGGCGCCGCTGGCGGGAGTGCTGCTGTTGTGCGGCCTCGATGCCTGCAGCGACGGTTGCCGAAGTTGTCGCATGACCGACACCGTGTCGCGCACGCTGAGCAAGGTCGCGGACGCCCTCGACACGCAGCGCCCCGACGCCGGCAAGGCGCTGCCCGAGATCCCTGGAGCCGCGGGGCTGGTCGACGTGCACACGATCTGCGAGGGCTGGAGCGAGGCCAGCGCGGACCCCGCGCACGGCAGCTATTCGTTCAGCGTCGGCTTCACGGGGCGCGGCGTCGATCCGATCGGCAGCGGTCGCTTCGACGCCTGCCAGCTCAAGCTCGGCGACAAGGCGCTGCGCGCCACGGGCAGCCTGCTCTACACGTTCGAGCCAGCCGCGCGCGTGCCGTTCGCGGAGGTCGCCAGCGCGCCTATCACGCTCGCCTTCGAGGGCAGCGTGCAGAGCGAAGCCGGCGTCTCCTACGGCGTGAACATGGCCGTGCGCAGCAGCGGCGAGATCTCGTTCACGCTGCCCGCGCTGGGCAGCTTCGTGGCCACGTTCGCGGGCGACACGGTCGACGTGCGCGGGCGCGATCAGACGCTGCGCTGCAAGCTCCGGGAGATGGTGTGCGACGCCTTGCCGCCGTAGTCTTGCTGTGGGCGCTAAGCGCGAGCGCGCAGCCGCCGGCGAGCGAGTGGCCGGTCGAGCGCAACGCGCGTCAGCTCGCGGGCGGCGAGTGGAAGCTCGGCTTGTTCGGCGTCGACGTGGGGCTGCATCGACGCCTGCAGCTCGGCACGCAGTGGGCCACGTGGGCGGTCGCGGGCCCGAACCTGCACCTCAAGCTGATGCTCGTCGAGCATCGCGGCTGGCAGCTCGCGCTCGACAGCTCGTTCTTCCACGTGAAGCTCGACAACCTGCGCTGGTTCGGCCTCGAGGATCTGACTGGACGCCTGACCGTGTTCCCGGTCGAGCTGTTCGTCGACAAGGTGGTGCACGAGCGCTGGCTGCTCGGGATCGGCACGGGCTACGCGCTCACGCATGCCTCGCCGCGCTACGACCTCGATCAGTTCTCGGGTGCCGGTGCGTACGACAGCTGGATCGCCCACGGCAGCGCCACCTGGCGCGCGCTCCCGCACCTGTGGCTGGTCGGCGAGCTCGACTGGATCCTCCACCAGCGCACCGCCGCCGCGGGCTCGTTCGAGGCGCGCATCGACGACTACACGTCGATCGAAGGCCGCGCGCGCTTGGGCGGGGCGGCGGTGGAGGCAGCGCGGGGCGGGGCGATCACGCTGTCGATGGTGCTGCACGCGCGCCGCTTCGGCCTGCGCTTCGGCCTGGGCTACGGCAACTTCGTGCTACCGCGTACGCGCCTGGTGATCCCGGACGCGATCCCTTACTTCGTGTTCGACCTGTACGGTCGCTTCGGCGGGCTCAAAAGGTAACCGCGCCGCCGAGGTTGAACGCCAGCTCGTGAATGGTGAGCTCCGCACGCGTGGTGCGCTGCTCGGTCTCGCTCAGGAACTGCTTGCCCCCAATGCTGCCCCAGCCGTACGCGTAGCGCCCCGCGAGCGTGGTCGCGAAGGTGAGCCGACGCTTGCCCTCGTCGAGGGTGTAGTGCGTGGCTAGGCGCACGCCGCCCGCGCAGCCGAGGAAGCTCGGGTTGTCCTCGCGGGTTCCACTGCGGTCGGTGAACGCGCCGAAGCCGTACGAGAGCCGCTCGCTCTGCGTGTACTGCACGCCGGCCCGCACGTTGCCGCTCAGCTTGCGATCGAGCGTGGTCCCCGCGGCGTTCAGCGGGGAGCTGATGCTGCCATCGAGCAGCAGCTGCGCCCGCCCGAGCGTGTAGGCGGCGCCGAGCCGCACGAACAACGGTGTGCTCAGGTCGAACGGCTTGGTCAGCCTGTCGACGTGCCTGGCCTCGTAGAGGCCGCCCATCTCGCCGAGGAAGACGCTGGTCGCCGAGTCGGTCTTGATGGAGCGGATCGCCGTCACGGTGGGAGTCTGCACGGCCAGGCCGAGCTCGAGGCCGGGGCGCACGGTCCACTGCACGCCGACGCCGACGCGCAGGCCGTACTCGCCGCGGGTCTGATGCGCCGCCGCGACGACCGATGTCTCCTCGCTGGGCGTCATCATGGTGTTCGTGCCCGCGGCGATCAGCGCCATCTCCTCGGCCGAGACGTACACACCGTTGAGCGCCACGCCGATGCGCAGGTCGTCGCGCACGCGGATGCCCACGCTCGCGATGTAGGCGTACTCGTTGCGCAGCTGATCGATGCCGACCGTCCAGCGCCGTTCGTCTCCCTGCCCGAACGCCGAGCGCAGGTCGCCGTCCGTGGTGGCGGGGATGAACACGCCCACCGAGCCGACCACACGCTCGCTCAGCACGCGTGAATACGCGAGCGCGCTCGGCACCAGCTGCCAGTCGATCATGCGCGCGTCGGAGGTCTGACCACCGGGCAGCTCGAAGATCCGCTCCGCCCGCTGCACCGCCAGGCCGTAGGCGCTGGCGTTGATGTCGAACGAGTGCCGCGTGATGCGCGCGAGCCCCGCCGGGTTGTACCAGGCGGCCGCGCCGTCATCGGTGATCGCGGTGACCGCGCCTCCGACCAGCGCGGCCTGTCCCCCCACCAGGATTCCGTCGTCGTTGCCCGCGTGCGCCCTTCCGGACGCCAGCAGCAACCCCATCACCCCGATCCGTACGCAAGTCCTCGTCGCCAGCACGTACGGATGATAGCGGCTCGGCCGCGTTCTGGAGGTGGTCGTGGAGCGGAAGGTGAGCGCGCTCGAGATCTTCTGCTGGCTGCTCCTGCAGGCGGTCCTCGGCGCTTTGCTGTCCTGGTACGCCGGCTCTACTTGATCGACCAGCGCGGGCCGCTGGGCGTGTCCTCGAGCACGACCCCTGCTTCGGTGAGCAGGTTGCGGATCTGGTCGCTCTTGGCGAAGTCCTTGGCCTTGCGCGCCTCGATGCGCAGGGCGAGCAGCTTGTCGATCACGTCGTCGCCACCCCGACCAGCCGAGGCCTCGCTGGGGGCGACGGCGTACTCGGCGATCACGTGCGGGTAGAGCGCCGGGTCCGCGATCTCGACGCCGAACACCGCCAGGTGGCGCACCAGCGTGCGGTAGACCGCGAGCAGCGACGCGCTGTCCGTGCTCTGCTCGATGCCGCCTGCGTACAGCGCGTTGACATAGTCGAACAGCGCGGCGAGGGCGTTGGGCGTGTTGAGGTCGTCGTCCATCGCGGCGATGAAGCGGTCGATGAACGTGCCGGTCTGGGCCGAGTAGCTGCCGCTGATGTACTGGTGGCGCATGCGCGGAACACGCTCCGCCTCGGGGCGCTGCGATGCGTAGACGCCGGTGGGCAACGTGATGTCACTGGCGCCGCGGAGCTTGTCCGCGAGCACGGTGATCAGCTTCTTCACGCGCGCGTAGCCCTGCGCGGCCTGGCCGGTGAGGTCCCAGCTGAACGGCAGCTTGGCGCGGTAGTGCTGGGTGGCGAAGAACCAGCGCGCCTCGTCGTGCGACAGGTGCGTCAGGAGCTCGTCGATGCCGATCACGTTGCCGAGGCTCTTCGACATCTTCACGTCGCGCAGATCGAGGTGCTCGGGGTGCAGCCAGTAGCGCACCCACGGGCGTCCACAGAGCGGCTCGCTCTGCGCGATCTCGTTCTCGTGGTGCGGGAACAGGTTGTCGATGCCGCCGCCGTGCACGTCGAAGTGCGCGCCCAGCATCGCGGTGCTCATCGCCGAGCACTCGATGTGCCAGCCCGGGCGACCCTCTCCCTGGCTGGACTTCCAGCTCGGCGCTCCCGGATCACTCGGCTTCCAGAGCGTGAAGTCCGCGGGATTGCGCTTGCGGCCCACGTCCTCCGCGCCCGTACGGCCGCTGGCGCCGACCTGCTGGCCAGAGAGCTTGTTGCCGCTGAGCTGGCCGTACGGCTCGTACGTCTCGACCTCGTACAGCACCTCGCCTTCGACCGAGTACGCATGCCCCTTCTCGACCAGGCCGTCGATCATCGAGACCTGCTCGTCGACGAAGTCGGTGGCGCGCGTGTAGGCCGCGTAGTCCTTGATGTGCAGCTTGCGGCAGTCGGCACGGAACTGCGCGATGTTGCGCTCCG
>JBEVNG010000425.1:0-6204 GCA_040508235.1 Polyangiales bacterium | reverse complement strand
GCGATCGTCGCCGACAGCGCGTCCATCGGGTGGCCGCTCTCGGGGAACAGCTTGAGCATGTCGATGATGCGGAACTTCAGCCGGCGCTCCTGCGAGAGCTCCGACTTGAACGACGTCAGCTCGTACTCGGTCGGCAGGTTGCCGAACAAGAGCAGGTAGGCGACCTCCTCGAACGAGCTGCGGTCGGACAGGATCTCGACCGGGTAGCCGCGGTACTGAAGGCGTCCGCGCTCCCCGTCGATGAAGCACACGCTGGAGCGTGCGCAGGGCACACCCGCCAGACCCGGCACGTAAGGGACGGCAGAATCATCGCTCATCGCCACTACCGTACGCCGTGGTCTCCCGCAGGCAAGAACCCGCGCCGATTCAGCTCTTCGAGCAGCGTGCGGGCGAGCCCGGGGCGCGGGCCCGTGAGCGCGAGCGCAACCTGCACGCCACGCAGCAGCGCCGGCCATTCGAGGCGCGGCCGGTCGACCCCGAGCAGCACGCCGAACGCCGGCGCGAGGCTCGCGAGCGCCGGTAGGCCGACCCACAACTCGAGCGCGCTAGCATCGACGGCCACCGCCACGCCCTCGCCGCTCACGCGCTGGGCTTGTACGCTGCCCGCGGCGGCGAAGCGAGGCGCGAGCTCGCTCGGCAGCGCGGGCTCTCGCTCGAAGTCGAGCAGGTGAAACCGTACCGGTACGCGCAGATCGTGGGCCGCCTCGCCGAGCGCGAGCGCGAACCCCAGCGCATCCAGCCCACGCGCGGTGTCGGCGATCGCGATCGCCGGCCAGGGCAGCGCGCGCCGCGGCCCGTCCCAGGGGCTGTCGTGCGTCGTCACGGAACCGCCGCTGAGAGGCAAACGATGGCGCATGCGCGATTGTAGTTCCTCGCGCGGGGTGTCGCGGGTTCGACATGCAGATCGTCGTTGGGTACAGTGCGCCCAGCTCCCATGGACGTCACCTGCGACCGGTGCAAAGCGGAGTACGAGTTCGACGAGGCCCTGCTCGGGGAACGCGGCACCACCGTCAAATGTTCGGCGTGTGGTCACGTGTTCCGCGTGCTGCCACCCTCGCGCGACGCCGTACGCTCGCATCTTCAGCTGCGCTACGCGCGCGACGGCAGCGTGCGTGCGCTGAGCTCGTTGCGCGAGCTGCAGCAGCGGATTCGCGCCGGCGAGGTGAGCCTCGACGACGAGCTCGGACGCGACGGCTTCCCGTTCCGCGCGCTGCGCGACGTGCCCGAGCTGAAGAACTTCTTCCTCTCGCAGCCGGGTCGCCAGGAGCGCAGCACCGTGCGGCCGGAGGGCACCTACCCGCGTCAGGACGCCGCCAGCACGCACATGCCGGTGCACCCGGAGTCGATCTCGCCGGGCCCCGAGCACCTTCCGGATGAGCCCGGTCCGGAGGAGCTCGGCTCGGAGAACCTGGAGTCCGACCAGCCGGAGGCGCCCACCATCCCGCCGCCGCTGCCGGGGAGTCCCGAGCGTGAGGCCGCCGATGCACGGCGCGCCGCGGCCGCCGCCCGCGCCGAGCACGCCGTCGCCGAGCAGCGCGCCGCGAATGCCGGTCGCACCATCCCGGCGCCCGCGGGCATCCCTCCGGAGCAGCGCCCGCGCAGCTTCCGTCAGGGCACCATGAGTGGCGTCGGTCCGGAGGGGCAGCTGCCGCCGCCACCGCGCATGCCGGAGTTCGGACCGCGCACGCGCTCGGAGCCGGTGCCGGCCACGCCCGCGCCCACCTCGCCGGTGGCGAACCCGCACGCCGGCAAGCTGCCGCCTCCCGGCACGGGCACCGTCACCGGTCTGCCCAACATGAAGCCGCACCAGACGCTGTACGGTACGCCGAGCGGCATGCCCGGCAGCAACGGCACGCCCACCCACGGCATGCAGCCGGGCTCGACGCATCCGCTGGCCAACCGGCTCGGCTCGGAGCGCCCGCCCGCGAGCGAGCGTCCGCCGAGCGGGCAGACCCGCCTGCCCAGCGGCCAGACCAAGCTGCCGAGTGGTCAGACCGCGATCCCGCGCAGTGGCGAGCGTGCGCCGGTGCCGCCGGTGGACGAGGTGGCGCTGCCCAAGCCGCTGGTCGAGCCGGACCGCTTCCCGCAGTTCAAGCCGGTGCCCTCGCCGCTTCCGCCGGCGCCGGGCAGCAAGCCGCCACCGCGCAAGCTCTACCTCGACGCCGACGAGAAGGCGCCGCCGCGCGCCACCGAGGGCTCGCGCGCCTGGCTGTACGTCGCGCTGCTGCTGCTCGCCGCGGGCGGCGGCGGCTGGTTCGGCATGACGCGCATGCGCGTGTCGGGGAAAGCCAGGCTGGAGCCCAACCCGGCCACGATGGCGGGGCCGTCCAACAAGGAGGCGCCCATCGAGGCCGCGGATGCGGCGGTCGCCGAGGCGGAGCCCACGCAGGCCGAGCAGCCCGCCGACAACGCGGGTCCCACCGGCGCCGCGCCGTTCGCGCCGCCGATCCCGGAGCTGCAGGAAGAGCTCGCGCGTCGCACCGGCGAGCCCGCCGCCAAGCCGGAGGCGATGGCGGACAAGGCCAAGCCCAGCGAGGCGATGGCCCCGCCCGCCAAGGTCGAGCCCACCAAGCCGGCGAAGCCGGAACCCGTGACCAAGCCGGAACCCGCGGCCAAGCCGGAACCCGTGGCCAAGTCGGAGCCGGCCGCCAAGATGGAGCCGGTCGCCAAGCCCGGGCCCGCCGCCAAGCAGCCCGCCGCCGAGGGCGCCGGTGGCGCCAAGAACGATCGCCTCGCCCGCGCCGAGCGTGCGGTGGCGACCAACCCCAAGGACTACGGCGCCCAGCTCAACCTGGCCGACGCGCTGTTCGCCAAGGGCGACAACGCCGCCGCGGTCGAGGCTTACAAGCAGGCGCTCGCGCTGCGGCCCACCGGCTCCGAGGCCAACTCGGGCATGGGCTTCGCGTTGCTCAAGGATGGCAAGGCCAGCGACTCGCTGCCCTACTTCGACCGCGCCGCGAGCAGCGGCTACGCCGAGGCCAGCGTCGGCCTCGGCGACGCGTACCGCACGCTCGGCCAGCCGAGCTCCGCCAAGGAAGCCTACCAGGCGTACCTCGATCGCCTGCCGACCGGCGCGCGCGCCACGTATGCGCGTACCTGGCTCGACAAGCTGTCGGGCGGCGGCGGCAAGACCCCGGAGCGCGCGGCGGAGCCCGAACCGTATCGACCTGCTGGTGAGCTGACCTCACCGCCGTAATGAGGCGCCCGTGAAATCGATCTTCCAGCGCGCGTTGGCGCGCACTTCGGTCGTGGTCTGCATGGCGCTCGGCTTCGGCTGCGGCGCGCGCGAGGAGAACAAGGAGCGCAAGCTGGTCGCCGACAGCTTGCTGGAGCTCGACCTCACCACGCCGCCGGAGGAGCGCGGCAGCGAGCTGTTCGCGGAGTCGCAGCCCTCGCACCTCCAGGCGCTGCTGCGCCTCCGCAAGCTGAGCGCGGATCCACTCGCGCGCGGCCTGTTCGTGCGGCTCGGCAACTTCGCCGGCCACTTCGGCGACGTCGACGACTGGGCCGAGACCTTCGAGACGTTTCGCGCCGCCAAGAAGCCGGTGCACTGCCACTTCGACGAGCTCGACAACGCCGGCTACGCGCTGGCCTCGCACTGCGATCGCATCAGCATCACGCCGTCCGGCCTGCTGAACATGGTCGGCCTCGCGTTGCAGGTGGTGCACGCGCGCCAGCTGCTGGAGCTGGTGGGCGTGAAGGCGGAGATCTTCCAGGTCGGCAAGTACAAGGGCGCGGCCGAGCCGTTCACGCAGGATGCGCTCACGCCCGAGCAGCGCGCCAGTCTCGACATCCTCTTGCTCGATCTCGACGTCGCGTTTCGCGCCCACCTGCTGCGCCGCGAGCCGCGCACGCCGGAGGCGCTGCAGAAGCTGATCGACGAGGGCCCCTACACCGCCGAGGCCGCCGCCGAAGCCAAGCTGGTCGACGCGGTCGCCTACGACGACGAGGCGCGCGCGAACGCGAAGAAAGCCAGCAACGCGCGCGTCATCCATCGCCCGTTCGAGCCACGCGAGGAGCCGCAGCTGTCGCTGATGGAGCTGGTGCGCACGTTCACCGGCAAGCGCGACCGCGAGTACAAGGAGCGCCCGCACCTGGCGGTGGCGCTGCTCGACGGAGAGATCTCCGACGGACCGGGCCACGGCGTCAGCGGCGTCGGCAGCGACCCGTTCGTCAAGGCCCTGCGCAAGTGGGGCGACGACACCAACGTGCGCGCGGTGCTGCTGCGCATCGAGTCGCCCGGCGGCTCGGCGCTGGCGAGCGATCGCATGTGGCACGCGGTGCAGCGCGTCGCCAAGCGCAAGCCCGTGATCGTCTCGCTCGGCGACGTCGCGGCCAGCGGCGGTTACTACGTCGCGTCGGCGGGCAGCGCCATCGTCGCCGCGCCGGGCAGCATCGTCGGCTCGATCGGCGTGGTCGGCGGCAAGATGGTGCTGGAGGGCCTGACCGAGAAGCTCGGCGTGCACGTCACCGCCCTGCCGCGCGCCAAGAACGCGGGCTGGCTCAGCCCGTTCTCCGGCTTCAGCGAGGGCGAGAAGCACGCCTTCACCGGCATGCTGGAGAGCACCTACGCGCGCTTCCTCGACCGGGTCGCCAGCGGCCGCAAGCAGGACGTGAAGGCGCTGCTCCCCGCCGCGGAGGGTCGCGTCATGGGCGGCGCGCGCGCCAAGGACCTGGGCCTGGTGGACGAGGTGGGAGGCCTCGCACGTGCGTACACGCTGGCGGTCGAGCGCGGCAAGCTGCCCGCGAACACGCCCATCGAGACCTGGCCCGACCAGGAAGACACGCTGGCCACGCTCTCCTCGCTGATGCAAGCGCACGCCCCACAAGGTGTTCTCGCCAGCGACTGGCTGCGCGCGCTGCCGGCGGAGCTGACCGAGGCGGGTACCCTGTGGCGCGAGCTGGCCAAGGCCGGCGAGCGTCCGCTGACGGTGCTGCCCTTTGCGCTCCAGGTGCGCTGACCTGCTCGCCACGCGCTGAACTCGAAGCCCCAGGTTGGGCGCGCTATCGGCGAGGCATCTGGCGCTGATACGATAGAGCGGATGGTGAGCCCCGTGATTCCAGAGAGCGCCACCGCGCGGCTGCTCCTGGATCTGGCCGTGCAGCGTGCGAGTTGCGAGGTCCCCTTCGGCCAGCGCGTGCTGGTGCTGTGCGAGGGACAGGTGGCGGACGTCGCGGGGGACGACGCGGAGACCACGCTCGACGCGTTCCTGGTCGCCGCAGGCAGGCTCGACGAGCGCGAGCGCATCGCCGTGGTGCAGCTGGCGCAGGAGCTAGACATCACGGTCGAGCAAGCCGTGCTGGAGCTCGCACTGATCGAGCCCGCGGCGCTGCTGGACCTGCGTCACGCGCAGCTGCTGGAGCGCCTGGTGCGCGCGTTCGCCGCGCACGATGACACGCTGCCCGAGCCGCGGCCGATCGCGCCGTCCCCGCGCGGCCAGCTGTTCGACACCTGCGCGCTGGTGCTCGACGCGCTCGCTCGCCGCGCCGCGCTCGGCACCGCCGAGATCGTGGGCGAGCTGCGCCGCGCGCGCTTCGTGTGGCAGGAGTCGCCGCTGGAGCGTCGCGCCGCGGCCTGGGCCGAGCTCGGCGACATCCCGCACGCGATCTCGGTGTCGACGCTGTTCCCGCGCCATCCGGCGGCGGCGCCACGCATCGCGGCGCTGGTGGCCGCCGGCCTCGCGCGCCTCGACATCGCGGGCGCGTCCGCGGCCCCCGGCGCGCAGTCGAGCCTTCCGCCGGCCGTCACCACCAAGCCGCCGCACGTGATCACCTCGCGCCCGCTCGAGGTCGCCAACAACCAGGCGAGCCCCTCGCTGCCGGTGGAGATCCCGTCGTTGCTGCCGCACACGGGCGGCTCGACCGTGCCGATGTTGGCGTCCGACACGCGGGGTCCGCTCGACCTGGAGCCGCCCGCGTGGTGGCTGCCGAGCGCGCGCTTCACGCTCGACGATCCGATCGCACCGATGGAGCAGCAGGTCGCGTTCGCGGAGGCGAGCGGCACGCCGGCCGAGCGCGCCGCCGCCTGGCTCATGCTCGCGGGTGGCTTTCGCCTGCACCAGCGCTCGCTGCTGGAGGCCACGCGCGCCGCACGCGAAGCCGCCGCCGCGGCCGCCGATCATCCGGGCGCACTCGCGCTCGCCGCGGACCTGTGCGCATCGAGTGGTCATCCCGAGCTGGCGTATCCGTACGCCATGGCCTGGG
>JBEVNG010000414.1:0-8944 GCA_040508235.1 Polyangiales bacterium | reverse complement strand
GACGGCTGCCCGAACCGCGATCTCGACAACGACCGCATCATGACGCCGGTCGATCTGTGCCCCACGCTGCCCGGCATTCCGCCCGATGGCTGCCCGCCGCGCGACACCGACGGCGACGGCATCTACGACCCCAACGACAAGTGCCCGCGCGACCCGGAGACGAAGAACAACTTCCAGGACTTCGACGGCTGCCCCGACGAGATCCCGGCGCAGGTCGCGAAGTTCACCGGCGTGATCAAGGGCATCCTGTTCCCGTCGGGCAAGGCGCAGATTCGTCCCGCGTCGTTCCCGCTGTTGAACGACGCGGTGCGCGTGCTGCAGGAGTATCCGGAGCTGCGCCTGCGCATCTCGGGCCACACCGACAACACCGGCAAGGCCGCGCGCAACCAGAAGCTGTCCGAGGATCGCGCCGCCGCCGTCAAGACGTACATGGTGACGCACGGGATCGAGGACTCGCGCGTACAGACTCGCGGCGCGGGCCCCGACGAGCCGATCGCCGACAACCGCAGCGCGCTCGGTCGCACGCAAAACCGACGCATCGAGTTCGAGCTGCTGCCGCAGTGAAGGGAATCACGATGAAGCTCAAGACATGGGCCCTGCTCGGTGCGCTCGCCATGTCGTCGTTTGCATGCGGCGACGGCGACGACGTGCCCGATCGCAACCCCGACGACGTGATGATGGATGCCGGCAACTTCGACGCCGGTCCGCTCGACGCGCGCGTTCCCGAGGGCGGCCGGCCCGACGCCAGCTGACGCGCTTCAAGGGTTGTGCAGCGCGCGGCCGAAGCGTTCCTCGGGGACGTCCGTGCTCCCCTGCGCGAACGCCTCCAGCACGCGCCGCGGCACCGCGGGGTTCAGCGGATCCGGCACGGCGCGGATCAGCGCGCAGTGCAGCTCGCTGCCGGCGTACGACTCGAACAACACGTGGATCATGCCCACCCACTCGGGGTGCGGATCGATCGCGCGCTCGGACACGGTCGCCACCGCGAGCGCCTCGCCGAGGCCACACGCCTTGAGGACGCGCGCCTCGTAGGCGGGCGTCTCGTGGCCGGTCGTCGCCACGTCTCCCGTTAGCTCCACCGCCAGCACCGCCGGTGCGTCGGCCCCGTGCGGGTTCTTGCGCACCCAGATCCACGAGGTCAGGTCGACCCGTCCGTGCGCCTCGAACGCGGCACGCGCGGCCGCGCAGAACGTAGCCACGCACTGCGTGCGCCCCTCCACGGTCTGCAGCGCGGCGAGCTTGTACGCGCTCAGTACGCGAGGTCCCTTGATGCTGCTGCTAGCGCTCATCGTCGCGGGTCTAGCACGCTTACTTCATCGAATCGCCGAGCCCTGCGCGCGCTGAGTAGTTGCCGAAAACGGCAGGTCGATTGTCCGGCAACCGCCATTGTCCGCGCCTTCGAGTGAGGAGTACTTCTACGCCCAGATGGTTCTCCCCGCGTCTGCTCTCTCTGGAGCAATGCGGGACGAACGCATTGGTGTACGCATGTTCGAAGACTTCCAGCAGACCCGCCACAAGGACGAACGACGACGCTTTGGAGGCTCGATGGCCGTGGCCTTCGTGCTCTACGGTGGTGCGAGCATCTCGATCGTCGCGGCGTCCGCCACCGCACGCCATGCGCTGGTCGAAGAGAAGCTGACGCAGGTCGAGTTCGCGACGGCACCCGAGCCGCCACCGCCGGAGCCGGAGCCCACCCCCGTGGAGCCGCCGCCGCCGCCGGTGGAGAAGACCGCGCGCCCCAAGGTCAAACGCAAGCAGCTCGACGTGCCGGACGAGGTTCCGCTGGAGAAGCCACCGGAGTCCAATGCGCCGCTCGTCGAGGCCGACGCGCCGGGTCCACTCGATGGCTTCACGGACGGCGTCGAGGGCGCCGTGGGGCGCGCCACGCCCGCACCACCTCCTCCGCCCCCTCCGCCCGAACCCGCCAAGTCCGAGCCGGTGATCAGGCCGGTCGAGCGCGGCGGCAACAAGTCACCGAACTTCCCCAGCGCGGCGTTCCGCGAAGGCGTGGAGGGCACGGTCGTCGTCGAGTTCACGGTGTTGCCGGACGGGCGCTGCGTGGAGCCGAAGATCGTGAGCGGGCCCAAGGTCTTCTACGAGGCGGTGCTCGAGGCGGTGCCCTCGTGGCGCTTCGAGCCCGCCACGCAGGGCGGCAAGAAGGTTCCGTTTCGCACCACGAAGAAGGTCTCGTTCCGGCTCGACGATGCGTGATTGGACCGCATTCGCGGCACGGATGATCGGCGCGGCCAAGGCAAGCAAAGGGATCGGCGTCCATGGAAATCAATCTGCTTCAACTCTGGTCCGACATGGGTTTGCCGATCCGTGTCGTGGTGATCGCACTGACCCTCCAGGCGGTGGCGTGTGTCGGCGTCGTCGTCGACCGCTTGCTGCTGCTGTATCAGGCGGGCAAGCGCTCGCGTGACGCGGCCGTCGCGCTGCAGGCGGCGATGGAGAGCGGACAATACGAGAAGGCGACGCAGGCGCTCGCAGAGGCGCAGCCCAACCACCTGACGCGTTATCTCGAGGAGGGGCTGCGCACGTTCCTGACGCAGCGCGCGGCGGGACAGGACGTGCTGCGCTCGGGTGAGCTGGCGCGGCGTGCACTCGGTCGCAAGGGCGACACGATCAGCCGTGAGCTGAACCGCGGCATGAATGTGCTGGCCTCCACCGGCTCCACCGCGCCGTTCATCGGTCTGCTCGGCACGGTGCTCGGCATCATCCACGCGTTTCGCGTGATCGCCGCCACCGGCTCGGGCGGCATCGGCACCATCGGCGCGTCCATCGGCGAGGCGCTGATCGTCACGGGCTACGGCCTGATCGTCGCCATCCCGTCGGTGCTGATCTTCAACGGACTGTCCGCACGGATCGCCGCCTACGAAGCCGGCATGGTCAACGCCGGCGGTGAGCTGATCGACCGGCTCGAGTCCGGCTCCACGCGCGCGACGCCGTCGCTCCGCCCGTCGCTCGCGGAGCAGGTGACGCGTCGCCCGCCGCTGCCAGCCACGGAACCGCGCTCATGAGATCGCTGGCCAAGAACCCGTTTCGTCCGCAGCCGGTCATGAACGTCACGCCGCTCGTCGACGTGGTGCTCGTGCTGCTGATCATCTTCATGGTGGTGATCCCGATGATGGAGAAGTCCGCCAAGGTGGACTTGCCCGACATCTTCAACGTCGATCCCGATCCCAAGGGGAAGACGGATCCGTACACGCTGTCGCTGACGCTCGCTGGACAGCTGTACTTCGAGCAGGAGCTGCTGGAGTCCGAGCGCTTCGCCCAGGTGCTGCGCGAGGCGAACGCACGCGAGCCCGCCCGACGCCTGGTGGTGCGCGCGGATCGCGCCGCGAAGTACGGCGATGCGCGCAAGCTGTTCAAGGCCTGCCAGGAGCTTGGCTTCCCGGGCGTGTCGTTGCGCGTCAACGAGGTGAAGCGTCCGGGCAACACACCCTGAGTGTCTGAAGGGGAGGACCACGATGGCGATGGATCTCGGAAGCGGATCGGGCAAGCCGGGCCGCGCGGTACCCAGCATGAACGTCACGCCGCTCGTCGACGTGGTGCTCGTGCTGCTGATCATCTTCATGGTGATCACGCCGATGCTCGCCAAGCAGTTCTGGGTGCACCTGCCGAGCAAGCCCGACGAGAACGAGCGCGACGAGCCGGCCGACCCGAACGAGAAGAAGCCGATCGTCGTGTACGTGACGAGCGCTGGCGACTTCCGGATCAACCGCGACGTCGTCGCCAAGGACGTGTTCTCCAGCAAGGTGCACAACGTGCTCGCGGGCAGCGGCGGGCGCACGGTGTTCTTCGATGCCGCCGAGGACGCGCCGTTTGGCGCCTCCGTGCAGGCGATGGATCTGGCACGCGCGGGAGGAGCCGCGACCATCGTCGTGCTCACCCAGGCGCTCAAGCAGGACTGAGGAACGGGCGAGGCCTGTTCACGCAGCAACACTCTACATGAAGGGCGGACTTCCATGACGAACGGCACCACGACCACGCGTTGGCTTCTGCAGGCTTTGTTGAGCGCATCCCTCGGGTTCGTCGGCTGCGGCGACGATAGCGATGGCGACGAGCCGGTCCCCACCACGGACGCGGCCGTCGACGCCAACCGTCCGATCGACTCGGGCGCGCGGCCCGACACGGGTGCGCCGCCCGCCGGCGACGCGGGTGGAGCGCCGCAGGCGTGCATCGACGAGGTCTACGAAGAGCTCGACAGCCAGTGTAAGACTTGCATCTGCGCGACCAGCGCGGAGACCGCGCCCGTGTGCGACGGCGCGTGCTGGGCGTTCCTGGCCTGCGCCGCCAAGGCGAACGCCGGACCGTGCGGACAGTTCGCGCAGGGCACGCAGCAGAACGGCGAGTGCGTCGGCATGCAGTGCGGCCAGCAGCTCAGCGCACCCGGCGTGAGTCCGGCGGCATCCGCGTACGGCAACGCCGGCATCGGTCGCGCCTGCTTCGCCAGTGCGTGCGCGGCCAGCCTCGGCGCCATCAACGCGCGGAACTGAAGGTCATCGATGGAGCGCCGTACCGACATGCGAAGTGCACTCGTGTTGACAGTCAGTCTGTTCGCGGCGTCCACGGTGGCTCACGCCCAGGATGCCGGCGTTCCGCAGAGCGAGCCCGCGCCGCAGGACGCGAGCGTTCCGGAGAGCGCGCCCGAGCAGGACGCCGGCATTCCGGAGAGCGAGCCCGAGCCCGCCGCGGCGCCGGAGAACGACGAGATGGTGGTGACGGCCCGGCGCCGTAAGGAGACCATCCAGTCGGTCCCGGTCGCCGTCACGGCGCTGAGCGAGAAGCAGCTCGAGGGCAGCGCGATCCGCGACGTGTCGGAGCTCAACGGCCGGGCGCCCGGCTTCACCGCCAACGCGGGCGTCGCGCAGGTGACGCCGGGAGCGCTCTCGACCTCCATTCGCGGCATCGGCGTGGTCGAGGCCGAGAAGTCCTACGAGATGCCTGTCGGCATGATGATCGACGGCATCATGCTCGGGAACGCGGTGGGCTCCAACTTGCCCAACTTCGACCTGGAGTCCGTCGAGGTCTTGCGCGGCGCGCAGGGCACGCTGTTCGGTCGCAACGTCACGGCGGGCCTGGTGTCGCTGCGCTCGATCCGGCCCAACACGCACGAGCTCAGCGCCAAGGCGGCGTTCACGGCCGGCTCGTTCCAGCGTCGCGACTACAAGTTCTCCGTCAACGTGCCGATCATCAAGGACGTGCTCGCAGTGCGCGCGGCCGTGCAGTGGTTGAACGAAGACGGCTACATGAACCGCTACGTCAACAACATGGACACCGGACGACAGCTGCCGGAGCTCAACCAGCTGCTCGCGGTCGGCTCGCTGCTGTACACGCCCACCAAGAAGCTGGACGTCTACGTCAAGTACGAGCACCAGCGCTTCCGTGGTCAGGGTCTACCCAGCATCGCGGCCTCGGGGCCGACGTTCCCCGCGCCTTGCGCAGCCATGCCCGGCGATCCCAACTACTGCCGGCCCACCGACAGCAACGGGCAGCCGATCGACTACAACAAGCTGTCCAATCGTCAGAAGCTGGCCGCGCGCGCGACCGGCAACATGGATCAGACGTACGATCTGAACGCCGTCACCGGCGAGATCACCTACAGGGCGACACCCAAGTACTCGCTCGTGTCGCTCACCGGCTGGCGCGCGTTCGACGAAGACTCGTGGACCGACATCGATGCGACGCCCGCGCCGCAGATCGAGGCGCACCGCTACGGTCCCTACACGCAGGTCACCGAGGAGCTGCGGTTTCATGCGCAGCCGGTCGAGACCCTGAACCTGGTGACCGGACTTTACGGTTGGTACTCGTGGTACCGCGCGATCTCCGAGTCGCACTTGCTGCTCGACACGCTGGCGCTCGACAACAATCCGCCCACCAACGCGCGCGATGATCCGTCGACGCCGTGGGACGAGCGCGTCGACGGCGCCAACCCGCCGGGCTCCTTCCCGGTGGCGCGTGCGGAGCAGACTTCCTGGTCGGCCGCAGTGTTCGCACAGGGAGACTGGGAGTTCCTCAAGAACACCACCCTGACGCTCGGCGGACGTCTTACGCATGACATCAAAGATCTGCGCGCGGTCTTCTACAACGACCGGCCCGGCGTGCTGAACGGCGTGTCGTACCCGCCGTACATCGTCACGTTCCCCACCAACCCCGACGGCCAGGCGTTCGCCGCGGCGAACCCCGACGACTTCGCGCTGACCGACAGCCAGAGCTGGACCCGCTTCACCGGCAAGGCGAGCCTCAGCCACAGCTTCGACCCGAGCTTGATCGGCACCGACAACACGCTGCTCGTCTACGGCGGCTATGCGAACGGCTTCCGCTCGGGCGGCTTCAACGGCCGGCCGGCCACCGCCAACGTCGCCAAGCCCTACAACCCGGAGACGGTCGATCAGTTCGAGCTGGGCATCAAGAGCAGCTGGTGGCGCAACCGCCTGATCGCGAACATCGCCGGCTACTACACGCTCTATCACGACAAGCAGGAGCCCTATCAGATCCCGGACACCGGCACGCCGCAAGGCTATGCGTCCGCCTACGGCAACGCAGGCGAGGCGAGCATCCGCGGTCTGGAGCTCGATCTGGCGACCACACCCCTGAAGGGGAAGGTCGAGCTGATCGATCGCTTCCGCGTCTGGGCCGCGGCCGCGCTCACCGACGCCCGCTACGACAAGTTCAACGTCGCGCTGCGCGGCACCGCCGTGCACGACTACGCCAAGGGCGCCTACAAGATGGAGATGCGGCTCGCCCCGCGCGTGCAGGTGTCGACCGGCGTCGATGTGCCGTTCGAGCTCCCGCAAGGCATCGGTCGCATCATCCCGAGCGCGTCGTACCGCTATCGCTCGGAGCAGCGGCTCGACCTGACCACCGACCTCAATGGCCTGCCCACGGACGTGGGCATCTCGGACCCGGCAGGCTATGTCGACACCTCGCTCTCCGCCGAGGTGGACGACTTCCTCGACATGAGCTGGCGAATCACCGCGTTCGTCAAGAACGTCACCGACTACGTCGAGATGCTCGGCTTCTCCAACGTCGGCCTGGCATCGCGCGCCGTCTACGGCCGCCCACGCACGTGGGGCCTGGAGCTCCAGGGCCGCTTCCACTGAGCGCCCAGGTCAGGCGCTTGGCGACAGGACGGTGAGGCTGCACAATCGCGGCCATGTTCGAGGCACGCCTGGGCGATCGCTCGTTGTTCCCGACGCTGGAGGCGCGCGCGTACCTCGCGCATGCCGCCGTGTCACCGCCGTCGCGCCTGGTCCTGGACGCTGTGTCGCGCTGCCTCGAAGCGTACGCGCAGCGCGGACTGCACGCCGCGCTGGAGCACCTGCAGGACAAGAGCGACGTGCGAGGGCTGGGTGCGCGTCTCCTCGGCTGTGAGGCACGTCAGCTCGCCTTCGTGCAGAGCACCTCCGCCGGCGTGACCACCATCGCGCACTCGATCCCGTTCGTGCCGGGCGACCGCATCCTCACCTTCGACGCCGAGTTCCCGGCCAACGTCACGCCCTGGCGGCTGATCGCGGAGGAAAAGCAGCTGACCACGGTCTCGCTCCCCGTGGCCGCCTTCCAGCGCTCGAACGAGGAGGGCCTGGCCCACGTGCGCGCCGAGCTGGAGCGCGGCGCTCGCCTGGTCGCGGTCAGTCAGGTGCAGTTTCAGACCGGCCTGCGCATGCCGATCGCCGAGCTCGCAAGGCTCGCGCACGCCCACCACGCAGAGCTGTTCGTCGACGCGATCCAGGGCCTCGGCGCGGTCCCCCTCGACGTGCGCGCCTGCGAGGTCGACTACCTGGTGGCCGGTGGCCACAAGTTCTTGATGGGCCTCGAGGGCGCCGGGCTGCTCTACATCGCCGACAGCGCGCTCGCGCGGCTCTCACTCGGCATGGCCGGCTGGACCGGCCACGAGGATGCATTCCGCTTCCTCAGCGAAGGTCCCGGCCTGCTCCGCCACGATCGCCCGATCGTGCGCTGCGCCAGCTTCGTGGAGCAGGGCGCCCAGAGCGTGGTCGGGATCGCCGCGCTCGGCGCGTCGCTGCACACGCTGCTGTCGCTCGGCGTCGACGCCATCTTCGCCCACGTCAGTGCCTACCTCGACGCGCTGGAGCCGCACCTGATCGAGCTCGGCTGCTCGTCCGTGCGCTCCACGGAGGTCGCCCAGCGCTCCGCGACGCTCTCCGTCACGCTCCCGCGCTCGCACACGCTGTCCGAGGTCGCGCAGGCCCTGCGAACCCAGGGCATCAGCGTCTCGACCCCAGACGGCCACCTGCGCTTCGCTCCTCACTTCGCCAACGCCCTCGAGGAGATCCCGCTGGTCGTCCGCGCGCTGGAGCGAGCGCTGGCTTGATTCAGCGCGAGGCCAGGCTGTCGGCCAGCTTCGAGTAGTGCTTGATCTCCGCGTCGATCAGCTTCTGCACGCCGCGCCCGTAGCGAAGCGGCGTCTTGGACTCGCGCTTCACCTTGCGCGCCGCGTTGCGGAACGCCTTCCAGGTCGGGGCCGACACATCCAGCTCCTTCAGCGCGCCCTCGAAGTCGTCGCCCGCCTTGGCAACCTTCGTCTTCAGCTCCTTGAAGCGCTTGGTCCAGTCGATGGCCCACTTGCGCACGGCCTTCTTGCTGATGTTGTGGTTGCTGCTCTGAAACACGTCGTCGTTCATGCGGCGCACTCTAGGGCAATTCCGCGGTGAAGAACCGAGAAAACCGCTCGCCCCGCCGCGGGTGCTCCTTCGCGGAAGGGGCTCGTGAGCTCCGGAGCTCGTGAATCGAGCCTTGAACACGCTTTGCTGCAGGGCGATCGCGCGCAGGCCAAGCTGCTCTTGGTTCGGCACGCTCAGCTCGCGGAAACGGCCTCACCGCCGGCAGCAGGAGATCTTCGCCAGAGACTCTCGGACGCTCGCTCAGCCCTTCAAGCGCGGCGCCCCGATGTAGTCGCGCTTGCCGATCGGCGCGCCCT
>JBEVNG010000307.1:0-9910 GCA_040508235.1 Polyangiales bacterium | reverse complement strand
CTCGATCGGGTCCTCCGGCCAAACCTGGAAGCGCTCGCGCAGGCGCTCGAGCACCACGCAGAACGCGTACTCGCTGTCGGTCTCGCCGAGCGTGCTCTCGTACTTCAGCGGCACGTCCTTGATGTTGTAGAGCGTGCCGTTGTGGGCGAACACCACGTGCCGGCCCTGCACCACGCGCACGAACGGGTGCGTGTTCTTCAGCTCCGCCTTGCCGCGCGTCAGCTTGCGCACGTGCGCGACGGCGAGCCGCGCGGGGATCGGGTTCTCGCGCAGGAACTTGGCCAGCGGACTGGAGAACGCCGGGTGCGGCTCGAGGAACGTGCGTGCGATGTTGCCGTCGAAGAAGGATAAGCCCCAGCCATCCGCGTGGGGGCCCGTCTGACCGCCGCGCAACGCGAGGCCGGTAAACGAGAACACCACGTCGGCGGGCTGGCTCGCGATCATTCCCAACAGCTCACACATTCAGTTATCCTCCTCCGCGATCGACCAGGTGTGCACGGGCCGAAGCGAGTCGAAGCCTCGGATGTAGCGCTCAAGCAAGGCGGTCAGCGCGCTGTCGCGCGACATTCCACCCTGTTCCAGGTGGGCGAGCACGCGGCGTTGCCAAACTGCACCGGTCTGACCACTGCGCACCCGTCGCTCGAAGATGCTCAGGTAGTGTTCCGCTTCCGCGCTGTCGACGCCAGCTTCACGTAGACCGTCGCGCGCATCGGGGATCAGCGACAGCACGAGGTCGCGTGCGCGCACGGGGCGCGGCGCGGTGGCGCTGTGGGTGGGCCAGAACAGCTGTGCATCGAGGCCATACTGCGCCGATGCGTAGAAGTTTCGCGTCGCGAGCGTGAACGGCAGCTCCGAGCACAGCGTGCGGATACGCGGCTTGAGCGCGAGCATGGCACCGATCAGAAACGCGGCGTTCGCGAGCATGTCTTCGTAGCTGGGTCCCGCGGGAAGCGAGCGCAGCTCGATGCGCAGGCCGCCACCGTGCGCGGGATCGTAGACCGGCCGGTTCCAGGTCCAGATCGTGCCGTGGTGCAGCCGCAGCTCCGACAGCTGCGGTGCCTTGCCGGAGCGCGCCAGGGCGACCGCGTCTTCCTCTTCACCACACTCGGCGAGATAGGGGCGATACAGCGCGACGCTCTCCATGAACAGCTCGTGCGCTCCCTCGCGCACCCAGCCGTTGCCGAAGTTCACGCGCGGCGGCAGGCGGATGTCCGCATCGGGGCCGAGCGGGCGATCGTCGCCGGCCTGCTTGAACAGCGCGACGCGCGTCTCGTGCCAGAGCCGGCGGCCGAGGAACGTGGGCGAGTTGGCGGCCGCGCCGATCAGCGGACCACTCAGCAGCATGGCGGCGTTGAACATGTCGGCGAACTCGTTGGGCGCGACCGAGAGATGCACCTGGAACGCCGTGTTCGCGGCCTCCATCGAGACGGCGTCCGGCGACACGATGCGCAGGCTGTCGTCGCCCTCGATGGCGATCTCTGCCGGCTCCACGCGCTGGCTGCGCATCTCGCGCGCGAGGGCGCGGTAGCGCGGCAGATTCGTGATGGTCGCCTCGTTGAAGTCGTCGAGGCGCAGCGTGGGCAGGATGCTGATGGGGACCGCGCGCCCGCCGTGCTTGCTGGCGATGGTGCGGATCTGGTTGACCGTGCTCTGCATCGACTCGCGCAGGCACGCGAAGGGGCTGCCGGCGAGCTTGCATGGGGGCGTGCTCAGCTCGATGTCGAAGCAGCCCATCTCCGGGGTAATCGAGGGAGTGTTCGCCTCGTGCACGATCTCTTGCGAGACGGCCGTCGGGCGTCCGTCATCGTCGATCAGGCACAGCTCCAGCTCGGCGCCGAGCGTGCGCTCGCCAGCCGCGAAGTCGGGCCTCTTCAACAGCAGGTCCAGTGCGCGCAGACCTTCGTCCAGGCGCTGTGCGAAGCGATGGCGCTCCGCTTGAGTGAAATGTTCGTTTTGGATGTCTACGCCCACAGCGCCCTCGCTCTGCAATGTTCGAGCCGTGCGTGTTCTTGCGTGTTCGCGGCCTACGTGAAGCGCTCCCTCCTCATGATGTGCTCGCGCCGACCGTGGCGATCTTGGTTGTGAGCACACGCAGTGTGTCACTATGCCCGCCTCACTCCCGTTCGCCACGCACCCCGCGCCACGAGAATTGCAGAACACGCACGGCGCGCGTGTAGGGCGGTCTGGTTCTTGCTCGACGTGCTGCAACCTCATCGACCTTTTGCAGCGGTACCGAGGAGAACTCGAAAATGTGCGGGATTTGCGGAGAGATTCAGTTTGGAGACAGGAGCGCGGACACCTCGGCCGTGCAGCGCATGACCGACGCGATGGTGCCGCGAGGTCCCGACGCATCGGGCCTCGTCGCGCGTGACCGAATTGCTCTCGGTCACCGCCGCCTGCGCATCATCGACCTCTCGGACAGCGCGCAGCAGCCCATGGTCGACCCCGCGCTCGGCCTGTCGGTCGCCTTCAACGGCGCCATCTACAACTACCGCGAGCTGCGCAGCGAGCTGGAGCAGAAGGGCCACCGCTTCTTCTCCAACGGCGACACCGAGGTGATCCTCAAGGCGTACAAGGAGTGGGGCGACAAGTGCGTCGAGCGCTTCTACGGCATGTTCGCGTTCGCCATCGCGGAGCGCGACAGCGGCCGCCTGTTCCTGGCGCGTGACCGACTCGGCATCAAGCCGCTCTACCTGGCGCCCATCGAGAACGGCCTGCGCTTCGCGTCGAGCTTACCCGCGTTGGTGAAGAGCGGAGGCATCGACACCGAGATCGATCCCATCGGCCTGCACCACTACATGCACTTGCACGCCATCGTGCCGCCGCCGCGCACCATCTTGCGCGGCGTGCGCAAGCTGGAGCCGGGCACCACGCTCACGGTGGAGGCGAACGGCGCGCAGACCAAGCGGCGCTACTGGGACGTCGCGTTCGAGACGCCCGAGAAGGACCGCGGGCTGACGCGCGAGGCGTGGGGCGAGCGCGCGCTGGGCTCGCTGCGCAAGGCGGTCGAGCGGCGCATGATCGCGGACGTGCCGGTGGGTGTGCTGCTGTCCGGTGGCTTCGACTCGTCGCTGGTGGTCGCGCTGCTCGCGGAGCAAGGCCAGAAGAACATCGAGACGTTCTCCATCGGCTTCGAGGCGGTCGACGATCAGGAGGGCGACGAGTTCCACTACTCCGACATGGTCGCCCAGCACTACGGCACCAAGCACCACAAGATCTTCATCGACGAGGCGCGCGCCTTGCCCGCGATGCCGGGCTGCATCGCCGCGATGAGCGAGCCGATGGTGAGCCACGACGTGATCGGCTTCTACCTGCTCAGCGAGGAGGTCAAGAAGTACGTGAAGGTCGTGCAGAGCGGGCAGGGCGCGGACGAGATCTTCGCGGGCTACCGCTGGTATCCGCCGTTGCTGGAGCACCAGGGGGACTCCTTCGAGGCCTACCGCAAGCTGTTCTTCGACCGCGACCACGCCGCCTACGGCGAGGCGGTCAGCGATCAGTTCGTGCAGGAGGACTACACCAGCGCGTTCGTGCGCGAGCACTTCGGCAAGCCGGGTGCGTCGCGCACCATCGACCGCGCGCTGCGCATCGACTCGCAGATCATGCTGGTCGACGATCCGGTCAAGCGCGTCGACAACATGACGATGGCGTTCGGCCTGGAGGCGCGCGTGCCGTTCCTCGATCACGATGTGGTCGAGGTGGCGGCGGCGATGCCGGCCGAGTTCAAGACGCCGCAGGGCGGCAAGTACGCGCTGAAGGAAGCCGCGCGCAGCGTGCTGATCAACGACGTGATCGACCGCCCCAAGGGCTCGTTCCCGGTGCCGGCGCTGGTCTACCTGCGAGGCAAGTACCTGGAGATGTGCACCGAGGCCGTGACCTCCAAGCGCGCCAAGGAGCGCGGCATCTTCAAGAAGCCGTACATCGACAAGCTGCTCAAGGACCCACAGAAGCACATCACGCCGCTCAGCGTGAACGAGCTGTGGCAGGCCGCGCTGCTCGAGCTCTGGCTGGACGAGCACGTGGGATGAGGGGCGCAAACGTGAAGCACGAGCACTGCAGCGTGAGCGAAGCGAACCTCGCGGAGGGGAGGCTCGCCGACGGCTTTGCCGGCGGTGAGGGGAGGGCGCGTGCCCTCCTTGAAATGGCGGACAAGCATGTCGGCTAAAGGCGAGCCGGAGGGCACGGCCGGGTTTGACCCGACTTCGAAGCTGGTGATCGAGGAAGCGCGGCTGCGCGGCATCGAGGTCGACATCCTGTCGCCGCGCGCGGAGTACTACCGGCTCTCGTTCCGCGGGCGGAGCGTGATCTGCCGCGAGTCGCTCAGCGAGCTGACCAGCGCGGTGGCGATGAGCATCTGCGACGACAAGCGCGCCACCCAGCGGGTGCTCGCGCGCGCGGGCCTGCGTACGCCGGTGCATCGCCTGGCCGGTGGCGAGGCCGAGAACCTGGCCTTCCTGGAGCAGTACCACTCCGCGGTCGTGAAGCCCGCGCGCGGCGAGCAGGGCAAAGGCATCAGCGTCGGCGTGCGCGGCGCCGAGCACCTGCTGGCGGCCATCGAGGAGGCCCGTCGCATCGACGAGACGGTGTTGTTGGAGGAGTTCGTCGAGGGCGACGACCTGCGCATCATCGTGATGGACTGCGAGCTGGTGGCGGCCGCCGTGCGCAAGCCTCCGCAGGTCACCGGTAACGGAGAGCTGCGCATCGCCGAACTGATCGTGGCGCAGTCTCGCAAGCGTGGCGCCGAGACGAGCGGGGAGAGTCGCATCCCGCTCGACGAGGAGACGCGCCGCTGCGTGCGTGAGGTGGGCTACGAGCTGGACGACGTGCTGCCGCGCGGCGTGACGGTGCAGGTGCGCCGCGCCGCCAACGTGCACACGGGCGGCACCATCCACGACGTCACCGAGCAGGTCAGCCACGAGCTCGTCGAGGCGGCCTGCCACGCGGCGCGCGCGCTGGCCATCCCGGTCGTCGGGCTCGACCTGATCGTGCCGTCGGTGACAGGGGACAAGTACTGGATCATCGAGGCCAACGAGCGCCCCGGCCTCGCCAACCACGAGCCCCAGCCCACCGCCTCCCGCTTCGTGGACACACTGTTCCCGGAGACGAAAGGAAGACGCATCCTGTAACCGCGCGCCCGGTCTTCGCGAGCTAGGCTGATGCCATGGCGAAGAAGACGAAGGGCTCGGACTTGTTGGTGCAGGCGCTCGAGAACGAGGGCGTCGAGCGCATCTTCGCGGTGCCCGGCGAAGAGAACCTCGACGTGCTCGAGTCGTTGCGCACCTCGACCATCGAGCTGGTGGTGATGCGGCACGAGCAGCCGGCCGCGTTCATGGCGGCGACCTACGGACGGCTCACGGGCAAGCCCGGCGTGGTGCTGACCACGCTCGGGCCAGGCGCCACCAACCTCACCACGGGCGCCGCGTACGCGCAGCTGGGCGGCATGCCGATGGTGATGATCACCGGGCAGAAGCCGATCCTCTCCGCGCCGCAGGCACAGTTCCAGATCATCGACATCGTCGGCATGATGGAGCCGCTGACCAAGCTGTCGCGGCAGATCGTCAGCACCGCGATGATCCCGACCATGGTGCGCAACGCGTTTCGCATCGCGAGCGAGGAGCGCCCCGGCGCGGTGCATCTGGAGCTGCCCGAGGACATCGCGTCGGAGGAAGGGGAGGAGCCGCTGGTCACGCCGCACGCGGTGATCCTGCCCATCGCCGCCGATGCCGCGCTCGACGCCGCGGCCGCGCGCATCCTGAGCGCCAAGCGCCCGCTGGTGATGATCGGCGCCGCCGCCAATCGCTGTCGCCTGGTGCCCTCGCTGTCGCGCTTCATCAAGCGTACGCAGCTGCCGTTCTTCAACACGCAGATGGGCAAGGGCGCGGTCGACGGCGGCTCGGAGCTGTACCTCGGCACCGCCGCGCTGTCCGAGAACGACTATGTGCACGACGCCATCGACGAGGCGGACCTGATCATCTCGATCGGCCACGACACGATCGAGAAGCCGCCGTTCCTGATGACCAAGAAGCCGCTCGATGTGATCCACATCGGCTTCATCCCGGCCAGCGTGGAGGAGGTGTACTTCCCGCAGCACGAGGTGATCGGCGACATCGCGGGCGGGCTCGATCAGCTGGGCGACAGGCTGGACGGCAAGCTGAAGCACGACCTCCCGTTCTTCCTCGAGCTGCGCAAGCAGATCCTCGCGCGCGTCAGCGAGGGCAGCGAGGACGGACGATTTCCTGTTTTGCCGCAGCGCCTGGTGCGCGACGTCAGGCGAGCACTTCCGGACGATGGCATCGTCGCGCTGGACAACGGCATGTACAAGATCTGGTTCGCGCGCGGCTACCGCACGCACCTCGCGAACACGATCCTGCTCGACAACGCGCTCGCGACCATGGGCGCGGGCTTGCCAAGCGGCATGATGGCCGCGCTGCTCGACCCCAAAAAGAAGGTCATTTCCGTCGCGGGCGACGGCGGCTTCATGATGAACTCGCAGGAGCTGGAGACAGCCGTGCGGCTCAAGCTCAACCTCGTGGTGTTGATCATCGAGGACAAGGGCTACGGCATGATCCGCTGGAAGCAGGGCGCGGCCGGCTTCGCCGACTGGGGTCTGGGCTTCGACAACCCCGACTTCGTGAAGTACGCCGAAGCCTACGGCGCCAAGGGCATCCGCGTGCAGCGCACCGAGGACCTCTTGCCGACGCTGCAGCGCGCGCTCGACGAGGGAGGCGTGCAGCTGGTGGTGGTACCGATCGACTACAGCGTGAACCAGCGCGTCCTCGTCGACGAGCTCAAGGCGCATCGCGCCCAAAAGGAGAAGCGGGCATGACGTTACAGGTCTACGCGGCTTGGGATCGCAAGCAGTTCGCCGAGCTGAAGTCGCACACCGACGCGGAGCTGGAGCAGAAGCTCGCGCGGGCGCACAAGGCGTACGTCACCCGTGATGGCTGGCTCAAGCCGCACCAGCGCATCGCCGTGCTGCAGCGGCTGGCGACGCTGGTGGAGGCGCGCAAGGAGCAGTTCGCGCAGCTGATCGCCAAGGAAGGCGGCAAGCCGTACCCGGACGCCGTCGTGGAGGCCACGCGCGCGGTCGACGGCATCCGCAACGGCGCCGACGAGCTGCGCAACTTTGGCGGCCAAGAGATTCCCATGGGTCTCACCGCGGCGACCGAGGGGCGCTGGGCGTTCACCATCCGCGAGCCGATCGGCGTGGTGGCGGCCATCTCCGCGTTCAACCATCCGCTCAACTTGATCGTGCACCAGGTCGTGCCGGCCATCGCCACCGGCTGTCCCGTGATCATCAAGCCCGCGAGCGCGACGCCGCTGTGCTGCCAGCAGTTCGTGGAGCTGGTCTGGGAGGCGGGCCTCGGCCAGGAGTGGTGCGACATCTACCTGCCCGAGACCAGCGCCGGCGCGGAGAAGCTCGCCACGGATTCGCGCGTCGCGTTCCTGAGCTTCATCGGCTCGGCGCGCGTCGGCTGGTATCTCCGTACCAAGGTCGCTCCGGGCACGCGCTACGCGCTGGAGCACGGTGGCTCGGCGCCGCTGCTGGTCGACGAAGCGGTCGACGTCGCCAAGATCGTCGAGCCGATCACGAAGGGCGGCTACTACCACGCCGGCCAGGTGTGCGTGTCGACGCAGCGCATCTTCGTGCACGAGTCGAAGTTCGATGCGTTGGCCGAGGCGCTCACCGCGCGCGTCTCCAAGCTGCGCATGGCCGATCCGAGCCTGAAGGACACCGAGGTCGGACCCCTGATCCTGCCCAAGGAAGTCGAGCGCGTGGCCGAGTGGGTCGACGAGGCGGTGGCCGGTGGCGCCAAGGTCGCGCTCGGCGGCAAGCGCGCGAGCGAGACCACGTTCCAGCCGACCGTGCTGCTGGAGCCGCCCAAGGACGCCAAGGTGTCGCGCGACGAAGTGTTCGGGCCGGTCACGTGCTTGTACCGCGTGCGCTCGCTCGACGAGGCCATCGCCGCCGCCAACAGCCTGCCGCTCGCGTTCCAGGCCAGCATCTTCACGCAGAACCTCGACGTAGCGTTGCGCGCGACGGACAGGCTCGATGCGGCGTCGGTGATGATCAACGACCACACCGCATTTCGCTCGGATTGGATGCCGTTCGCGGGCCGCAAGCACTCGGGCTACGGCATCGGTGGCATCCCATTCACGATGCACGAGATGACGCAACACAAGATGATGGTCTTCAAGCGCTGAACGTCACTTTGGGGCGAATCGTTCGCCAACGTGCGCGTGATGCGCGGCAGACGGTTGTCCGACCCCGGGATCCCGTGGTACCCAGCCTGCCATGGTGGGGCGTTCCAAGCGTCCGACGGATCCGAGCGACCCAGCTTCGGAACGTCGGGAGGCGTCGTATGGGTTGTGGGCGCTGGCCGTGCCGTGGGTGCGCGCGGAGCTTCCCGGCTGGAACAAGCTGCTCGAGCTCGCGCATGCGGAGCCGCAGCACGATGCGCACTGGCGCGGCGCGGGTTGGATCGAGATCCGCTGCAAGTCGCACGGCTATCGCGTGCGGCTCGACCTGTCCGCGGCGTTCGAGCGCAACACGTACTTCCTCGCGCGCTACAGCGAGCTCGAGACCGAGCTCGTGATGCGCCACCTGCTGCGCCCCGGCGATCAGTTCGTCGACGGCGGCGCGAACATCGGCATGGTGTCGCTGATGGCGGCGCACCTGGTCGGGCCGAGCGGGCGCGTGCACGCGTTCGAGCCGAACCCCGCGGTGTACCAGCGGCTGCTCGAGCACCTCGACTTGAACGCGCTGCGCAGCGTGGTCACGCCGTACCGGCTCGGCTTGTCGAACATGGAGGCACCGCTGCGGCTGCGCGTGGTGCACAACGGGCCGGAGACCGGCACGGTGGCCACGCTGCCCGATGAGCTGGTGCCGCACGTCACCGACGAGCTCACCATCCGCGTGGCGCCCGGCGACGACCTGCTCGCCGACACGCTCGTGCCGGAGCGGCGAACGCTGATCAAGCTCGACGTCGAGGGCCACGAAGCGGAGGCGGTCGAGGGCTTGCGCACCACCATCGACGCGCAGAAGCCGGTGTTGATCACGGACGTCATCCCCGAGCGCTTCACCCCGTCGCATCCATGCCGGCTGTTCCCGGTGCTGCTCGGGCGCGGCTACCGTTGTTTCGAGGTCGGCCTACGCAAGAGCGGCATGCGCCGACACGAGCTCACCCTGCGCCCCGTGCGCGCGCTGTCCGAGCTAATCGGGCAGTGCGAGCTGCTCTGGCTGCCGCCCGACGAGAGCTACGGCTTCGAGCGCTACGCCGTCAGCTGACGCGCGCGCGCACTTCCGGTACTGTTCGCAGCGTGCGCCTCGACTCCGAAACGCTGCTGCGCCTGCGCGACCAGCTCCGCCGTACCGGGGAGCGTCGCACGTTGCCTCCACCCACCGCCGTCGCCAGCGACGTGCCCGCGGACGTGCTCGCCATCGTGCAGCGCGTCGCACCCATCTGCGAGGTGCTCTACCTCGTGATGGTCGCCGACGAGCGCAGCGACGAGCGCGAGGTCGAGGTGCTGCGCGGCGCCATCCGCACGCTCACCGAGGACGCGCTGCGAGGTCCGGTGGTCGACGGCATGCTGGAGCGCTTCGAGGCCGCCGCCAGGCAGTTTGGACGCGAAGCAAGGCTGGCCCAGGTCGCCGCCCAGCTCTCCGCCGACCGCCCCGACGCCGAGGCCGCCTTCACGCTCGCCGCCGTGATGGCCATCGCCGACGACGACCCCGACGAGCAAGAGCGCGTGTGGATCGAGGAGCTGAGGCAAATGCTCGGCGTCAGGCCCGCGCGCGCGGCAGAGCTCCTTGGAGAGCTCGGCCTCGGCTGAGCTCACTCGCGCACGAGCACTTCGCGCACCTCGCTGGTCTCGCCGAGCTCCAGCGCCACGTGGTGCCGCACGACGCCGC
>JBEVNG010000303.1:0-6446 GCA_040508235.1 Polyangiales bacterium | reverse complement strand
CGCCGCGGAAGATCGCGAAGCCGGTCAGGTTGAACGCGATCAACAGGATCACGGCGGCCGTGGGCAGCGCGTTCGGATGATCGACCAGGTACAGGCCCTGCAGCGAGAACGTGAACGGGATCCAGACCAGGCAACCCCAGCACAGCATGAAGCCGAACGGCTCGTGGCGGATGTCCCACGTGGTGAGGATAGCGTCCTCCATCACGAAGTAGTCCGCCACGTAGAGCAGCTGGAACGCGACCACTAGCAGCATCGCGTTGGAGATGGTGCCGTGCTTGCCGTACTGCGCCGCCACGAACGAGAAGTTCAGCAGCACCCACAGGATCATGCCGGGGCGCGACTCGCAGAAGAACTTCCAGTCGAGGCCGCGCGTGCGCGGGTTGAGCGCGGCGCCGATCACGTACGCCTCCAGCGGGTTGAGCGCGAGCTCCTTGGCCGTCGCTTGCTGACGACCGATCACGTACATGAAGCCGCACAGTGCGAGCACCGCGATGTTGGCGGTCGTCAGCAGCGCGTCGAGGTTGTCGTACAGGAACGTGGGAGCGATCACGCCGCTCCACGCCAGCGCGATGCCGAGCGCGAGCGTGAGCACGAACGAGCCGAGCCCGTTCATCACGTACGGCAGCTGCTTGCCGTCCTCCAGCTCGATGCCCAGCTCGACCTTGCCCGGCAGGAACACCGCGAGCGCGAGCTGGAGCACCACCCAGACCAGGTAGAAGCCCGCCACCGGCAGGGTCGGCGCCGCGATGTGGCCGAGGAAGTCTGCATCCGGGATCACCAGCGCGCCGTCGTAGTGGCGGATGGCGATGGTCGCGTACCAGGTCAAGAACGGACAGCCGAACAACATGAGCAGAAAGCCGAAGTTGTTGAGCGCACGACGGGTGGGCGACTGCAGGGTGACGTCCATGGGCGCCGAGCTTATAGCGCGGTTCCAGGTCCCTGCGTGGTAGGCTGCAATCGCCATGGCAGCTCCCCGAATCCTCCTTGGAATCCTTGGTTTGATCGGCCTGTTCGGCAGCGCGCAAGCGTCCGCGCAGGTCGGTGAGCGCGGCCGCATCACCACGCGCTCGGACGTGAAGATGGCCATCGAGGGCGTGCCGGGGACCAGCGGCAAGAAGCTGGAGGCGTTCGCCAAGACGCTCGGCTCGCCGCTGGCCGCCGCCAAGAGTTGCTACGGCGAGCTGGTGAAGGAGCACCCGGAGGTGGTCGGCATGCTGACCGTCGAGCTGGAGCTGCCCAAGGAAGGCAAGCTGCTGGTGCGCGCGCCCAACGCGACGGCGGAGCTCGCGCCCATGAAGAAGTGCGTCGACGCGGCGTTCGGCAAGCTCGCCGTCGACGACATCCCGCGGCCGGCGGGCGTGCGGCTCGCGCTGGAGCTGACCAACAGCGCGGCCGGCAGCGTGGCCGAGGTGCGCTCGCGCGAGGCGAATGCCGGCGTGGTCGACGTGAAGGAAGACGCCGAAGGCCTGCACTCGCACGGCAGCAGCACCGAGGGTGAGGTCACGTTCGACGTCACCACCAAGGACCGCGCGGTGCTGGAGCAGCTGCACAAGGCGCTGCGCGACTCGCTGCCGGGCATGTTCGACTGCCGTCGTCGCGCCAGCAAGCTCGCCTCGCCCGAGGGCGATCTGAGCTTCACGCAGGACGCCAAGGGCGCGCTCACCGCGGGCGCGAGCACCGTCAAGAACGAGCGTGCACCCACCTGCGTGACGGGCGTGCTGAAGCGCGCCACCAACCGGCCCAAGGCGGCCGCGCAGATCGTGATCCACTTCGCGCCGCCCGCCCCGTGATCACGGCTTGATCAGGGCGCGAGCTGGCCGATGCCGCGCTGGAGGCGCTTGAGCGCGCTGCCGGCGGCGTGGAAGCCGCACATGCCGTGGATGCCGCCGCCGGGTGGCGTGGAGTGGCTGCACAGGAACAGGTGCGGGTTGGGGGTGCTGTACGGATCGAGCCGCGCGACGGGCCGCGTGAACAGCTGCGCCAGGGTCGCCGCGCCGCCGGTGATGGCACCGCCGACGTAGCTCGCGTTCTCGGACTCGAAGTCGCGCGGCGTGGTGATGCGGCGCGCGAGGATGGTGTCGCGGAAGCCCGGCGCGAAGCGCTCGATCTGCGCCTCGATGCGCGCGCTGATGTCCACCGTGCAGCCGGGCGGCACGTGGCTGTACGCGTAGAGCGTGTGCTGGCCCTTGGGCGCGCGCGTGTCGTCGAAGTGGCTCTGCTGGCAGAGCAGCACGTACGGCTTCTCCGGCAGCTCGCCGCGCCAGATCTGCGCCTCGCCCGCGGCGATCTCCTCGAACGTGCCGCCGAGGTGCACGGTGCCCGCGCGCGCGGTGTTGGGGTCCTTCCACGGGATCTTCCCCGACAGCGCGTAGTCGAGCTTGAACACGCCCGGGCCGTACTCGTACTTGAGCAGGCGCTTGCGGTAGCCGAGCGGCAGCGACTCGCCCGCGATGCCGGCGAGCGCGCGCGGAGAGAGATCGAACAGCACCACGCGCGCGGGCGGCAGCTCCTTCAAGCTGCGGATGGGACGGGCCACCTGCGTCGCACCGCCGAGCGAGCGGAAGTACGCGAGCAAGGCCTCGGCCAGGCGCTCGGAACCGCCGACCACCGCGGGCCAGTTGGTCAGGTGCCCGGTGAGCAGGAAGACCAGGCCGAACGCGCCCGTGCCCCAGTAGTTGAAGGGCAGGATCGAGTGCGCCGCGCAGCCCGCGAACAACGCGCGCGCGCCGGGCGTGTCGAAGCGACGTGCGAGCCAGCTGGCGGGCCGCAGCCCGTAGAAGCCGAAGCGTGCGAGCGCGAACGGATGCGCCGGAATGCCGAGCGGACCCATCAGGTCGCCGATCAAGCCGGTGGCGCCGGGCAGGAACGGCTGGAGCAGGCGCGTGTAGCTGCGCGCATCCGCACCCAGCTGGCGCGCGGTGTCGTCGAGCGACTTCTCCAGCATCATGGTGGGGCCGTCGTCCATCGGGTGCGCCGCCGAGGCGTCCGGGTGCGCCCACTTCAAGCCGTAGTCGGCCAGCGGCAGCTGCGACAGGTACGGGCTCAGCACGCCCATGGTGTGGATGGCCGCGCACCAGTCGTGCTTGAAGCCGGGCAGCGTCATCGCGTCCGTGCGCAGGCCACCTCCGACGCGGTCGCGTGCCTCCACCAGCAGCGTGCTGTGGCCCGCCCGTGCGAGCCGGATCGCGGCGGCGAGTCCATTGGGACCCGCGCCCACCACGATGGCGTCGTAGCCGTGCTCGCTCAGTGCCAGGCGGCGGCCTGCTGCACCGGCTTGCCGGTGCGGTCGTGCTCATCGACGAGGCCCTTGGCCTGGACCGCGTGCTCGGCGCAGTGCGGGAAGTCCGAGCCGTGCTGACAGCGATAGAACTCGGGGCCACCGGGGGTGCCGAACGACTCGGGGTCGAGGTGCTTGCCACACGAGATGCAGTGGATGTGGGCGTGCTGGTGCTGCTGCGCGCCCGCGCGCGCGGGCACGTTGCCAGCGGCGCGGTCGAGCGCCTTGCGCTCTTTCTTCGTGACTCTCTTCTCGCGTTTCATCTCACACTCCGGCCGCCGTTGTGCCATGTCGATCGCGGCCTTGCCAACGCCAGCGTACGCGGGTGTGGGGGCCTTCCCCTGCAAAAAACGCGGCGCCACCGAAACAGGCTGGGCGAGGGGTGACGGCTGCGCTGACAATATCTCTGTCGTGCTGATGTCCGAGATTCCCCCCGCCCGCGAGTCCGCTTCACGCCCGTCCAAGGCGCCAGCGCCGAACGTGACGGTGAAGGGCTTCTACTTGAGCGCACTGGTGCGCGAGCTGGCCAGCCACGGACATCACCTGACCTCGCGCTCGAGCTTTCGTGACTTCGCTGACTACCCGCTCGCGCAAGCGAAGGAGATGCTCGACGAGACCGCGCAGCGGCTCTATCCGCACGAGCGCAAGGGCGAGGCGATGCGCCGCGTCGGCTGGATCATCTACCCGACGCTGCTCGGCACGATGGTGGGCCGCGTGATCTTCGGCTCGCTCGGTGACGATCTGCAGGCCGTGCTGCGCGTGGCCGGTCGCGGCTTCGAGGTCTCGATCTCGCGCGGCCGCTACGAGCTGGTCGCCGTCGGCAAGAACCACGCACACGTCCGCGTGCGCGAGTTCCCGCTCTACCCCGAGACCTTCCTGCTAGGCGTCTTCGAAGGGGCGCTCGCGCGCTACGGCTACGCCGACGCGAAGGTGTTCGCGCGCAAGTTGTCGCTCACCGATGTGGATCTGCACCTGGAGTGGTGAGGCCGATTGGGAGGGCTCGCTCGCGGCGCCAGCAATCGAGCGCGCCGAGACTCCGCGAGCGAGCATCCTCGCTACAGGACGTCGTCCCACTTGGGCGAGGCGGCGAAGGCCGCGTGGATCAAGCCCACGTGCGAGTACGCCTGCGGGAAGTTGCCGTACATGCGCATGGTGGCGGTCTCCCAGTCTTCCGACATCAGGCCGAGCGGGCCCATCTGCTCGATGGCGCGGTTGAGAAGATCGCGCGCCTCGTCCGTGCGGCCGACCGCCGCCATGGCCTCCACCAGCCAGAACGTGCAGATGACGAACGCGGCGGTGGTGGCGCCGAGGCCGTCGTCGGTGCGATAGCGGAGCAGCCAGCGTTCCTGGCCGAGGTCCTTCACGATCGCGTCGATGGTGCCGGGCATGCGCGGATCGTTGGTGGGCAAGAAGCGCAGCGTGACGGCCTGCAGCAGCGACGCGTCCATGTCCTTGCCGCCGAACACGGAGACCAGGCTGTTCTGCTTGGGGTCGTAGGCGCGGTCGAGGATCTGCGCGCGGATCTTGTCCGCCGCCTGCGCGAACTCCGCGTGGCGCTCGGGTGCGTGGCGCGTGCAGACCTTGGCCATGCGGTCGGCCGCGGCCCAGCACATCACGTTGCTGAACGTCTGCGGCTCCCACTGCTTGCGCACTTCCCAGATGCCCGCGTCCGGCGTGCCGGCGACCTTGATGGCCTTCTTGCTGAGCGCGAACAGCAGCTCCAGCGTGGCCTTGGTCTGCTCCGCCTTGAAGCGGTCGTCCATGAACACGGGCGCCAGCGCGAGCACCATCTCGCCGAAGATGTCGTGCTGGTGGTGCGTGGCCGCGCCGTTGCCGATGCGCACCGGTCCGTCGCCCTCGTAGCCGGGCCAGTGGGCCAGGATTTCTTCGTCGAGATCGCTGCGGCCGTCGACGCGATAGAGCGGCGCCAGGTCGAGCTCCGGGGTGCCGGTGGCGATGTTCAGCAGGTAGGCGATGAACTGCTCGCGCTCCTCGAAGTGGCCGAGCAGACGGAACGCGTCGAGCACGTAGTACGCGTCGCGCAGCCAACAGTAGCGATAGTCCCAGTTGCGGCCGCTGCCGGGCGCCTCGGGGATGGAGGTGGTGATGGCGGCGACGATCGCGCCGGTGTCCTCGAAGCAGTGCAGCTTGAGCGCGAGCGCCGAGCGGATCACCTGCTCCTGGAACATGGGCGGGATGTCGCAGTGCTTCACCCAGCGTCGCCAGTAACGAACCGTCTCGACCAGGAAGCGGTCACACAGTGACGGAAGCGGCTCCTCGACCGGGTCGCCCCAGGCCATCACCAGATGCTTCTTCTCCGTCAGTGCGAACGGGATGCCTTCGAGGTACGAGAGCGGCAGATCCGTGGTCAACCGCAGCTCCGAGCCGAAGCCCAGGTACTTCACGTGATGCGACCCGACATCGCGGGCTGGGACCTTCTTGGACCAGCCCAGACGCGGATCGCAGGTGACCTTGATGCGCGGGGTGCCGGACAGCGGCTCGACGATGCGCACCAGCTTGGTGGGCCGGAACGTGCGCTCGAACTGCAGGAAGCGCGGCGCGAAGTCGAGCACCCGGAAGCTGCCCTCGGGCGTGGTGAAGCGCGTCTCCAGGACGTTGGTATTGTCGAGGTAGCGCTGCACACCGGGCGTCCCGTCGGCGGGCCCAATCCTGAACGAGCCCCCGTCGTTCTCGTCCAGCATGGTGGAGAACACCGGCTCCGAGTCGAAGCGCGGCAAACAACAAAAAACCACCGAACCCGTGCGATCGATCAGCGCGGCGTACTGGCAGTTCCCGACCACTCCGATGTGTTCAAGCTGCACATTGTGACTTTGCTAAGAATGGTCCGCCTTGTCGACGACTTACCCGCCAGTGGAACGGTTTTCTCGCGGCGCGCTCGGTATGCCCCACAACGGTGGGGCAGGCTGGCAGCCAACAGCCCGAAAGGCTGCGTGGCAAGCTGCCTCACCGCGGCGAACCTGCTGGATTCTTCGCTTGCGGCCCACGTCGCCGCGCTGGCCTGTTAGGGTGCAGCGCTTGCTTACAACTTCGCTAGTATTGATGGCTCGCGCGCTCGAGAGCGCGCTTCGACGGGTCTTCTGGATGCGGAACTCGCTACCCCCGCGGCTTCGTGACCTGCTCTTCGTGTGCGCCTTGCTGGCGTCGGCCG
>JBEVNG010000259.1:0-6528 GCA_040508235.1 Polyangiales bacterium | reverse complement strand
AGTCGGCGCTGATGCACGACGTCGGCAAGATCGGCTGCGTGATGAACCTGAACAAGCCGGGCAAGCTCACGCACGAGGAGTACGCGATCTTCCAGAAGCACCCCACGTACGGGCGCGACATCCTGGAGCCGATCAACTTCCTGCACCCGCTGATCCCCGGCGTGTACATGCACCACGAGCGCTGGGACGGTCACGGCTACCCGCTCGGCCTCAAGGGGCAGGACATCCCGCTGTTCGCGCGCATCATCTCCATCGCGGACACCTACGACGCGATGACCAGCGACCGCGCATACCGCAAGGCCCTGCCGCACGACGTCGCCACGCGCGAGATCCACGACTGCTCGAGCTCCCAGTTCGACCCGGACGTCTCGGGCGTCTTCCTCGAGGCCATCCAGGAAGACCGTCGGTCTAGAAAAGATCGCGGAGACCCGATCCCGGAGTAGCCGCTGGCTTACCCAGCTGCTCGGGACGCCGACTTTCCGTGCGATTTCGGGCACTGTGGTCCGACCACTGGCCCCGGATGACAGAAAACTGGCATGGCCCAACCTGTCCGGTGGTACATGCTCACGACAGGCTTTCCGACGGATCCGCCGTCAGGCGCTCAAGGAGTACGAGTGGTGGCCCTCTTTCATCAGCCGCGCGCGAAGCGCCCCGCCTCGGTCGAGGTCAAGGCCCGCAACATCAAGTTCGGCATCGGCCCGAACATGCGTCGCTACTGGGTCAGCGGTGACCCCTTCCTCACGCACTTCATGAACGCGCTGTCGGTGACGTTCCCGCCCGGCGAGAAGATGTTCATGGACGCCGTGAAGGCCGTGCGCGAGCAGGTGAAGAACCCGGAGACGCGGCAGGACATCGCCGGCTTCCTCGCGCAGGAGGCGCTGCACTCGCGCGAGCACCAGGCGCTGAACGAGCGCCTCGATCAGCTCGGCTACCCGGTCACGGAGATGGAGCGGCGGATCGCCGAGCGCATCAAGGTGATGCAGAAGTACCGCACCAAGAAGATGTCGCTCGCCGTCACCGTCGCGCTCGAGCACATGACCGCGCTGCTGGGGCACAAGCTGCTCACGCAGAAGGAGATCCGCGAGCTGTCCGATCCCGAGGTGCTGCCGATCTGGACCTGGCACGCCATCGAGGAGATGGAGCACAAGGCGGTCGCGTTCGACACCTACGAAGAGGTGTTCGGCGACTACCTGCCGCGCGCGCTGGCGCTGGTGACCACCACCGTCGGCTTGTTCGGCGGCGCGCACCTGCTGCAGTACCACTTCCTCAAGATCGACAAGCTGAACTCGCCCAAGCTGTGGGCCAAGGGCCTGTGGAGCCTGTGGGGCCCCAAGGGCATCATGGTCGACATGATTCCAATGTGGCTCGAGTACTTCCGCCGCGACTTCCACCCCTGGCAGCAGGACGACAGCGCGCTGATCAAGGAGTACGAGCAGCTCTACGACGCGCAGGTCAGCGCGGCCTGAGCTCCACGAAGGTGACCCTCCAGCGGGAGCTGGTCGCCTACGCCATCTGCGCGCGGACCTGCCGCGCCTGCACGCGCATCGTCAGCGGCGCCTTGGGGCGTAGCGTGATCAGGGGCTCCAGCTCCGGCACGAACGAGGGGTCGGGCAGCGTGAAGCGGGCGCGAGAGAGCCAGCTGGCGAGCACGAGCTGGCCTTCCATCCAGGCGAAGTGGTTGCCGATGCACATGCGTGGCCCGGCGCCGAACGGCATGTACGCGTGGCGCGGAAAGCTCTTCTCGTCGAGGAAGCGCGCGGGCCGGAACGCGAGCGGCTCCGGGAACGCGTCGGCGCGGCGGTGGATGCCGTGGATGTTGATCAGTACCAGCTGGTTCCGGGGCAACGCGTGGCCTCCGATGTTGACCTCGCTGGTAACGCGCCGCGTGAGCATGAACGCGGGCGGGTAGAGCCGCATCGCCTCCTTCAGCGCACGCAGCGTGGCGGGCAAGCGCGGCAGATCCTCGAACACGGGTGGGCGCCCCGCCAACACGGTGTCCAGCTCGGCCTCCACCTCGGCGAGCGCGTCGGGGTTCTTGGCCAGCAGGTAGAGCGTCCAGGCGAGCGCGTTGGCGGTGGTCTCGTGGCCGGCCAGGAACGCGGTCATCGCCTCGTCGCGGATCTGCAGCCGCGTCATCGGCTGGCCGTCCTCGTCGCGGGCACTCCGCAGCAGGCTGAGCATGTCGCCGCGATCCTCGCCGTTCCGCTCGTCGATCAAGCGGTAGATGATGCGGTCGAGCCGCGCCGTGGAGCGCGCGATGCGGCGGTTCACGCGCGTGGGCAGCGGTGGCGGCAGCGGCACGGTCGCGGTCATCGAGCCGATGATCGACTCCATCGCTTCGGTCAGCGCGTCGCCGACCTCGTCGCTGTCGCCCTGCACGTCGGCGTCGAACAGCGTCTTGGCGACGATGCCGAGCGTGGTCTGCATCGTCTGCTCGCTGATCTCGACCGTGCCGCGCGCGAGCAGGCGTGCCAGCCCTCGCTCGGCGTGCTCGGCGGTGACCTGCGCGTAGCCCGCGATGCGCTTGTGCACGAACGCCGGCGCGAGCAGCTTGCGCTGGCGGCGATGCGGCGTGTTGTTGGCGGTCAACAAGCCGTCGCCGAGCAGCGGGCGCGCGAACAACGTCAGCCCGTAGCTCTTCTCGAAGTGCTCCACCTTGTCGACCAGCACCTCCTGAACGAGCGCGGGTGCGCTGATCATGATCAGGTCGAAGACACCGAGGCGCGTGCGAACCATGTCGCCGTGCGCCGCGGCTTGCGTGAGCCAACCGATCGGGTTGCCACGGAACGCGGGCAGGTGACCGAGCCACGTGCCCCCTGGCAGTTTGGGGATGACGTTCGCGTTCATGTTCGTAGAATGCGAGCGATGGCTCGTGTTCACAACTCGCATTCACCCGCACGTGCCCGGGCGGCTGTTAAGCCCAGAAAAGAGGCACGGCAGGAGCGCTCGCGAGCGACCGTGGACTCGCTATTGCGAGCTTCGGCTCGCATCTTGGTGCGCGACGGATACGCCGGCCTGACCACCAACGCGGTGGCCGAGCTCGCCGGCGTGAGCGTGGGCTCGCTCTACCAGTACTTCCCCAACAAGGATGCCCTGGTTACGGCGTTGATCGCCGAGCACGTCGACACCACGATGACGCGCTTTCGCAGCGACGCGGCGAGCCTGTTCGCGTTGCCGGTCGAGCGCGCGATCCCGCGCTTCGTGCACATCATGATCGAGATGCATCGTGCCGACCCGGCGCTGCATCGCGTGTTCGCGGAGCAGCTGCCGCTGGGCGCGTTTCCGCGCCTGGAGTCGAGCATCAAGGAGGGCACCGCGCTGGCGCGTGCATACTTGGAGGCGCACAAGGCCGAGCTGATCGTGAAGGACCTCGACGTGGCCGCGTTCTTGATCGTGCAGACCGTCGACACGCTCACGCACGCCGCGGTGATCATGCGGCCCGAGCTGCTGGAGACGCCGTCGCTGGAGAACGAGCTGGTCGCCTGCCTGGTGCGCTACCTCAAGGGTAGCTGACGGGCGTTCCAGCCTGCAGCCCGACGCACTGGCCCAGCTCGCAGCGACAGCTGTCGATGTTCGGGAAGCCGCACACGCCGGCCACGCCATCGCTGCAGCTCGGCGGCGTGAAGATCGCGTTCGCATTCGCGCAGCGCGGGAAGTAGCCGCAGCAGCTGCCCACGTTGCGGATCGTGCACTCGTTGTTGGTCTTGCAGCTGAACTGGCCGGGCGGGCCCGCGTCCCCGACGACCGGGTCGTCCTCGCCCACGCTCGCATCGACCGAGAAGCCGCCGCCGTCGATGGGGCTGGAGCCACCGCTTGCGCCCACGCCGATCGCCGGCCCGGGCTTGCTGCCCGGAGGCAGCGGCGCGACCTGGCGTGGATCGCCGCCGTCCTCCAGCGTGGTGGCGGGGTTCTGCGTGATGTCCAGGCGCGCGCGATCCCCGTCGTCGGAGCAGGCGATCAGCAGCAGCAGGGTAGCGATGGAAGCGCGCATCCGGAGAGCTTGCGCCGGCTCCGCGGGCCTGGCCATTTCACAGCGCGCTCCGCGTGAGCTGGCTGACTACAGGCGCTCGGTGTTGGAGGCGGCCGCGCTCTGTTCCTGGCGCTGCTCGATCGCTTCCTCCACCGCGCGCGAGACCTCTTCGTCGCTGGCGTCGCCCTCGGGCACCGGTAGCGGCGCATCGCCGCGCGCCTTGGCGTCCTGCCAGGGGTAGCGGATGCGGTGGTGGTTCATCTTCACCAGCATGTCGACCATGCGCTTGCTGATCACGCGCAGGTCCTCGATGGTCAGACCACTGTCGTCGAGCTGGCCCTGGCGCAGCTTCACGAACAGGATGCGGTTGACCATCTCCTCGAACTTCTCGCGCTCGGGCGGGTCGATGGTGCGCGACGCCGCCTCGATGGCGTCGATCAGCATCAGGATCGCGGTCTCCTTGGTGCGCGGGCGCATGCCCGGGTAGCGGAAGAAGTTCTCGCCCAGGCCCTTGGGGTTCCCCTGCGCCAGGCACTTGTGCCAGAAGTACTCGATCACGCTGGTGCCATGGTGCGTGTACGCGAACTCGACCACCGGCTCGGGCGTGCGGCCGCCGCGCAGGATGCGTACGCCCTCGACGACGTGCGCCATGATCGCGTCCGCGCTGACGTCGGGATCGAGCCCCTCGTGCGGCGAGGTCTCGCCTGGGTCGAGGTTCTCGATGAAGTACTTGCACTGGCAGGTCTTGCCGAGGTCGTGATAGTAGGCGCCCACGCGCGTGAGCAGGGCGTCCGCGCCGATGGACGACGCCGCGGCCTCCGCCAGGTTCGCCATCGCGCGCGCGTGCTCCCACGAGCCCGGTGCCTCGCGCGCCATCTTCTGCAGCAGCGGCTGGCTGAGGTCGGCGAGGTCGAGCAGGCGTGCGCGCGACACGGTGCCGAGCAGGCGGCCGATGGGGCCCTGCAGGAAGACGCCGAGCGCGGCCGCGAGCGCACCACCGAGGGCGCCGCTGTGGATCTCGCTGTGGTTGAGGGCGCGGAAGTCGCCGTGCAGCCACGGGCCGCCGCGCACCAGCATGTTGGCCGCGATCACGAGCGTCGCGCTGGCCAGCGCGGCGGCGGCGCCGGCGGTGGCGACGTCGACCGCACGCTTGCGAGGGCGCAGCGCGAGGTTGATGGTGAAGCTGCTGGCCAGGAACGGCAGCAGGTACTCCAGCCGATAGTCGAGCAGCGACGCGGTCAGGAAGCTCGCCGCGACGCCCATCATGAACGCCGTGCGGCGGTCGAGGTAGAACGCGACCCAGAGCGAGAGCGTGGCCACCGGCAGCGCGAAGGCACTGATGGTGGTCGCGAGCAGCACCAGCTTGGCCATGGCCATGAAGCCGACCGTCAGCGAGAGCAGCCCGACCTGCGTGCGCAGCAGCGTGCCGTAGCTCGGTGCGAAGCGCCGGCAGTAGGTGACCATCATCACCGAGATCAGGAAGTAGATGAACCACGAGCCGAGCAGCGTCGTGACCTTCACGGGCCGGCGCGCGTTCTCGTACAGCATCACGTACTCGGCGAGCGTGCGGTCCTTGACCTCGCTGCCGCGCGCGACGACGGGCGCCACGCGCACCAGGTGGTGCTGGCCCGTGTTGTCCGTGGTGCGCATGGCGACCGGCGGCAGCCGCAGCGTGACGGGCGCCGCCGCGTCGCTGCGCACGCGCAGCGGCTCGAAGAAGGTCTCGCCTACACTGATGATCGTCAGTAGCGTCGCGACCACGGCGCTAAGTACGAAGCCGGCGCGCGGCCCGGCGATCAATCGTGTTCGCAGCATGCGTGTCGAAGTGCGCGGTTTCTCCGCGCACGAGCCCCAAAGGGGTGAAGGCCGAGCGAAGCTTCCGTCACCATTTCCCGAGGCTAGTGCTGTCCGCCCCAGCTTTCAAGAAGCCCACATGCCGACCCGCGCGCGAGCACACTCCAGGATGAAGCTCCGAATGCTCACGATGCGTCATGGGCCGGTGCTGGGGGCGCTGTGTACGCTTGCAGCGCTGTCGGGCATGGCCTGGCCGTTCACGGTGGACGACGCCTTCATCGCCGTGCGCTACGCCCACCGGATCGCGCTCGGCCTGGGCTACACGTTCTCGGGCGGACACGCCAGCGATGGGGTGACCGGGCCGCTCTGGCTGCTGCCGATGGTAGCGGGCGCGCGCCTGGGGTTACCGTTGTTGCCGCTCGCGAAGGGCCTGTCGTGCGCGGCAAGTCTCGTTGCAGTGGCCTGGCTGGTCGTTCGCGCCGGACGGATCGCGCGCGGGCGCGAGGCCGCGTGGTGGGTGGTCACGGTTTGTGCAAGCTCGCTTCCATTGGTGGTTTGGTCGGTGGCGGGGCTGGAGACGGGGCTCGCGACATGGCTGGCCACCTGGCTCGTGCTGGCGGTGCTCGCACGGCGCGATCTGCAGGCCGGTGTCGCGGTGGCGCTGCTCGCCTGGCTGCGCCCGGAGCTGGCGCCGTTCGCCGGGGTGCTGCTCGTGTGGTGCTGGCAGCGCGCGGGGAGTGCGCGCGCTCTCGCGATCGCGGCGG
>JBEVNG010000229.1:0-13888 GCA_040508235.1 Polyangiales bacterium | reverse complement strand
CGCTGCTCTTGCGCATCCTTCGCGAAGAGGTCGCGTTCGAGACGCTGATCGCGCGCGTGCTCACGTTCGACTACGTGGGCGCGCTCGTCGGCTCGTTGCTGTTCGCGCTCGTGTTGGTGCCCAAGCTCGGCCTGGTGCGCACGTCGTTGCTGTTCGGCGCGCTCAACTGCGCGGTCGGCATCCTGACCACGTGGGTGCTGGCGGACCGCATCTACAACCCGCTGGCCTTGCGCGTGCGCGGCTTGGTGTTGCTGGCGGCGCTGCTGGTGGCGTTCGGCTACGGCGAGCACTTCGTCGGCTACGCGGAGCAGAGCCTGTTCGACGGGCGCGTG
This sequence comes from Polyangiales bacterium, assembly GCA_040508235.1. Taxonomy (GTDB): domain Bacteria; phylum Myxococcota_A; class Polyangia; order Polyangiales; family DASUME01; genus DASUME01. Next base: position 13,556 of record JBEVNG010000229.1, on the reverse strand, counting down.
GTGTACAGCGAGCAGACCGCGTACCAGCGCATCGCGATCACGCAGGCCGGCGGCGGCCAACAGCTCTACCTGAACGGCAACCTGCAGTTCAACAGCGTGGACGAGTACCGCTACCACGAGGCGCTGGTGCACCCCGCGATGTTCGCTGCCGCGTCCCGACGCAGCGTGCTGGTGCTCGGCGGCGGCGACGGGCTGGCGGTGCGCGAGATCCTGCGCCACCCGGAGGTCGAGCAGGTCACGCTGGTGGAGCTCGACCCGGCGATGATCCGGCTCGCGCGCGGGTCGGAGCCGATCCGCCGGCTCAACGACGACGCACTTGCCGACCCGCGCGTGCAGGTGGTCAACGACGATGCCCTGGTCTGGCTCGACCGCACGCGCACCCAGAAGTTCGACGTGCTGATCGTGGACTTCCCCGACCCGAACAACTTCTCGCTCGGCAAGCTGTACAGCACCTGGTTCTACAAGCTGCTGCGCGAGGCGATGCACGACCAGAGCGTGGTCAGCGTGCAGAGCACGTCGCCGTTGTTCGCGCGCAAGAGCTACTGGTGCGTGGTCGAGACCATGCGCGCCAGCGGCTTCGCGACCCGGCCCTACCACGCGCTGGTGCCGTCGTTCGGCGAGTGGGGCTTCGTGCTCGCCAAGCTACACGACTTCGCTCCGCCCTCGCGGGTGACGCTGCCCTTGCGCTACCTCAACGACGACAGCCTGCGCGCGCTGTTCCTGTTCGCGCCCGACCTCGGGCCGCTGCCGGTCGAGCCCAACCGGCTCAACAACCAGCTGCTGGTGCAATACTACGAGCAGGACTGGGGCCGATGGACGCAGCACTGACGCGTCGCGACTGGCTGGTGCAGGTGTTCGGCGCGACGCTGGGCAGCCAGCTGGCGTGCGCCCGCCCGGTCGAGCGCGAGCTCCCGGGCGAACTGCTCGGCCAGAGCGCGGAAGGCGGGCACCTGCTGCGCGGCGACATCCGCGAGCGTATCGCCCACGTCGCGACGCTGCCGCCGCAAGAGACCGAGGTCGTGATCGTGGGTGGCGGTCCCGCCGGCCTGAGTGCGGCGTGGGCGCTCCAGGGTCGACCGCACGTGCTGCTCGAGCTGGAGCCGGAGGCTGGCGGCACCTCGCGGGGCGGCAGCTCGCATACCACCGGCTATCCGTGGGGCGCGCACTACCTGCCGGTGCCGCAGGCGCACAACACGGAGCTGCGCGCGCTGCTGCGTGAGATGCGCGTGCTCGAAGGCGAGACCGTCAGCGAGCCGCACCTGGTGCGCGCGCCCGAGGAACGCCTGTTCTACAAGGGCTACTGGTACCCCGGCCTGTACCTGGAGGCGGGCGCCTCGCGCGCGGACCTCGACCAGCGCGCGCGCTTCTTCGCGTTGGTCGCACGCTGGGTCGGCTACCGCGACGCGCAGGGCAGGCGCGCCTTCACGCTGCCCACGCACGCGTGCAGCGATGCCCCCGAGCTGCGCGCGCTCGACACGCTCGACGCCGCGACGTTCCTGCGCCGCGAGGGGCTCACTTCGAAGCGCCTGCTCTGGCTGTGCGACTACGCCTGCCGCGACGACTACGGCCTCACGCTCGCGCAGACCAGCGCCTGGGCATTGCTGTTTTACTTCGCCTCGCGCATCGATCAGCCGGGCGAGGACGCCGCGGACCTGATCACCTGGCCCGACGGCAACTACGCGCTGGTGCGCCACCTGCGCCAGCACGCGAACATCCGCCCGCGCACCTTGGTGCTCGACGTCGCGCAGGATGATCACGGCGTGAGCGTGTGCGGCTGGGATCTCGGGCGCGATCAGGGCGTGCACTACCGCGCCCGGCACGCGATCGTGGCGACGCCGCAGTTCATCGCTCAACGCATCGTGCGCGAGCTGCCAGGCACCCCTACTTCCTACGGCTCGTGGCTGGTCGCCAACCTGCACCTCACCGAGCGGCCCACCGGCATGGCCTGGGACAACGTACTCTACGAGAGCCCCTCGCTCGGCTACGTGTGCGCCACCCACCAGCGCGGCAGCGACTGGGGCCCGACCGTGCTCACCTACTACCTTCCGCTGTGCGACGACGACCCGCGCCGCGCGCGCCAGACGCTGTATGACGGCACGCTCGCCAGCTGGCAGAGCGCGGTGCTGCTCGACCTGCGCCGCGCTCATCCGAGGCTGGCGGTCGAGCGCTGCGACGTGTTTCGCTGGGGCCATGCGATGACGCGCCCCACCCCGGGCGCACGCTTCGCCCGCCTGGCCGCGCCGCGGGCTCTCGGCCGCATCCAGCTCGCGCACAGCGACCTGTCGGGGCTGTCTTTGTTCGAGGAGGCGTTCGACCATGGCGTGCGCGCCGCCAGGGCGACCGCGTGACACGATTGTTCGCACGCGAAGGACCGTGGCTGTTCTCGCGGGCGATCGATCTCGGCGCGTTCGGCGGCAGCGCGCTGGCCGCCTGGTTGCTGGTGCTGCTGGGCTGGCCGCTCGGCCTGCTCGACGCGGACGCCCCCACCTGGACCTTCTTCGGCTGCGTGATCGCGGTCGACGTCGCGCACGTGTGGTCGATGGGGTTTCGAAGCTATTTCGATGGCGAGGAGCTGCGCGCGCGGCCGCTGCTCTACCTGGGCGTGCCGCTCGCGGCCTACCTGATCGGCGTCGGCCTGCACGCCTTTGGCTCGCGCGTGTTCTGGGGCGCGCTGGCCTACCTCGCTGTGTTCCACTTCGTGCGCCAGCAGGCAGGCTTCCTGCGCCTCTATGCACGGCGCAACCCCGCCCAGACGCGGCTCGACACGCTGCTCGAGCAGGCCGCCATGTACGCCTCGATGTTGGTCCCGTTGATCGCCTGGCACGCTCGCCTGCCGCGCGCGTTCGCGTGGCTGATCGAAGGCGACTTCGTGTCCGTGGAGGCGGTCGGCGTGGCGGCCGCGCGCATCTTTCCGCTGGCGGCCTGGGCCAACGCGGCCTGCCTGCTGGGCTTCACGCTGCGGCAGGCATATCTGCTGCATCGCGGCGCGTGGGTGCCCGGCAAGAGCGTGCTGATGACAGCCACGGCCAGCTGCTGGTGGCTCGGCATCGTGGTGTTCGACAGCGACTACGTGTTCACGGTCACCAACGTGCTGATCCACGGCGTGCCGTACTTCGTGTTGACGCAGCGTTATGCACGCGCCCGCGGGGCCGGCTGGGCCGGTCGGGTGGCGCTGCGTGGCCTGGTCCCGGTCCTGCTGATCTGCCTGACCCTGGCCGTCGCCGAGGAGGCTCTATGGGACCGCTGGGTATGGCATGAGCGACCTGAGTATTTCGGGGAGGTATTCCCGTTGTCGCCTGTTTTGATGACGTTTCTGGTGCCGCTGCTGGCACTGCCACAGGCGAGTCACTACGTCCTGGACGGCTTCCTGTGGCGCGTGCGAAGAGAGAACCTCGTGCTACGCCGAGAGCTCGAATCCGGATGAAGCTCGCGGTCATCGGCGACGTGCACCACGCGTGGAACGAGGTCGACACGGCCTTCTTCAACGCGTCCGATTACGACGCACTGCTGTTCGTCGGCGACATCTACAACTTCTCGCTGCAGCGCGGCCTGCGCGCGGCGTCCGAGCTGGCGGAGCTGGACAAGCCCGCCCTGCTGATCCCGGGCAACCACGACGCCGTGCACCCGGCCCAGCTGGCGGCCGAGATCACGCGCCGCCCGAGCCTGATCCGCTGGACGTCGATGGGGCACACCGAGCGCGTGCGCCTGCTCTGCGAGGCCGTCGGCGGCGTGCAGGTCGGCGGCTACAGCGTGCACCCGCTCGGCGAAGGCATCGACGTGATCGCGGGCCGCCCGCACTCGATGGGCGGCTCGGTGATCTCGTTCGCGCCGCACCTGGCCGAGGCCTACGGCGTCTACACGCTGGAGGACAGCATCCGCCGGCTCAAGCGCTGCGTCGACGAGAGCGAGGCGCAGCGCGTGTTGTTCCTGGCGCACAACGGTCCCACCGGCCTCGGCGAGCGCCGCAACGATCTGTGGGGCGCGGACTTCCGGCGCGAGGAAGGCGACTTCGGCGACTACGATCTGCGCGTCGCGATCGACTACGCCAAGGAGCGCGGCAAGCGTGTGCTCGCGGTGGTGGCCGGCCACATGCACCATCGCCTGCGCGGAGGCGGCACCCGCAACTGGTGCGACCGGCAGGACGACACGCTGTACGTCAACGCCGCGCGCGTGCCGCGCATCTTCGAGGACCGCGAGGGCTTGATGCACCACCACATCGACCTGTTCATCGACGGCGACATCGCGCACGCGGTCGAAGTGCTGCGCAACGGCGAACCTTAAAGAGGGGCCTCCCAGGTCGCGGTCCAGAGCGGGCGGTAGCGGAGCTCGGCGCCGGGATCGCTCTCCAGCGGCGCGGCCAGGGCGGAGAGCTGACCACGCAGGCGCTGCGGCGTCGCCTCCAACTGCACGTCGAGCAACACGGAGCGCGACAGGCCCGGCCCCTCGGCGAGCGCGCGCGGGCTCTCGACCATGAAGCGCAGGAAGCCCTCCCCGTTGGCGTGCGCCAGCACGTTCACGTCGTGGGCCTGCTCGTCGAGCGCGCCAGCGTCGCTGTGCAGGCGCACCTCGGCCAGCGACCACAGCACGTTCGGACACTGTTGCTCGCTGGTGTTGGAGAACGGCAGGTTGCCGAGGTACGGCACACGGCAGGACGCGAACTCGCAGGCGCCGCTGCGCTCGGGCGCGATCGTGAACGTGAGCTCGGTGTCCGGCGGCAGCGCGCACGTGCCCTGCTCCGGGCAGCGGAAGGTCAGCGCGGCCTTGTGCGTGCCCAGCAGCCGCGTGAAGGCGCCGCCGGTGCGCGCGGCGTCGTCGAGCGCGATCGTGGGCGCCTCGCCGCAGTCCGCGGGCCGAGGCCCCTCCACACGCCGGCTCGCGCCTCCACAGCTGACCGCCATCACGAGGGTGGCGATCAGCAAGCCAAACAGCGTCTGCTCGCAGCGAGGCGTGGTCATGGTCCCTCGAATCTATGCAGGCCGCGTGGCGCCCTCAAAGTTCTGCGTGTTCTCTCGCCACGCAGGCACGCGCGATGCACCGCTTGCGGGCGCGGAGGAGAACCATGGCGAACATCGCGATTCTGTTGGCGGACGACTTCGAGGACTCGGAATTCCGTGTGCCCTATCAGCAGCTTCAGCAAGCGGGCCACAAGCTGACCGTGCTCGGCAAGGAGGCCGGCACCACCGTGAAGGGCAAGAAAGGCAAGGAGAAGGTCGCGATCGACGCGGCGATCGCGGACCGACGCGCGAGCGAGTTCGACGCGGTGGTCATCCCAGGAGGTTACTCACCGGATCACCTGCGCACGGAGGAGAGCGCGGTGCGCTTCGTGCGCGAAGTCAGCGCGGCCGGCAAACCCGTGGCCGCGGTGTGCCACGGTCCGTCGCTGCTGATCGAGGCCGACATCGTGCGCGGCAAGACCGTCACATCGTGGCCGTCCGTGCGCACGGATCTCAAGAACGCCGGCGCCACCTGGGTGGACCAGCAGGTGGCCCAGGACGGCAAGCTGATCACGTCGCGCAACCCCGGCGACCTCGACGCGTTCAGCGCCGCGATCGCCAAGGCGCTCGCCTGATCAGAGCGGCGAGAACACCACGTGCACGACCACCGGCAGGTTGCTGGGGGTCGCGCCGAGGGTGTCCTGGATCACGACGTTGTGCGGGTTGGCCAGCGACGAGTCGAGCGTGAAGCCCACCGTCTCGCCCGCGCTCAGGTACTCGGTCGAGACCGCGCCACCGATCGCATCGCCAGGCCGCACGTTGCGCAGGATGCGCTGGGTCAGCGAGGTGCTTCCGGTGGCATCGAACAGCGGCTCGGGTGGGTTGCCCTTGGTCGCCGAGCGCAGCACCTGCCACGTGCCGTCGTTGAGGTCGCCCGTGTCGGGGCCGCCGTCGAACAGCACCACCACGCCGCCACGGAACAGGAAGTCGGACAGGGCCGCCGACCAGCTGGAGCCCAGCGCGGCGAGCTCGCCGTTGGTCGCGCCTTGCTGCGGCTCGATCACCAGCACGTCCGAGGTCGCGAGCTGCGCGGTGACGTTGGCGGGCAGTGCGGTGGTCGCCACCACCGCGCGTCCCAGCACCGCCGAGGCCGCCGTGATCGCGGCGCTGACGCCCGCGCGCGAGGCCACCGACGTGGCCGCGTCGTAGATCAGCGCGCGCACCGGAGAGCGCGGCGCGAGGAACACCGCGTTGCTCACGATCTGACGGATCGCGGGGCGCAGCGGGCCGGACATGTCGTGGCCGATCACCACCACGTGGCCGACCGCCGCGCCGACGCACACGCTGTCGATGCACTGCGCCGCCGCCGAGCAGGCGAAGCCGCAGCTGCCGCAGTTGGCGTCGTCGCTGGTGAAGTCGACGCACGCGCCGTTGCACAACACCACCGGCGGCGTGCAGATCAGGCTGCACTCGCCCTGGTTGCAGAACTCGTCCGCGGCGCACATCTCGCCGCACATGCCGCAGTTGTTGCGGTCACTGGTGAGGTCGACGCAGGTGTCGAGGCACTTGGTGACGCCGATGCCGCACACGCAGTCGGACGGCGAGCCAGCGCCCGTGCACAGCACCGGCGGCTGCACCATGGCGTCCGGATCGCCAGCGTCGTCGTCGCCGCCATCACCCGTCGTGGCGTCGCCGCTAAGGTTGCCATCGGGCTGCAGCGTCTCGCCGTCCGGCCCGACGATGCGCCCATCGGGCTCCACGTTGGCGTCGATCGCGCCGTCAGTCTGCAGCGTCGCGTCGAGGCCGGCGTCCGCGCCACCGTCCGCACCGGCATCCGGCGCGGGTCCCGCCACGCACATGCTCAGCGCGCAGTGTTGGTCGGCGTTGCACGCGATGTTGCAGCCACCGCAGTGCAGCGAGTCGCTGACCAGGTCGTAGCAAGCGTTGCCGCAGCGCTCGAGGCCGTCCTGGCACTCGAGCCCCACCAGCGGGCTGCCACAGCCCCACGCCAGCGCGAGCAGCGCGGTCCACACGTACGTTCGCAGCGCGCTCACGGCTTCCCTCCGGACTTACGGGCCGGCGCCGCGGGTGGTGCGGTCGGCGTGAACATCGGTGCGCTCGCGTTCTCGTGGCGTGCGATCACCACGAACTCGACGCGGCGGTTCTTCATGTAGGCCTCGGGGCTGTCGCCAGGCACCAGCGGCTTGCTGGAGCCCACGCCCTCCGCGGTGATCAGCTCCGCGGGCACACCGAGCGACACCAGCGCCTCGCGCGCGGAGGTCGCACGACGCTCGCTCAGCTCCTGGTTGAAGCGCTCGCTGCCGCGCTCATCCGCGTGGCCCTCGATCTTCACCTTGGTCCACTCGGGGTGCTGGCTCTGCAGCTTCACGATCGCGCGCAGGATGGGCTCGGCCGACTTCTTGATGCGCGCGCTGTTGGTGTCGAACAGCAGCCGCTCCTCCAGGCGCACACGGTCGTCCTGCATGACGATCAGGCCCTGGTCGGGGCAGCCATCGTCATCGCGCTCGCCGTTGACCGTCTCCGGCTCCAGCGGGCACTGGTCGTCCTTGTCGAGGATGCCGTCGTGATCGTTGTCCTCGTCGGCGCAGCCGTCTTCGTCCTGGAAGCCGTCCTTGTCCTCCGGGATGTTCGGGCAGCCGTCCTTGTCGTCGGGGATGCCGTCACCGTCGTTGTCCCACTCGGGGCAGCCGTCTTCGTCCTGGAAGCCGTCGCGATCCTCGGGCACGTCGGGGCATTGATCCGTGGTGTCCGGCACGCCATCGCCGTCGCGATCCGTCTTGGTGGGGCGCGGCTCGTCGCTCGGCGGCTTGGCGTCGAACAGCGATATGCGCAGGCCCGCCAGCAGGATGCGCGCATCGGCGCCGCTCAGCCCGTCGTTGGGCTGGATCACCTGCACGTAGCGAAGCACGGGACCGAGCGCGATCGTCTCGCTGAGGCCAAAGCCGTAGCCGAGGCCCGCTTCCCAGGTCGCGCGCGCTTCTTTTCCGGTGAGGCCGATGCCGACCATCGCGCCCAGCCACGGGCCCGTGCCGCGCCGCTGTGTGCCATCGGGGAGCCGCAACTGAAAGCCGAGCGACGCCGTGTTGAGCGTGCCGTTGCCGGGGTCCTTGACGCCGGTGTTCTTGGGCTTGTCGCCATCGAGGAAGAGCGCGCCGCGCAGCTGCGCCTCCAGCGCGAGCCACGGCAGCAGGGGCTTGGTCACGCCCGCGGCCAGCCCGCCGCCGAGGCCGTACCAGTCGCGCTGCGGATTGGCCACGGGTGTGCCCAGCGTGGCTTCGAGGTGCAGCAGCCAGGGCTCGTCCGCACGCGCCACGGTCGGCGGTGCACCTCCGAGCATCGCGGCCAGCATCAAGACCAGCCCTGCGCAGCCTCGCGGTGCGCGCTTCAGCCACGAGACGTCCGCTCGCACGCGCTCACGCGCTTGCAGCGAAGGTACGCGGCCCCCCCCGGGACATACCTGCATCGCGAGCCAGTTTACACATCGCGATAGGTAGCGAACAACACCCCTCGCTGCAGCGACCGCAAGGCCACGCGCGATTTGGCGCACTCTGGCGCAGGTCGTCGCGCTCCAGCCCACCATCGAGGATCGGTGCGCAAAAGTGCCCCTCGCACAGACTCTTGAACACCAACGCGGACAGCTCTAACTTTGGAGCGCGATGCGCGATGCTGTCAGTTTGCGCGAGCTGCTCCGTCTGGACGGCTCTGAGTCCGCCCTGCTCCAAGCCACCGTGGAAGCGCTGCCGCAGCTTCCCGGCGAGCTGTTCTCCGTGGCCAATCGCTACGCGATCGACGAACGAGGGCTGACGCCAGGCACGCTGGTCGCGCGTGGACAACAGAGCCTCCAGAAGCTGAGCGCCGCGTTCCAGAGCATCAGCGACGGCACGCCCGAGTTCTTGAGCGACGACGCCGCGCTCACCAGCACCACCCACTCCGACTCGTGGAACGACTCCGCCGCGCGCGCGGCCGAGATCTCGGAGTGCGCGGACTTCGTCGGCACGGTGGTCGACCTCGGTGGCGGTCGCTTCGCGATGGCGGGCGCCGGCGTCGCCGAGCGCATGGCCACGCCGCGCCAGGAGCTCCGCACGTACGAGCTGATCCACCAGCTGCTCGCGATCAACCTGCGCGTGCGCGACGCGCTCGGCGGCGAGCTCTCGCTGCAAGCCGCCGACGCGGTGTTCGAGACCGACGGCAGCGCGCTGGAGCTCAACGAAGAGACGCAGGACCGCGACACGCGCCGCATGTTGAGCGAGCTGGTGCGCGCGCGCGAGCAGCAGGACGGCTTCACCACGCTGGAGCAGGCGGAGGCGCTGTCGCACTGGAACGAGCTCACCGGCGGTGGCTACGTGTTGCTCGATCACGTCGACTCCGATCAGCGCCGCTACGTGGTCGCCTACAAGCTCGGCGACCCTACCCGACCGCGCCCGCAGACCACGCTCAACGAGCGCGAGCGGCTGGTGCTGGAGCGCATCCTGCTCGGGGCTCGCAACAAGACCATCGCCAACGAGCTCGGCGTGTCGAGCGCGCACATCACCGGCATCTCGCAGCGTGCGCTGGCCAAGATCGGCGCGCGCTCGACGGCCGACCTCACGCGCGTGATGCGCGCACGTTCGTCGCTGGTGATGAGCGAGCTGCCGGTCGGCGGCGAGACGTTGATCGCGCTCGGCTACCGCGACGAGACCGCGCTGGCGCTATCGAACCTCACGCTCGCGGAGCGGCACGTGGCGCACGCGGTGCTCGATGGCCGCAGCCAGCGGGAGATCGCGCTGGAGCGCGGCGTCTCGGAGCGCACGGTCGCCAGCCAGGTGGCCAGCATCTATCGCAAGATCGGCGTCTCCGGCCGGCGCGAGCTCACCGCGAAGCTAGCGCGCTGAGCAGGCGCTCCCAGCCGCGTGGGTAGCTGTCGAACGTGAGCAAGTAGATGCCGGCCAGGTCGGCCGCCACGCGCAGCCGGTCCGCCTCCTCGCGCTTCATGAACGCGAACACCGGCCGCTCGATGCGCGCGCGTGCGTGGTTGCGCGCGCGCTGGTTGAGGAACCACCACAGCGGCCACTCCTCGCGACCGAGCCCGAAGCCCACGAACACCAGCGGCGCGTTCATCGCGATGCTCAGCCAGTTCTTGGCGCTGGCCCGCTGTGCGCTCCAGCGTTGCTCGCGGCGCGTGAGCTGCTTGGCCAGCGCGCTCTCCTCGCTCTTGTACTGCCTGCGCGCGGCCTCCAGCTCCGCGATGAAGCCGCCGTACACGCGCATGCCCAGGTGGATCGAGTCCGGGTGCGTGACGCAGCCGTGCGGGTACCAGAGGCGCGTGTCGGCCACCAACGCGCGCGAGTGCATGCTGGAGAACTTGGTCCGGGCGCGGTGCGTCCAGACCGGCGTCTCGATCTGGAGCGCGCGATCGAAGTTGAAGCTGATCACGTCCGAGAAGCCGCAGCCCAGGAAGCGCTCCGCGAAGGCGCGCGTGTCGCCCTCGGGCGTGTAGGCGCGGTCGAGCTCGCGGGCCATCACGCGCAGCAGGCGCTTCTCGGCGTCGGCGGGGGCCTCCTTCTTCTCGGCCGCGGCCTTGAGCACCATCGCCTCCCACGCCAGCGTGGTGTTGCCGACCAGGTCCGCGGGCAGGTCCACCGACAGCCCGGCGGCGCGCTCGACGTCCTGCAGCAGCTCCGCCCAGCTCTTGCGGACCCCCGCCTGCGCGTTGAAGCCGGCGCCGAGCAGCGGTACCAGCGCGTGACGCCCGTCCTTGTCGCGACGCCGCGCCCAGCTCTCGAAGCTACGCCAAACCAGGTCCATGCCGTCCCCCCGAACAGGGACGGTGCTAGCACGCGCTCAGGACGCGCGGTCGGCGCGGCCGAACAATCCGAACGCGATGCCCGCCGCGAGCATCTGGCCGAGCTCCTCGCACTGCGCGAGGGGCGCGTCGCCGTCGCCCACCCACAGCACGGGCTCGGTCACCCTGCGCAGCGGATAGCCGCGCGCGATGCGCTCGACCGCGCTCAGGGCGAAGGTGCCGTCGTTGCCCGCGCGCACCACCACGGCGTACGGAAGTTGGTCGACCTTGCCCTGGACCTCGTAGAACGTGCGGTCGAAGAAGTCCTTCACCGCGCCGGCCATGTAGCCAAAGTTCTCCGGCGTCGCGATCACCAGGCCATCGCACCACAGCAGATCTTCCGGCCCCGCCAGCGTGCCGTGCAGCTTGCGCACGCTGACGTTCTCTTCCTGCTTGGCGCCACGCTCGACGGCCTCCGCCAGCTCGATCGTGCCGCCACGTTGCGACGCGTAGACGATCAAGATGCGCGGCGCCGAAGCGGACATGAAGAAAGCGTAAGGCTTAAAGCGGCTCAGGTCTCGTGCGGATCGATCCACTTGCCGGTAGCAGCCCCGTCCGGGGGCGGCTCGCGCAGCGCCGCCAGCAGTCGCTCCGGATCACTGTCCATGCGTAGTAACGCGCGGTGCACGGGACGCAGGAAGCCCTCCTGGACGACGAAGTCCAGGAATGAGGTCAGCTGGGAGTAAAACCCGTCGACGTCGAACAGCGCACACGGCTTCTGGTGCAGGCCGAGCACGCTCCAGGTCCAGATCTCGAACAGCTCCTCCAGCGTGCCGATGCCGCCCGGCATGGCGACGAAGGCGTCCGAGAGCTCCGCCATGGTGGCCTTGCGCTCGTGCATCGAGCCGACCACCCGCAGCTCGCTCAGCCCGCGGTGCGCGATCTCCTTGGCCTCCAGCGAGCGCGGGATGACGCCGATCACCTCGCCGCCGTGGCGCGCGACCGTGTCCGCCACCACGCCCATCAGGCCGACGGTGGCGCCGCCGTAGACGAGGCCGATCTTCTCACGCGCGAGCAGCTCGCCCAGCGCGACGGCCGCCTCCGTGTACCTGGGAGAACGGCCAGCACTCGAACCGCAGAATACGCAGACTCGCATTGGCCCGAGTCTGGCGCGCGCGCCTCAGACGTCCAGCGCCTCGGCGTCGGCCTCGGCCGCGCGCTCCATGATGAAGCGGAAGCGCGCGCTGGCGTCCTTGCCCATCAGGTCGTTGATGATCTGATCGGTGCCGACCTCCTCGTCGATGATCACGCGCATCAGGCGGCGCTTGGTCACGTCGAGCGTGGTCACCTTGAGCTCGTCGGCGCTCATCTCACCGAGGCCCTTGAAGCGCGAGATGTCCGGCTTCACGTTCTTGGGCAAGGTCTTGAGGATCTTGTCCTTCTCGGCGTCGTCCAGCGCCCAGTAGGTCTCCTTGCCGGCGTCGATGCGGAACAGCGGCGGCAGCGCCAGGTAGACGTGCCCGTTGCGGATCAGGCCGGGCAACATGCGGTAGAAGAACGTGAGCAGCAGCGTCGAGATGTGCGCGCCGTCGCTGTCCGCGTCCATCAGCAGCACGATCTTGCCGTAGCGCAGCTTGGAGACGTCGAACTCCTTGCCGAGCCCGCAGCCCAGCGCCGACACGATGTCCTGCAGCTCGCGGTTGCCGGCGATGGCGGCGTTGGCGGCCTTCTCGGCGTTGAGCACCTTGCCGCGCAGCGGCAGGATCGCCTGCGTGCGGCGGTCGCGGCCGCCCTTCGCCGAGCCACCCGCGGAGTCACCCTCGACCAGGAACAACTCGCTGTTGTTGGGGTCGGTGCTGGAGCAGTCGCTGAGCTTGCCCGGCAAGTTCAGGCGGTGGCTGACGGCGGTCTTGCGCGTGACCTGCTGAGAGGCCGCGCGCGAGGCGGCGCGGGCCCGGGCGGCGAGGATGATGCGCGCGATGATCGCGTCGGCGGCGGACGGGTTGTGCAGCAGCCACTGCTCGAGCGCGTTGCGCACGGCGCCCTCGACCTGGCCCGCGATCTCGGTGTTGTTCAGCCGGTCCTTGGTCTGGCCCTGGAACTGCGGCTCCGCCACGTAGACGCTGAGCATGGCCGCGACGCCTTCGCGGATGTCCTCCGCCGTGAGCGTCACGCCCTTGGGCTCGATCTTCTTGGTCTGCATGGTGTTGCGGATCGCCTTCACGATCGCGCTCTTCAGACCGTTCTCGTGGGTGCCGCCCTGCCCCGTGGGGATGCCGTTCGCGTACGAACGCAGCCACTCGTCGGTGGCCTCGGTCCACATCAGCGCGAGCTCCATGCGCGGCTCGGCCTCACGCTCCAGCGAGAACACCTGCGCATGCACCGGTCGCATGTTCTTCTCGACCACCACCTTGTTCAGGTAGTCGACGATGCCGCCCGGGTGATCGAACGTGATGGTGGTGTCGGTGGAGAGGTCGCGGTAGACGACCTTGAGGCCCTTGTGCAGGTAGCTCTTGCTCTGCAGGCGCTCCTTTACGACCTCCGCGTCGAACTTGAGCGTCTTGCCGAAGATCTGCGGGTCCGGACGGAAGTGCGTCTCGGTGCCGCGACGACGCGTGCCGCCGAGCTCCTTGAGCTTGGTCTGCGGCACACCGCGCGAGTAGGACTGCGTGTACTCCTTGCCCTCGCGGCGCACGATCACGTTCAGGCTCTCGCTGAGCGCGTTCACCACCGACGAGCCGACGCCGTGCAAGCCGCCCGAGACGCTGTAGTTCTTGCCCTCGAACTTACCGCCCGCGTGCAAGGTCACCATGATCAGCTCGAGCGCCGACTTCTTGTGC
>JBEVNG010000153.1:0-4758 GCA_040508235.1 Polyangiales bacterium | reverse complement strand
TGCGGTTGCCGACGAAGTTGGGCGTGTCCTTGCCCACCACGATGCCCTTGCCGAGCACGTCCTCGCCGAAGCGCGTGACCAGGTCGAAGATCTTGGGATCCGTGTCGGGACCCGCGACCAGCTCCAGCAGCTTCATGTAGCGAACGGGGTTGAAGAAGTGCATCACCAAGACGCGCTTCTTGAACTCCGGCGAGCGGCCCTCGACCATGTCGTGGATGCGCAGGCCCGACGTGTTCGACGCCACGATGGCGTGCGCCGGCAGGATCTTCTCCAGCTTGGCGAACAGCGAGCGCTTGGCGTCGATCTGCTCGATGATCGCCTCGATCACGAGGTCACAGTTGGCCAGCTTCTCCAGGTCGTCTTCCGTGTTGCCCACGGTCACCAGGCGCGCGGCGCTCTTGTGGAAGAACGCGGCGGGCTTGGACTTGATCGCCTTCTCCAAGCCACCGGCGGCAAACTTGTTGCGCGCCGCCTTCTTGGTCTTCTCGTCGTCCTTGAGGTTCGGAGGAACGATGTCGAGGAGCACTACTTCGAGGCCGGCGTTGGCGAAGTGCGCGGCGATGCCGCTGCCCATCACACCCGCGCCGATGACGCCTGCGCGCCGAATCGGGATCGTCATGTCTGTCTCTCCGTGTCGAGGCCCGTACCTCCGGGCCGTCTCAATGTAGCCAATGGCAACATTCGCTGCCAGCGAACCGGGGCCTCATGTTGCATCCGGCGGCCGGCCGGTGCACGAGGAAACCCGAGCGGGCGCTTTCCCGCTGTGATCCCTAGCGTCAAGCGTGGAGACATCGATGAGAAAGTTTGCGAAGAAGGTGGCGGCGATCACGGGGGCTGGCTCGGGGATCGGGCGTGCGTTGGCGTTGCAGCTTGCCGAGGAAGGCAGCCTGCTTGCGCTCGCCGACGTGAACCACCTGGCGCTGGAGGAGACGGTGGAGATGTGTCGCGCGAAGGGCGCGCGCGTCTCGGGCAAGCGTGTCGACGTGTCGGACCGCGAGGCCGTGTACGCGTGGGCGAACGCGGTGGTCGCGGAGTTCGGCGCGGTGCACATGATCTTCAACAACGCGGGCGTCGCGCTCGGCGCCACCGTCGACGCGATGGAGTACGCCGACTTCGAGTGGCTGATGGGCGTGAACTTCTGGGGCGTCGTCTACGGCACCAAGGCGTTCCTGCCGCACATCAAGCACGCGGGCGAAGGCCACATCATCAACGTGTCGAGCATCTTCGGGCTGGTCGGCATCCCCACGCAGTCGGCCTACAACGCGGCCAAGTTTGCCGTGCGCGGGTTCACCGAATCGCTGCGTGAAGAGCTGGAGATCGAGGGCCTGGAGATCGGCGTCACCTGTGTGCACCCCGGCGGCATCAAGACGAACATCGCCAAGGCGGCGCGCACCACGACCACCAAGGGCATGATCGACGCGAAGTCGGCAGCCGGCTTCGAGCGCGCGTTCATCACCACCGCGGAGAGCGCGGCGAGCACCATTCTCGACGGCGTACGTCGCAACGCGCGCCGCGTGCTGATCGGCCCGGATGCGTACGCGGTCGACTGGATGCAGCGTCTCCTACCGACCAGTTACCAGAAGCTGATCGTGCTCGGCGGGAAGTTCCGCCGGCGCGGAATGATGCGCGAAGCCTGAGCGGCAGGCGCGCCCCACGCCGTATCCGAAACGTCAGTCCCCGTCGCGGGACACGCCAGCTCGCGGACGTCAGCGACTTGGCAACGTGCGCGCCTGCAGTGGTAGCCTCCCAGCCGTGGACGGTCCTGGGGGGGCGTTCGGATGCGAGATGCAGAGAGCCACGCGGCGCGCAGGTTGCGCATGCTGGCCGAGTTGTCGACAAGCACGATGGGTCTCACGGATCCGAGCAAGCTCGCGCGGCGCGCGGTCGAGGTGCTCGCGTCGTTCGATCGCGACTTCACGTTCGTGGAGCTGTACCTGCTCGATCGCGACGGCGGCGCGCCCCAGCGTATCGAGCGCTCGACGAACGAGCCCGCGCGTGGACCCGTCGACGAGGTCGCGCACCTGCGCGCGGCGCGCTTGATCGAAGGCGAAGACGGCGCGCTCACCTGGCTGACGCCGCTGGAGAGCGTGCACGACGTGCGCCCCTGGGCGGTGTTGATGCTCGGCCTGCACGCCAACTGGGACGCGCAGCACGCGGTGCTCGACACCCTCGCCCGCCAGCTCGGCAACAGCCTGCACGACCCGCGCCTCGCGCGCGAGCGCTCGCAGGACGAGCTGACGCGCACGCTGTTCCATCAGTCGCCGGTCGCCATCTGCGTCGCCGGCGGTCCGTCGCACCGCTACCTGCTCGCCAACCGCAGCTACATGGAGATGGTGAACAAGCACGACCTGATCGGCCGTTCGATCGCGGACGTGTTCCCGGAGATCGTCGGCACGCCGCTGCTGGCGCTGTTCGATCACGTGTACATGACCGGCGAGTCGTACGTCACCGATGAGTACGTGACCGCGCTCGACCGCGACGGCGATGGCATCGCCGAGGAGTGCTTCTTCCGCTTCAACCTGGTGGCGACGCGCGATCCGTCGGGTCAGGTCTGGGGCTGGACCTGCACGGCGGCGGACATCTCGGCGCAGGTGCGCGCACGTCGCGAGGCGCAGCACGCGCGCCAGCAAGCCGAGGAAGCCAACCGCGCCAAGGACGAGTTCCTGGCCATGCTCGGGCACGAGCTGCGCAACCCGCTCGCCCCGATCACGACCTCGCTCTACCTGATGGAGAAGCAGGGCGACGATCGCTTCGTCGCCGAGCGCACCACGATCCAGCGGCAGGTCGATCACCTGGTCAACTTGGTGGACGACCTGCTCGACGTCTCCCGCATCACCAGCGGCAAGGTCCGCTTGCAGAAGCGCCCGGTCGAGCTGAGCGAGGTGGTGCACAAGGCCATCGAGCAGGTCAGCACGCTGTTGTTCGAGCGCGCGCAGCAGCTCGCGGTGCACGTCCCCGCACAGGGCTTGCTGCTGCATGGCGACCTGAATCGGCTGGCGCAGGTGGTCTGCAACCTGCTCACCAACGCCGCCAAGTACTCGCCGGACGGCAGTCAGATCTCGATCGACGCCCAGCTCGACGAAGCGCGCGCGACGCTGACGGTGCGCGACGTCGGCATGGGCATCAGCGCCGAGATGTTGCCGCGCGTGTTTGCGCTGTTCGTGCAGGAGCGGCAGGCGCTCGACCGCGCGCGTGGTGGGCTCGGCATCGGTCTCGCGATCGTGCGCGGCATCGTGCGCGCCCATGGCGGCGAGGTGCATGCCTTCAGCGATGGACCCGGTCGCGGCAGCGCGTTCGTGGTGGAGCTGCCCCTGGCGAGCGAGGAAGACGTCGCCGCGGCGAACGCGAAGGCCAGGCGCTCGCGCCCTCCGCCGGCGCCCGCCAAGCCGCTGGCCCCCACGCGCGTCCTGGTGGTCGACGACAACCGCGACGCTGCGCTGACGCTGGCGCAGGTGCTGCGCGGCATGGGACATCAGGTGGAGGTCGCGTTCGACGGTATGGCGGCGCTGCAGGTGGCGCGCGACTTCGGGCCCGCTCTGGCGCTGCTCGACATCGGGCTGCCCGTGCTCGATGGCTACGCGCTCGCCGAGCGCCTGCGCCTGCAGCAGGGCGCGCAGCGTGTGCGCATGGTCGCGGTCACCGGCTATGGGCAGGCCGTCGACCGGGAGCGCGCGTTTGCGGCCGGCTTCGACGCCCACGTGGTGAAGCCGCTGCGCATCGACGCGGTGGAGTCGATCTTCGAAGACCTGCAGGCCGAGCTGGAGCACAGGCGCGCGTAGAATCCTGGCACCCAGCTTGCTCCTTGCCTGGATCGGCCTGAAAAGTGGGCCAATCCGTGCCAGGAGACGCCATGCAACCGTGTGCAAGCGAACGTCGGGACCCGGTCGAGCTGCTGCTGCGTCGTATCGCGCTCGGCGCGCTGCTCGTCGGCGGCTGTGGCGCGGAGGACTCCGGCACGCCGTGGCGGGACGACGCGCCCGCGACGGGTGCGGAAGACTACGACCCGTGTGTGGGCCGCGAGCCAGGGTTCCCGGTCAGGGCCTCGGAGCTGAAGCTGGCGCAGCCCGCCGACTACCTCGCGGTGCGCCAGGCGTCTGGGCTGGCGAGGGACGCGGGCGAGAGCGAGGCCTGGACGCGCACGACGTTCATGACCGTCAGCGAGGTCGGCACACGCTGCGCCTCCGCGACGAGCGCGGCCTGCGCGGAGACCGTCGCCAAGCATCCCGAGCGCGAGCACCCCAGCCTGTGCACGCAGGCTTGTGTCGAGTGGTCGCTGGTCACCACGCGCGGGGATGAGGTCCGGCGCTGGGTCACGCCCGAGGAGATCCAGCAGCAGCTCGGTCCGATCGACAGCTACGACGACGCGCTGATGCGCGTGGCGAGCCTGGGCTTCAACGTCAGCTGTCCAGGCCCAAACGGCGTCTCCGACCCGGCGGCTGCGAACTTGCGCGCGGTGCGCCAGGTCGAGGGCGGCTACGAGCTGTTCGCTAGCAACGTCACGGGGCTGTGCCCGGTGCGCACGCGGCGCAGCCAGCTGCGCGTCGCTAGCGACGGCGTGGTGACCACGATCGCGACCAAGGACTTCGCCACCGACGGCGCGTGCATCGGGCGCATCCCCGCCGGTCTGGTCGCGACCTCGCGCGACCAGGCGCGCTCGCTGGGGGAGTACCTCGCTTCGTGCGCGCACCTGGAGGCGGCGAGCGTGTTCGCCTTCGAGCGGCTGGCGAGCGAGCTGCGCGCGCATGGCGCACCGTCGAC
>JBEVNG010000173.1:0-8303 GCA_040508235.1 Polyangiales bacterium | reverse complement strand
GCTCTCGTACCTGTTGGTGCCACTGGCAGCCGCCTTCGCGGTGCTGCCGTGGAGTGACGATGCCTCGGGCAAAAGTGCGCGACTCGCCGGCGCAATCGCGGTCGGCTTCATGGCCATGTTGTTCGCCGCCGCCGGTCGCATCCCGAACTCGCTGTATGCGCACGTGATGTATTCGACCTTGCGTTTGGAGTGGGCGCTGGAGCGCGCATCGCTCGGCTACGCGGTGCCAGTCAGCCTTGCTGTTGGCGCAGCGACGGCAGCGATCTTCAGCCGCGATCCGCGCCATCGTCAGGGCGGCGCGGGGCTCTGGCTGTGGCTCGCCGGTGGCTACAATCCGCTCACGCCAGCGCGTGTGTTCATGACTGCGCTGGCGGCGACGCTGGTGTGTCGAGCGATCCTGGGTGTAGGTTCCGAGCCCCGCAAAAAACCGGACTAGTCGCTTCCGACCTGAATTACGTCCCGGCTCCGTCGGTAACGTAGTCAGCGATGTCGTCGTCGAAGCCGTCGGTCTTTGTCTCGGTCGTCGCGTGTTCGTCGCTCCTGTCGAGCTCTTGTGGCCTGGGCGAGATCCTCTCGCCCGCGGGTCCCGGAGCGCTCGACACCGATGGGGACGGCATCGTCGACAGCCAGGATCCCAACCCCGCCAAGGCGGATCCCGACGACATCAAGAACATCAAGGGCGGCCCGGGCAGCACCAACGACGGCGACAATCGCGGCAACGGCAACAAGAACGCCGATCTGACGTTCGAGTGCAACGCCGACGCACGCGCGGCGCGCACGCTGCAGCGCCTCACGCGCACGGAGTACGTCAACTCGCTGCGCGACCTGATCGGCAGCTCCACCAACGCCTCGATCGCGAGCGGCGTGCTGTCGGCGATCGATCCCTCGCTGTCGTCGTATCCGGCCGATGCCGTCTCCAAGGGCGCGCCGTTCGCGAGCATGGATCAGTCGGTCTCGCAGGCGCACGTCGACGCGCTGATGACCGTCGGCGCCGCGGTCGGCGCGCAGCTGACGTCTTCGTCCGAGCGCATCAACCTGCTGCTCGGCTCGTGCGCCAGCGACGGCGACGCCAGCAACTGCGTGGCGCAGTTCATCGACGTGTTCGGCAAGCGCGCCCTGCGCCACGACCTCAACGACGCCGAGCGCGCGTTCTACAAGGAGGTCTACGGCGCCAGCGGCGGGCTCGACAAGAACGCGCTGTCCGACGTGATCGCGGTGATGCTCAACGCGCCCGACTTCGTCTACAAGGTGGAGTACGGCACCAAGCCCGTCAGCGGCAAGGACGCCCTGTTCACGCTGAGCGACTACGAGATCGCCACGCGCCTCGCCTTCCAGTTCTGGCAGACCACGCCCGATCAAGAGCTGCTCGACGCGGCCGACGCGGGTGAGCTCTCCACCGAGCCGGGCTTCGCCGAGCAGCTGGAGCGCGTGCTCAAGGATCGCCGTACCGGCAACGGCCTGGGTCAGTTCGTGCGCGAGTGGCTCGACCTCGACGCGCTGCGTCCGCTCGACTCGCTCAACGGCACGCCGATCTTCGATGCCTTCGTGGGCAAGGACAAGCCGAGCGCGACGCTCAAGGACGAGATGATCCACGACGTCACCGACTCGATCGCGTACCACGCGCAGATCGAGAACGGCACGCTGCAGGAGTGGCTGGAGAGCCCCTACTCGTTCGCCAAGTCGCAGGCGCTGGCCGCCATCTACAAGGTTCCGGTCTGGGACGGCAAGGACCAGCCGCCGCACATGCCCGAGGGCGAGCGCTTCGGCCTGATCACGCGCGCGGCGTTGCTCGCGACAGGCTCGGCGAACACGCGCCCGATCATGAAGGGCATCCTGATTCGCGAGCGACTGCTGTGCGACAAGCTCGGCGCGCCGCCGGCGAACGCGTTCAACCAGCTGCCCGATCTGTCCGGCGAGAAGACCACGCGCGAGCTGGTCGAGGCCGTCACGCAGACCAAGGGCAGCGCCTGCTCGGCGTGCCACACCAACACGATCAACCCGCTCGGCTTCGCGACCGAGGACTTCGACGCGCTCGGTCGCAAGCGCAGCAAGCAGGACCTGTACAACGATCAGGGCCAGGTGGTCGCGTCGAAGAACATCGACACCGCGAGCGTGCCGCGCGTGTGGCCCGATGACTCGACGGCGTCGAGTGGCGCCGCCGATCTCACGAGCATGCTGGTCGACAGCGGCAAGGTCGAGGCGTGCTTCGCGATCGAGTACGTGCGCTACTCGGCCGCGCGCGAGGAAGACGAGAAGGTCGATGGCTGTCAGCTCGAAGCCGTGCGCGCCAAGCTCGCGGACAACGGCGGCATCCTCGAGGCACTGCGTGCGTTCGCGCTGACGCCGCAGTTTCGGCAGCGCTACGTGCCCGCTTCTTGAGCCATCGGCACATGCGCGCACATCGTGTGAAGCGCGATCACCCTTGATGGTGATCACGGCGCGAATGACTCAGTTGAGTTGAACCGATCACCAACTGTGGTGGCACGTACGCCACAGATGTCGCTGAAGGGTTCCGTCAAAGCCTCGATCATCGCGTATTCGGTCGTGATCTTGAGCGCTTGTGGAGTTGGACAGGTCGGCCTGCCGGATGGGGCAGGAGGTCTCGCTGGCAAGCCGGCTGGGGCGAACTCGACCGATCAAAACGGCGGCACCAAGAGCACACACGGCAACGGCGGAGCGAATGCAGCGGGTAAGCACGAGGAACTCAGCTTCTCTTGCAACCCAGATGCACGTGCAGAGAAGTCACTGCAGCGCTTGTCGCGACCGGAGCTGTTCAACACGCTGCGCGATCTGATCGCCAGCTCGCTCGGCGCGGAGCAGACGGGCGCGGTGATGACCGCCATCGACGCGTCCCTGCAGCAGTACCCCGCCGACGCCGTGACCAAGCTCGCGCCGTTCGCGACCATGGATCAGTCGGTGTCGCAGGCGCACGTTGATGCGCTGATGCAGCTGGGCGTCGCGGTCGGCCAGCAGCTCACCACGGCGGCGCGCCTGAAGCAGCTGCTCGGCACCTGCAGCGGAGCGAGCTGCGTCGACACGTTCATCGCCAGCTTCGGCAAGCGCGCACTGCGTCACGAGCTGAACGCCGGCGAGAAGGCGTTCTACAAAGAGGTCTACGCCGCCACCGGCAGCAACGTCGATGCACAGGGCATCGCGGACGTGATCGCGGTGATGCTGCAGGCCCCGGACTTCGTTTACCGCGTCGAGTACGGCGCCAAGGCCGTGAAGAGCTCGCTGTTCGCGCTCAACGACTACGAGATCGCAACGCGCCTGTCGTACCTGTTCTGGCAGAGCGCGCCCGACCAGGCCCTGCTCGATGCCGCGGCCGACGGCGAGCTCAGCACGGACGACGGCTTCGATGCGCAGCTCACGCGCGTGCTCAAGGACGCGCGCACCGGCGCCGCGCTGGAGCAGTTCGCGCGCGAGTGGCTCGACCTCGACGCCCTGCGCTCGCTCGACTCGCTCAACGGCACACCGATCTTCGACACCTTCGCGGGCAAGGACAAGCCGAGCGCCGCGCTGAAGGAGGAGATGATCCAGGACCTGACCGACTCGCTCGCGTACCACGCGCAGCAGGAGCAGGGCACGCTGCAGGAGTGGCTGGAGAGCCCCTACTCGTTCGCCAGGTCGCAGGCGCTGGCCGCCATCTACGAGACGCCCGTGTGGGACGGCAAGTCCGCGCCGCCGCGGCTGCCCAGCGAGCGCACCGGCTTGATCACGCGCGCCGCGCTGCTGGCCACGGGCTCGGCGAACACGCGCCCGATCATGAAGGGCGTGCTGATCCGCGAGCGCCTGCTCTGTGATCAGCTCGGCGCGCCCCCGCCCGACTCGTTCGGCAAGCTGCCGGATCTCTCGGGCGAGAAGAACACGCGCGAGCTGGTCGAGGCGATCACGCAGGTGCCCGGCAGCTCGTGCGCCGCCTGCCACACCACCCAAATCAACCCGCTCGGCTTCGCGACCGAGAACTTCGACTCACTCGGCCGCCTGCGCAAAACGCAGGACCTCTACGACGCCAACGGCAAGGTGGTGACCAGCAAGCCCCTCGACACCGCCAGCGTGCCGCGCGTGTGGATCGACGACACCGCCCCCTCCGGCGGCGCTGCCGACCTCACGCGCATGCTGGTCGACAGCGGCAAGGTCGATGCCTGCTTCGCCCGCGAGTACGTGCGCTACGCCAGCGCCCGCCTCGAGGACCTGGACACCGACGGCTGCGAGCTGGAGGCCATCCGCGCCAAGCTAGACAGCGGCGAGAGCCTCGTCGAAGCCCTCCGCGCCCTCGCCCAACTCCCCCAGTTCCGGCAGCGGTACTTGCCCGCGAGTTGAGGACCGGTACGCGGCGCGCCCCGACGGGAGTCATGCGCCTCCCAGTTCCAGCTGTCGACGCGCCAGGTGGCATCGAGCGCGGACGCGAGAACAGCGTCGAGGAATGCGCTCGCTGCTTCATGGACGGCGATCAGCGTCACCCACGGGAGCCCGTTGTCACGCGCCATTACCTCGTAGGGTTTGCTCCAAGCCTGCGGCGGCGCCGGCAGTGCGGTGGGCAAAACGTGCGTACCGCGAAACGAGAAGGTCTGCTCGAGAGCAGCGCGCAGGCGCCGCGCGTCGATGGCCTTGACGGTTGCGAGCAGTGCGATGTCGGGCAGGTCCTTTACGCGCGAGTTCGGTCGCACGCGCGGCATCGTATAGGCGTGTAGCTTCTCCGCGACGTGGGTCTCGATGGGGTAGACACGGAGCGTCGGTGGACGTATGCCCGCGAAGCTCAACACATCCTCGGCAACGATCACGTCTGGCTCGCCCATGATCGGGTCACCGAAAGCCACGTCGACGCCGAACGTCTGCCCATAGAGCTTGCCGGCTAGCTTGCACAGCGCGCGAAAGCGGAGCCCGTCGTACTTCATGCCGTCGTTCTGAATCTCCGGATGGTCGCGATCGGGCTGCACTTCGAAGCTCAGGTAATCACCGAGGTCGAGGCGACCGGCCTGCTGAAGCTTTGCCAGCGCCTCCACGGGCGTGCCCGTCATGCGCAGATCTACGTCCTTGGTGGTGCGCGCACGCGCCAGGCGTAGCTCGAGAACCAAGCCACCCTTGAGCGTGGCGGCCGCGCCCAGCACTTCCACCACGCGGGCCATGAAGCGCTCGTAGACGAGCAGCTGACGTCGGCGTGCAAGCGCGCCACCGCTCGACGAGCGCAGGCGTTGCTCCAGGGCCTGCTTGAACGCAGCCGGCGATGCATACGCTTGCGTCATGGCAGTCCGCCCACGTTGGCGAGCGCGCGTTCGACAACCTCGAGGTCCGCGCGCGCGACGAGCCCACGACCGACGGCTTGTTGCGCTGCCTGTCTAAGCAGATCGGGCGAGAGCCCTGCACGGGCGCAGTCTTCGAGCGTGCGCCGTGGAGTGGTCACGGGCACGGCGTCGAACCAGGCACGTTCCTCGGCGAGCACGTCTCCGTGGTGAAGCACGACTCCAGGCGGAACGCGGAAGCGCCGCCGTCTCCAGTCCGCGGGCAGCGTGAGGTGCACGTGATTCGGCAGCGCGTCCGATAGCTCGTGCAGAGACAGCGCCGTTTGGTGCGAGATGACGCCGACTCGCTCGGACCAGAGCCAGGCCGTCACCAGCTCCTCGTGCTCGTCCGAGGGGAACTGCACGAGCCTGTAGATGCCGCGTTGCGCACGACGTAGCCGGCCAGCGCGGATGTGCTTGAGCAGCAGCTGCGACGAGTACCCAGCTTCTGCGGCCTGCTGCGTCGTGAAGTAGCCCGCCTGTCCGGCCGCTGTCTCCCAGAGACTGGCCCAATCAGGACGGTTTTCAGGAGCCGCTAGCACGCACAAAAGGTAACTCTGGGTTTAGTTTTGTGCAATCTCGGACGGCGTCACGGCACAAAGATAAACCACAGGTTTAGTTTCTTGAGTCAGCCCACGACCGTGTAGACGAGCTCGACCGCCTCGGGGAGCTTCTCGGCCTGCGTGCCGCCCGCCTGGGCGAAGTCGGGTCGGCCGCCGCCGCTGCCACCGACCAGCGCCGCGCACTGCTTGACGATGTTGCCGGCGGGAAAGCGCTTGGTGAGCTCCTTCGAGACGGCGCACACGATGCTGACCTTGCCCTTCTGCGCGGCACTGCCGAGCACCACCACCGCCGGCTGCAGCTTGTCCTTGAGCTGGTCGGCGTAGCTGCGCATGGCGTCCTGGTCGGGCAGGTCGACGACCGCGCCGAGCACGCGAAACGCGCCGTGGTCCTTGGCCTTGCTGGTGACGTCGGCGCTGCCGCCGGAGAGCAGCTGCTGCTTGAGCTGGTCGAGCTCCTTCTTGAGCTGGCGCTGCGACGCGAGGGCGCGGTCGATCGCCTCGCTCACGCCGAGCGGCGCGCTCTTGAGCTTCTCGCCCGACCGCAGCAGCTCGGCCTCGAGCTTGCGCACGTGCGCGAGCGCGTTCATGCCGGTGGCCGCCTCGATGCGGCGCACGCCGGCGGCGAGCCCGCCCTCGCTGACGATCTTGAACATGCCGATGTCGCCGCTGCGGGTGACGTGGGTGCCGCCGCACAGCTCGATCGAGTCGGGCGCGATGGTCAGCATGCGCACCTCGGCGCCGTACTTCTCCTCGAAGATGCCGATGGCGCCGCGCGCCTTGGCCTCGGCCATCGGCAGCACGTGGGTGGTGACCTGATAGTTGGCGAGGATGCGCTCGTTGCAGATGTTCTCGATGTGCTCGATCTCCTCCTGCGTGAGCGCGCGGGTGCCGGCGTAGTCGAAGCGCAGGCGATCCGGGCCGACCAGCGAGCCCTTCTGCATGGCCTGCTCGCCCAGCACCGTGCGCAGGCCGAGGTGGAGCAGGTGGGTCGCGCTGTGGTTGCGTCGGGTGGCCGCGCGCAGGGCAGGATCGACCGCGAGCGTGGCCTCGGTGCCGACCCGCAGCGTGCCTTTGTTCACCTTGCCGCGGTGCACGAACAGCCCGTCCACGAGCTTGAGCGTGTCGAGGACGTCGAACACTCCGTCGGCGGTGCTGATCACGCCGCGGTCACCCGCCTGGCCGCCCGACTCGCCGTAGAACGGCGTGAGCTTGGTGATGAGCTCGCCCTGCTCGCCCGCGGCCAGCGCGTCGACCCGCGTGCCGCCACGCAGGAGGGCGACGATCTCGCTGTTGCCGGTCTCGCTCTCGTAGCCGATGAAGTTGGTCTTGCCGACCTGCTCGACCACTTCGTGATAGACGCGCTCGATGCCCTTCTCGGCGAGCTTGCTGCCCGCGCTGCGCTCCCGCGCCGACTCCATCTCGCGCTCGAAGCCCGGCTGATCGATGGCAAAGCCCTGCTCGCCGCCGATCACCTCCTGCAGGTCGAGCGGGAAGCCGTAGGTGTCGTAGAGCTTGAACGCGACGCTCCCGGGCAGCAGCTTCTCGCCGCCGTCGTTGACCTGCCAGCTGCGGTTGTCGGCGATGATGTTGAGGCCGCGATCGAGGGTGCGGCGGAAGCGCTCTTCTTCCTGGCGGGTGATGTCTTCGATCAGCGCGCGGCGCTCGAGCAGCTCCGGGTAGTGCTCGCCCATCAGCGAGACCACACGCAGCGCCGCGTGATGCAGGAACGGCTCGTGGATGCCCAGCCGGTGGCCGTGGCGGATCGCGCGGCGCATCACCCGGCGCAGCACGTAGGGGCGCCCATCGCGATCGGGGAACACGCCCTCGGCGATCAGGAACGCGGTCGCGCGCGCGTGGTCGGCGATCACGCGCATGGAGACGTCGTCGGGCGCGAGCGAGGCGCGGTACGGCTTCTTGGCGATCTCGCTGGCGAGATCGACCAGCGGGCGCAGCAGATCGGTGTCGTAGTTGGAGCGCACGCCCTGCACCGCGCAGCACACGCGCTCGAGGCCCATGCCGGTGTCGATCGAGGGAGCAGGCAGCGGCGTGAGCGTGCCGTCGGCGCTGCGCTCGAACTGCATGAAGACGTGGTTCCAGATCTCCATCCAGCCATTGCCGCCGGCATCGGGCTCCTCACCCATCTTGCGCGGATCGGGTGCGTCGTCGCCGAAGTAGTAGAAGATCTCGCTGCTCGGCCCGCACGGGCCGGTGTCGCCCATCGACCAGAAGTTGTCCGACGCCCCGAGCGCCTGGATGCGGTCGTCCGGCAGGCCTGCGACCTGCTTCCAGATGGCGCGCGCTTCTTCGTCGGCCGGCAGCCCGTTCTCGCCGCGGAAGTGCGTGACCACCAGCCGGTCCTTGTCGAGCCCGAGCACCTCGGTGAGGAACTCCCAGCCGTAGCGGATCGAGTCGGCCTTGAAGTAGTCGCCGAACGAGAAGTTCCCGAGCATCTCGAACA